>JACOTD010000014.1 GCA_016178535.1 Candidatus Peregrinibacteria bacterium
AACACAGGAGAAGATCATGCTGTGCGTTGCAAAAAACACAGAACCGCCCAATCTCTTCGTACAGAGCCGTAGAATGACTTTTGGAAAACCGGCCGAATCCCGTCAAGCCGATTTGGGTTGCAAGGTCAGTGAGCGGTTACAGTTCCACCGTCGTACTCGATGCCATGTCCTCTCTCATTGTTCAGGATGTTGAGTATGAGAAGGAGAGTGTGGATGCGCTCATTATCAACGCAACGAAAGTGCTGCGCTCTACCGGAAATATCGGCATTGTGGCTATGAAAAAGGAAATTCTTGACAGTCTTGAGTTTTCCCCCTCTCTCATTCACTCTCTCGACCTCAAGGGAGAACAGATGTATCAGCGGAAAACAGGCCTGCCACAGGCACTGGTCCCGGCACAAACAATTCTTGCGCTTCGAGAGGCAACGCGCGAGCTCCTCGAAGAGGGGGTGGCGGCGCGGAGATCCGCCATCGAGACGAAGATCGGTCGGGTGAAAGAGTGGGCGATGCAGAGGGGTCTCCAGCTTACGGCGAAACCGGAGTACATGGGCAACTACTCGGTGTCTCTGTACCTCCCTGTAGGATGGGATTACAAGCGGTTCGTTACACAGTTACGTGAGCTCGGGTACTTTGTCATCTACGGACACGAAGGCCCCGAAGGAGGAACCTTTACGGTCTGCACCGCCGGGCACCTCAGCATGGAAGATATCGATGGATTCACGAACGCTGCTGACGAAGTATTGTTCAAACAATCAACGTCACAAAACAAGCTTGCATCCGTGCACGAAGGTGCTCAACTTCTTCCCCATCCCCATGCGCCCAAATCTCCCCAGCCTCAGTGACAAAAAAGCCATTGTAACAGGTGCTGCCAAAGGTATCGGTAAAGGGACAGCCCGTCTCTTTGCTGAGCTGGGGGCACACGTCCTCCTTGTAGATAAAGACGAGCGAGAAGGACAGAACACCACCTCTACGATTCAAGATGAAGGAGGATCAGCGGAGTTTCTGCAATGTAATCTGGGTGTGAAGGAGGATATTGATCGGGTGATGGCGCATGTAAGGGGCCATTTTGGACAGATCGATATTCTCGTCAACAACGCTTTCTTCTGGAACTTTAAGCCGTTTAGAGAGCAGACGTGGGATGACCTCGATTCCTTTGCCAAGGTGAACATGGTTGGGACAACGTACCTTACGCAGCAGGTCATTGAGGGCATGCGTGGCCATGTCAGGGGCTCCATCATCTTCATTTCTTCAGTACATGAAGAAACGGTGCGACGTCTTCATCCTCCCTACAGTATGGGAAAGGCAGGCATCAAAATGCTTGTGCGGGAACTCGCGGTTGAGTATGGGCCCCATGGAATCCGTGTGAACGCCATAGCTCCCGGGCACGTTGAGGTAGAACAGGAAGAACGAGCAGACAATCCATACATTCCTCTCGGGGGGAAGTCGGCGCTCCCGGAGGATATTGCCAAAATGGCAGTACTTCTGGCGTCCGAAGAAATTACCGAACATGTCACTGGTGTGAGCATTCCGGTCGATGGTGGCGAACGGCTTTATGGGGAATGGACTGATCGGCTGAAACCAGGGGGCTGAAGGTGCGTATGCTGCCCGAGAACACCTTGAAATCGTTTTGGAACCGGCGCGATCGTCGGTATGCGGGGCGGCGCCTGCCCCCGAATTTTTCAGGCGCCGCCCCGACCTGCCGGCCGTAGCCTCGGCGAAGGCTGGAATTGCGTTCTGATTTTTTCGTAGGCGCACCACCAACGACATTTGCATGACAATTGCACACCAAATGCTTGACGTGCGCATAGCACGGCGCAAGAGCACCGCTATTGCGGATGACCGTGGGACTGATGCCGACGCAACAGCCATGCTTCCACCGCGTCGACGACGAAGGTATTGATATCCTTGTCCGTGGCTTTTGCCTGGACGCGGAGTTGATCTTCAATTGCCGGTGGGAGCGTGATCGTAATCCTCATCAACCACGCGAAAGTATAGCATTTTCGATCTTTTTTTTGATTGATTCCACTCTCAGACCGGGTATATACTCATTCTCGCGGGTGAAAGCCCGTCATCAACTGCCCGTTGCAAAAGACGGGCTTTTTTCGTTCACGCGTTCATTGCTTTACTGTCCCGAACGATCCATGGCTTGAGGTGACGCAAGTCCAGATACTTGCTGCTGCGCTCCACGAGTTCGCGCGCGACGTGATACCGCGTCGACATGACCACGACGTGCTTTCCCCTCCGACGGAGAAAATCGATGAGGTAGGCGAAGTCGCTATCACCGGAGAAGAGGATGAGCGTGTCGAACTGCGCCATCGTTGCAACGGCATCGACCGCGATCTCCACGTCGAAATTTGCCTTCCGCAGATCGGCCTCCAGCGGGTCATCCGCCTTGATGCGCTTGAGCGGCTTGGTCACGAGCGTGAAACCTGCCCGCTTGAGAAACGAAAAGAAGGCACCCTGATTCGCGGTTCCATGCCGCACGCAGTAATGACGGAGACCGATGCATTTCTCACTGCTGAAGAGAGATTTGAGTTTGCGGTAGTCGATGTGCCAGTCCAGGTCCTTGGCGGCGCTTTCGAGGTTCGCTGCGTCGATACAGACGCAAGTCCTTCCCGGAGCGAACTGAATGAATTGTTCAAGCACGGGCGGAGTATAGCAGTGCGCCTTGTTCCTGCTTTATCATGCTGCAAGAATCTGCATGCCATAAAGCGTGCTCTCGGTTATTCGCAGCAAATCAAACGTTTGATCGATTTCAGTTCGAACGCCGATCAGCCCGGCCCACCAAGTGCGAAATCCGCGTGATTCTGCAAGGGCGCGCCAGCCGCGCGCCGCTTGTCACTGCACCGCGTTCCCTTTCTCCCGCCAGCGGCGGGCTTTTCTGGACGAGTCAACGCCTTCTTCTCGTCGTACCCGAGCGGCGGTCGCGTGGGGTCGGGCAGGTTATGGACGCGCTTGCGGAGCTTCGGGGAAACGGCGAAGACCTTCCTCTGCTCAGGTAGCTCAAGATGTTCTGACTCCTCCTGGAGTTTCTTGATATCTTCCTGCGACTGGATCTTCGATTTGGGAGTCATGGCAGAATGCTCGTGATTGTACCAATAAACGCGGAATATGCGACTTGTTTCCCCCGAACGATACCCTGTAAAATCCTCTCACGATGAATAGACTGCTTGAGCCAGGACAGGCGCAAAAGATACAGCAGAAGGCCAATGAACTGTTGGCAAAGTACAGGCAGGTGTCGGATCCGTATGAACTCGTCAGCAAGATTGCCTCGGATCATGAAGTGCGCATTATGGAAGCGGATTTGTACGAGATGTCTGGAGCGCTCCGTAAGGAGAGTGATCACTGGGTAATCTATGTGAATCGGAGCGACTCGCAGCAGCGCAAGCTGTTCACGATTGCGCACGAGTTGGGGCACTTTTTTGTGCACCGGGATCTTTGCGACGAGTTTGTCGACAGTCAGTTTGTTGCCCGCGATAATCGGGAAAGGCACACCGAGAGGGAACTCGAGGCCAATGAATTTGCGGGAAATCTGATTATGCCTGAGCTGGAGGTTCGGGAGCGGGTTTCCGGAAACATTACGGAGGATACCCTTCTCTCACTGGCCAGATCCTTTGGCGTCTCCGCTATTGCGATGGAAACACGGCTGAGGAACTTGGGATATGCCACTCCCCACTGACAGTAACGGCGATGCCAAGAGGTTGTTTCTTCCGGAACTCCAAGGTCGAGCAACGTGGGTGTTTGACATGAACGACTCACAGAGGAAGGCACATGCGGAGGAAATGTCTGCCAATGCGGAAAAGCTGCGTGCGCAAGCGAGAGAGATTAACGGGCGTTGCGGCTGGAGCAAGTTTCGATTGGGTGTCGCATACGTTGGAACATATGGCTTGGTGTTCGCCGTCGGACTGATGGTGGGAGTCCTTTTCTGGTAATCAGTGCAGCAGACGAACAGTTGGAAATCGTCCTGCAACGGCCGGAAGGTTTGGTTAAGGCGCGGCGACTGCCCCAGCCTGTTTCGGCAAGCTCAGCACAGGCTTGGTTTTTCAGCCGCCGCGCCAGTTCCTGCTAAAATCGGTTCGGATTTTTACGAACGCGCACCACCATTCGTCGCGGAGTGTATCCTGAGAGACATCGAAGGACTCCTCATGGTAAACCATGGAAGTTTACCCTGAACGAATGTGTATGCATGCTTGCGATCACTACTCGATTTTGATCTGTCTCTTCCTACCATCCAGCGTTATCCGAAGTTCAGAGAGGCATTGATATTGTCCCAGGAGCGCCGTCGCCTGATGTTCGGCGAAGAAGACGATTCCCTTCCAGATGAGCCGCCGGAACCCGGATTGTTCGACGGAGTATTCGATCGGCTGCACCGAAGGAATTGCCTTGCAGTTCTCTCCAGCTGCACCTGTAAACCAGAGGGTTCGCTCCCTATCCAGATCGACGCCCAGCACGTCCTTCAGTTCCATCGGCAGGACCGTTGCATCGGCACCAGTATCGACGAGGACGTGACCAATGGGAAAGCCGTTCAGGCAGATGGGAAGAGTCGGCACGTAGACAGCTCCACGGCTCCACTCCCGCTTCGTGTATTCAAATTCCATGGGAAGTTCCGACAAAAGGGGCCGTGGGCACTTTGTCGAACCAGATGTTTTGTCTGTCTTTCCTCCGTTCCACCCTCCGAAGAAGTGTCTCCAGCTTCTTCGATGCGTCGATGACGCGGCCTTTCTTGCTGGCAACCCACTTGCCGGCGTTCTTCCTGGAGAAAATCATGATACAATCCTACCATCACTCATGGAGCCACAGCAAGGAATTGGCAATGCGCCGTTTGCAGCAAAGCGAATTCAGGCATCTCTTTCCATTCGGGCAGTACGTTCTCTACTCAAACCTGAGCGCCTCCATCGGACTCAAATCCGCCGCTTGCTTCGCCGGATACAAACCGAAAATCAGACCGGCACCAACTGCCATCGCGATTGCGAGGAGGATCGCACCGATCGAGACGACGAACGGGAAGGAACCCAGGAACTTCGCGGCGACTTTTGCGAGAATCCAACCGACCGATCCTCCAATGACGATGCCGACGATGCCGCCTGTGAGGGTGAGGGAGACGGCTTCCAGGAGGAACTGGAGAAGAATGTCCCTGCGTTTGGCTCCGACGGCCTTCCGCAGGCCGATCTCGCGGGTGCGCTCGGTGACGGAGACGAGCATGATGTTCATGATCCCGATGCCGCCGACAAGCAGCGAAATGCCCGCGATGAGCGAGAGGAAGATCGTGAGGCCGAGCGTCACGGAGTTCACGATGCTCGAGATTTGCTCGGCGCTGCGCGCGATGAAGTCGTCCTTGTCCGGATCGTTCTCGGGGTTGCTGATGTGGTGACGTTGACGCAGCAGCGAGGTGACGTCCGCCTTGGCGACCTCGGGATCCCCCACTGTCTTGAGCGTGATGTACGTGAGGTACGTTTGCCCGGTGATCGCCTTTGCCCTCGAGAAGGGAATGTAGATGGGCTTATCGAGATCCTGGAGGAGCGCCGAGCCCTGGCTCTTCAGAACGCCGACAACCGTGAAGGAGAATTCTCCTACGGTGATGCGCTTGCCCAAGGGATCGACGTTTCCGAAGAGGTCGATTGCCGTCTGCGCGGAGACGACCGCAGCGGCCCGGGCGCCATCGTCATCGCTCTCTTCGAGCAGACGGCCACGATCGAGTTTGAGACTGTAGTTCTTGAAGATCTCCTGGCGGGTCCCCATCACCATCGGATTCCACGCGTCCTTCCCGTAATGAACAGGTTGGCTGACGAGAATCACGGGGGAGGCGGAAGTGACGGTCGAGAGTTGCTTGATGGCGTTGTAATCCTCGAGCGTGAGGCTCTGGGTATTCCCGCCGAATTTCTGGAGGCCGGTTGGGAGGACATCCATGGTGTTCGTCCCGATCGAAGCGATCTGGGTGAGGACGTACGTCTGGAAGCTGTTGCCGATCGAGACCATCAGCACGACCGAGGCGACGCCGATGATGATCCCCAGCATCGTCAGTGCGGAGCGCGAGGTGTTGGCGGTGATGCCGCAGAGAGCCGTACGGATGGTGTCGGAGAGGAGCATGGGATTGGGTGATGGTGACTGGTACAGACGCCGCATGCGGCGTCTGTACCTGTATCAATGGATCATTCGTATCGCAGTGCCTCGATGGGAGAGAGAGCCGCCGCCCGTCGCGCGGGGGAAACCCCGAAGACGAGCCCCGTGACCGCGGCCATGATGAGTGAGGCGATGGTGGCGGGGAGGGAAACGACGAAGACGTAGGTGGAGAGAAGCTTCGTGACGATGGCCGCGGCGACGAAGGCGAGGGCGATGCCGAGCACAAGTCCGATGCATCCGCCAAGCAACGTCAGGAGGACGGACTCGAGCAGAAATTGGAGGAGAATGTCCCGCCGTTTGGCGCCGGCGGCCTTCCGCAGACCGATCTCGCGGGTGCGCTCGGTGACGGAGACGAGCATGATGTTCATGATGCCGATGCCGCCGACGAGGAGCGAGATCGCCGCGATGGTCGTAATGAAGAGCGTGAGGCCGAGCGAGACGCCGGAGAGGATCTGGTTCGCCTGCGCGGAAGATCGCACGACGAAGTCGTCCTTCTTTGGATCGTTCCCGGGATTCTTGATTCCGTGGAGATGCCGCAGGAGAAACGTGACGTCGTCGAGCGCGAGCTCGAAGCTGCCCGTCGCCTGCATGGTCACGTAGTTGGCGTACTTCTGCCCAGTGACAGTGCGCGCGACGGAGAGCGGCACGTACACCCGGTCATCGACGTTCTGGAAGAACTGCGACCCGATCGCCTTCGTGACGCCGACGATCGTGTAGTGATTCTCGCCGATCTTGATGCGCTTGCCGAGAGGATCGACGGAGCCGAAGAGCTTGTCGCGGGCATCCGGGGCGATGACGGCGGCGAACCTGGCGCCCTCCTGGTCTCCGGCATCGAGCAGACGGCCTTCCTGGGGGAAGATCTTCTGGTTCAAGAAGAATTCCGGCGGCACGCCGAGTACGCGCGGCGAGGCATCCTGGCTGCCGTAGCTCGTCCTACCCTGGACGAAGACGATGGGCGCCACGGTCGTGATCGTCTGCAGGAGCTTGAGGCGATCGATGTCGTCGAAGGTGAGGCTGTCATGCCCAGTCGTGACGGAGTTTGGACCCCCCTGCTGCTGCCCGGGGAAGATGACCATGCTCTTGGCGCCGAGGCTGCTGATCTGTCCGAGAATCACCCTCTGCATGCTCGCGCCCACCGCGCTCATGAGCACCACCGATCCGACGCCGATGATGATGCCGAGCATCGTGAGCAGCGAGCGCAGCGCATTGACGCTGACTCCTCTGAAGGCCGATTGGAGGGTGTCGCGGAAGTACATGGCAGTGAGGTCAATTCTGAAGAGACGGAATGGTGAGATGGCTAGAGGTTGAGGGGCAGATGAAAGTTTACACCTGAGGGGCGCATGAATGTTTACACGTGGGGGCAGATAAACGTTTACACTCCCACGCTTACATCTTCCCCCCTTTCATCATGAAGAAGTCTGATGCCATTCGCTTGCGCAAGC
>JACOTD010000001.1 GCA_016178535.1 Candidatus Peregrinibacteria bacterium
GCTCGGGATTGGGACGGCGAGTCCGAAGGCGAAGTTCGTCGTTGTGGGGAGTGGAGCGTTCACGGGATCGATGTCGGGGAATACGATTCTGGTGCAGAGCGGGGGGTACGTTCGGGGACGATTGGCCATTGGGAAGACGGGGGCGCTGACGGCGTTGGATGTGGTGGGAACGATCTCCGGCTCCGCGCTCACATTGCTGAATCCCGGCGGCATCAACAACGTGATTGGGAACTCCGTGCTCGGTGGAACGTTGAGCTCGGTGAGTAAGGGGAGGCTGACGGTGTACGGATCGGGGGCGTTCACGAAGAGCATGTCGGGCAATACTCTCTTCGTGCAGAGCGGTGGGTACATCCTCGGGAACTTCGGGGTGGGGACGAATGCGCCGGTGCAGCAGCTCCACGTCGTGGGGCAGTGCGTGACGGGAGACACGGAGCTCTCGCTCGTTTCGAACGGACGGGTCTCCACGACGCAGATCAAGGACATCCATGGCGGGGAGCAGGTGCAGACGCTCGATGAAGCGACCGGGCGGCTCACGACGGCGCGGATCAAGGGGCTCCTGGACAAGGGCGTTCAGCCGGTGTTCAAAATCACGACCGAGGGGGGACGGACGATCCGGACGACGGGCAATCACCCGTACCTGGTGGAAGGGTATCATCCACATGCGGTCACCGCGGTGGAGGAGCTCGGGTTCCAGCCGGTCGGGGATCTCATCGGTGACGCGTCGAAGCGCCCCGGGACGACGTGGGTGAAGGTGGCGGGACTGAAGGCGGGAGACAGGATTGCGGTGGCGTCAGCAATCATGTAGAACAGTGTAAGAGCGTCGAGAGTCATGGCTTGAAGGAGAGGAAGAAAAAACTGAGCGTCCAGAACACGAATGACAGTGCGAGCCCCGATAATGCCAGCCATGGCCTAAAAGAGTCAATGATAAAGGGGAGGAAAATAGAGGCGAACAGTACCTGCGCGACGTCCAGACAAATGGCTGAACAGTTCTCTTGCAGCCTGGCCAAATCCATCGAATGCAGCGATGGAAACATCACCCTTCAGACTACCGTGACGGTTCCGGCTCTGCAATGGGATCGCATCGTCTCCATCGGCGACGCGTCGAAGCGCCCCGGGACCACATGGGTGAAGACGGCGGGACTGAAGGCGGGAGACAGGATTGCGGCGGTCGGGGGGGCGACCGGCCTAGTATCCGACCTGTCGCGCTTCGATATCCGTGATGAGAATGTCACCTCCGTTTCTCAAGGTGAACTTCACACGGTAATCGCCGGAACGGAGACGGAAATCCGCGGTGCGCCTGCCACTGAGCTTGACGACCTGCGAATGCTGGAGGGGATGCGTCAGGACAGAAAGTTCTTCCACCCGGTCGACGATCTGCAGGCGGAACTTCCTGGGAATGCGCAGCAGCTCTTTATGAACCCGAGGATGGTAGAAGACGCGCATAATGCGGATCCCGCTCAACGAAACCTCTTCGCCGCGCGATGCGCCCGCAACATCGGCACCCACGATTTTGCCTTATCGGCCTCACGGATACGCTCCCGCGTTTGCCGGGCGGATTCGGAGGAGGAGAGTTCGATGAAATCAATGGTATCTTCGAGGAGTTTCCTTGGCATATCCGCGGAGGAGGCAAGGATGCCACGGAAGGTCGATGTATCGATAATGGTGAGCGATGTGCGCACGGGGACCGATGATAGGCCCGGCAGTGGGAAGCAGTCAATCGGAAAGGCCGCGGTCACCTTCGGCCGCATCGTCTCCATCGGCGACGCGTCGAAGCGCCCCGGGACGACGTGGGTGAAGACGGCGGGACTGAAGGCGGGAGACCGGATTGCGGTGGCGTCACTTGCCATGCCCGGATCCGCCGCGCGTGGCATGGACGAATATGGCAACGGCCAAGCCGAGGATGGCCAGAATAAGGTAGAAGAGCAGAATACCGTCGCTAGGGAGAGTCATACTCTAGGCAGAAACAAACTGAAGTACCAGAAAATGATTGACATAACCAATCCCAATAGTGCGCCCAGTATATTGAACGAGTCAATGAGAAAGGGCAGAAAGATCGATGCCAGCGCGACCTGCCCAATGTCGGCGCAGATGCCGGAAAGCCGTTCTTTTTGTACATCGGTCAGGGCCATGGGGAGTGATGATAAGCCGGAGAATGTCATCCAGTCAACCCTCGCCTTCGAGCGCATCGTCTCCATCACATACGCGGGCATGGAGCGGGTCTACGACATCGAAGTCGAAGGCACGCACAACTTCGTCGGCGGGCACTACGTGGATACGCGGGCCGGGAAAGCACTGACGCAGAAACAGGAAGAGGCGTACCTCGCCTATCTCCACGCATACCAAAAGCCCCCTTTCGGGAGCGATTGGACTGACGCTAACACGGCGCAGACATCTGAATTGTCACCTGCGAGCAGCTTAGCCGACGAATGCCTTACTGTCAATGGATATGTCGTCCTTTGTGGTGGAGGTGCGGGGAATCGAACCCCGAGCATCATGAGTGACAATTCAGATGCTGCACCGAGCCACCCCCACCAAGAGCAACTCTACGACAATCTTCTGCAGATGGGAATTGACCCGGATGCCGTGCGCTTCAGCGGGATCATCGCGCACAACACCTACATCTCGGGCAACACGGGCATCGGAAAGCTGAGTCCCACGGCGGCGAAGCTGGAGGTGGTGGGAACGATCTCCGGCTCCGCGCTCACATTGCTGAATCCCGGCGGCATCAACAACATGATTGGAAACACGGTGCTCGGTGGAACGTTGAGCTCGGTGAGCAAGGGGCGATTGACGGTGTACGGCAGTGGGGCATTCACGGGATCGATGTCGGGGAATACTCTCCTGATCCAGAGTGGCGCATACGTCCGATGGAGAGCAGCCATCGGGAAGACCGTTCCTTTGGCACCTCTCGATGTTCTTGGGGCAATGTCAGGAACTTCTCTCGTTGTCTCTGGCAACTCAACGACCATCAATGGGCATGCGTACACCTGGTCTGCGGTGCAGGGAACGAATGGGCAGGTGCTGACGAACAACGGATCGGACGGGCTCTCGTGGACGACGGTTGCGGGAGGGAGCACGGCGGCGGCCCAGGGCCTGACACTGGCCAATAGCGCCCTCTCGCTGAGTGCATCGTTCTCGGGATCGCAACTGGTGCTCGGGAACAGCAAGGTGGGCAAAGGACCGTTGACGGTGTACGGATCGGGTGCGTTCACCGGCTCGATGTCGGGGAATACGCTTCTGGTGCAGAGCGGAGGGTACGTGAGAGGAAGACTGGCGATCGGGAAGACGGGGGCGCTGACGGCGTTGGATGTCTCCGGCACCATCTCCGGTGCGCTCCTCACGATCAAT
>JACOTD010000010.1 GCA_016178535.1 Candidatus Peregrinibacteria bacterium
AACACAGGAGAAGATCATGCTGTGCGTTGCAAAAAACACAGAACCGCCCAATCTCTTCGTACAGAGCCGTAGAATGACTTTTGGAAAACCGGCCGAATCCCGTCAAGCCGATTTGGGTTGCAAGGTCAGTGAGCGGTTACTGCAGGTACACCGACACCTCTTTGAGCGCATCACTTTCAAGGAAAACCTCTTCACTGCGTGGGAGGAGTTCCGCAAAGGGAAGCAGGGGCGGAAGGACGTGCAGGAGTTCGAGCGGATGCTGGAGCAGAGCCTCTTTCGACTGCACCGTGAGCTTACGGCTGGAACGTACCGGCACCAGCCATACAGCGCATTCACCATCTGCGATCCCAAGCAGCGACGGATTCACAAGGCGACCGTGCAGGACCGTATCTTGCACCACGCAGTATGCTCCGTGCTCAATCCCATCTTTGAGCCGACGTTCATCGCCCATTCCTTCTCCTGCCGGAAGGGCAAAGGGACGCACAAAGCAGTGGATGCCCTAGACCGGATGCTCAGGAGCGTGAGCCGCAACGGGACGCGACCTTGCTTCGTCCTCAAGTGCGACATCCATCAGTTCTTCGCGTCCGTCGATCACGACATCCTGCTCGGAATCCTCGAAAAACGCTTGAAGGACGAAAAAACAATCATACTCCTCCGCGAGATCATCGAGAGTTTCACCGCGAAGGACTCCGTGATTTTCGGACAGACGGGCATCCCCATCGGCAACCTCACCTCTCAGCTCTTTGCGAACATTTACCTCAACGAGTTCGACCAGTTCATCAAGCAAACGCTCAAGATCAAACGCTATGTCCGCTACACGGATGACTTCGTGATCGTCGCGGCAAGCCGTGAGGCACTGGAAGCGCTGCTCATACCTATCCGCTCCTTCCTTAAAGAGCACCTGCACCTCGACCTTCACCCGCACAAAGTGACGATCCGAAAGTACGGGCAGGGCATCGACTTTCTCGGGTACGTGCTGCTGCCGCATCATCGCGTTCTCCGTACGAAAGCAAGACGGCGGATTATGCGAAAGCTCCGCGAGCGCATCACCGCGCACAAGGCGGGGCTGATACCAGAAGAAAGCGTCGAGCAATCGTTGCAGTCGTATCTCGGCGTCCTCTCGCACGCGAACTGTTACCGCCTGAGCCAGGACTTTCAGAACCAGTGCTGGTTCCTGCTCCAGGAATAGGTTTTTTATGGCGTCGGAAAACTCAGCAAAGTTCGGTTGAGTGCGGTCTTGCCACGTCTCGCCCTATGAGTTGCCGATCCTGTTTTTCCCATTCAAATCGACAAAAAGGCGACAGTGGCAGGAGTGGCGAGAAATCTGGGATATTTGCAAAAAGCCTTTGACCACACACGGCGTATCGGTATAATGGAGTCAATCACGCCCGACGGGATTTCGGTCCCGCCGGGATATTTTTTGTCTCGATGAAGGGGCGCAGACGTTCGAGAGAACAGAGGAAGACCGCCTGCTTGCGCTGTTCGTCCTCGATGTACTCCCGCCCGAGTCCTCCTTTCGGGAACACAAGGATCGCCTGTTTGCGGCGCTCGCGGAGCGCGTCGAAGATCGGAGCATAGTCGCCGTCGCCGCTCACGAGGATGAAGCCTTGGTACGTATCCAGGCTCAGGAGAATCTCTTTTGCAATCTCGACGTCGAAGTCGCACTTGCGGCGGAGAATGGGCTTTGCAAGCAGCTTGCCCTCGTGATCGACGGTCACCGGCACCTTCTTCACGGCCTTCGTGACGATGCGGTAGCCGATGGCGGCTTGTGCCGTGAGGAATGATGCCGATTTCTCATGTTGATCCGTTCCATGGAAGAGGACGATGTCCTGCACCTCCTGATGATTCTTGAAGAGGGTGAAGAGCTTGCGGGTATCGACGTTCCACCCGTTCTTGCGCTGCGCGTGAAAGACGTTCGCCCAGTCGATGAGGACGAGCGTCTTGCCTTTGAGCGTGAAGAACGGAGCGGCCATGTGCGCGGCATCGTACATCATGCGAGTGCCATCCCGGAACACATGGCGATTCTAATAGCGTCGAGTTTGGCGCTCCATCCGGCTTCGCGGCGAAAGAGTTGTTGTCTCAGTGATGTTAGGCAGATACGAACGTGACGATTCCACTGCGCCCCTCAGGTGTAAACTTTCATCTGCCCCTCAACCCATAGAGGGTTGCACTTCGGTGGTCATCCCCCAGAGGTGGCCCTGAGGTTCTCGAAGAGACTTCCCGTGCACTGTGTCATGCTCCTGTTTGTGATGCCAGTGCTGACGAGAAAGGGAAGAATGCCGAAGCTATGAGGGTCTTCTAGTTCTCTTCGGAGCGATTCCAGGTCGAAGATCATTCCCGTTTCCGTGAATCCAGCGAGACACGTGCCTTCTGTTCCAATGAGGTTTTGGAGGGAGGGGTCATAGGGACCCGTGAAACGAGTGAGGTGGTAGGAGACCATGCAATGGTTGCCGTCTGTCGTTTTCCCCTGGACTTCGATGGATGTGGTGATGGTGAAGGGGGAAGCCTTCTCTCCTCTCTCTATCGTGTCCAGGGTAGCATGTACTGGCTGACACTGCTTCGAACTCTGCACAAGACAGGTAATACTGCTGCAGTCTCGAGAACCGGTGTTGTTGGACAGTGGTCCTGGAGTCTCCTTGTCCCTTTTCCCTGTTTGTTTCTGTAACTTTTTTGCTCCTTTCTTTTTCGAGGTCTTCTTCTTTGTTTTCTGCGTGGCTCGTGCAACGGTGAACACTTCTCCTTCCTTCCTCTGGGCAGCGCTGACGGTTGCGGAGGATGTTCGTGAGGCGAAAGCAGCGACCTCTGGAGTAAGGAGGAGGAGGGAGAGGATGACGGTGATGAACCAGGAGAGGAGGGGCTGCTTCACACGAGGACATTGTAAACAATGTTCAGTGGTTTCGATAGCGACACATGGCGGTTCTACTATCGTTTCCATCGTTCTTCAACATGAAACAACCCTGTTCCTCGAGGACAGAACTTGGCTTTAGGAAGGGCAAAGAAAGTGCTATACTGTCCAGATGGCTCGCTTCATCTCTCCTTCGCTCGGCGTGGCGTTCCTCCTCCTTCCCGTCGCTGCTCTCGCGCAGGGCAGCATCCCGCTCATGGAGTGCATCAACGGCAATTGCTCCATTGCGGTCGATAACAGCAAGCCGTTCTCCGCTTTCTGGGGCTACTTCGATGAGCTCTATCCGTGGATTGTGGGCACGGCGGCGGGAATCGCGCTCCTGTGGGCGCTCATCAGCGGCATTCAGATCATCGTCGCCGGAGACTCGACGAAGATGGAAGCGGGGAAGACCCAGCTCCTGCATGCCGCGTTGGGACTTCTTCTCATCCTCTTTTCCGCCATCATCCTCCACATCCTCAATCCGACCTTCTTCCAGTAGATGGAAACCGCGCTGTTCCTCTCCTTGGCTTTCGTCTTCCTCTTCTTTCCTCTGCATGCCGGAGCGCTCACGGTCGTCTGTACAGGACTCCCCGGTTGCCAGGCCGGGATCATCGACGTCGTCTTCCTCTTCACGCTGCCCGGGATCATCGCGCTGCTCACGACCATCGCCGCGGGCACCTCGATCATCTTCATCATCTTCGCGGGCATCCAGATGGTGTTCATGTACGGCGACGAGGGCAGGACGACCAAGGCGAAGCAGGCCATCGTCTATGCCCTCACGGGACTCGGCGTCACGATGGTTTCCCAGATCGCCGTCTCGTTCATCGCATCCCAGCAGTACATCTCCGGCGGCGGCGATGCCATGCTCTCCATCATGCGCACCGCCGTGAACATCATGATCGATGTCTTCGATACCCTCCTCCTCCTCGCCATCATCATCGCGGGCATCCGGCTCGCGTACGCGCGCGGGAAGTCGGACGAATTCACCAAAGCGGTGAACATGATTCTGTGGGCGATCATCGGCGCCATCGTCGTCAACCTCGGCCCTGCCATCGTCTCGGCCTTCATCCACGTCGGTTTTTGATATGACCGCTCTTCTCTCCGCCATCCTCCGGCTCATCGCCACCGCGGCGCACGCAACCTCGCTCGATCAACTCGGGTGCGGAACCGGCGGCAGCGATCCCTCGGTCTGCAGGATGTGGCAAATCCTCCGCGGCACGTTCCCCGCGATTCCGGAGGGCGGTGGCGGTTTCGAGAGCGTGCTCTATCTCTTCTCGCAGGTTGCGACGTTCATCCTCCACCTCATCGGCGGGGCGGCCATCGCCGTATTGATCTACGCCGGCATCAAGCTGACGACCTCGGCGGGGGAACCCTCGAGGCTCGAGGACGCCAAGAAGATTGCGCTGCACGCCATCGTCGGTCTCATCCTCGCGCTCCTCGCGGATGTGATCGTTCTCTACGCGTGCAACGTCATCATCCCCATGGTCACCGGTGGATTTTTGGGACAGTGCCCGTTCTTGCATGGATCAAGGCAAGACAATCGCTTGATCAACCATTGGCATGTTCTACATTCATAACTATAATTTGACAGTGGCAAACCTGACATTATTTTCGGCACAAGACATAGCAATGAAGCACGCTTTTCCGCAGACAAGATATCAAGGTAGTAAGGCAAAATTACTCGATTGGATTTGGTATCAGATGGCCGATTTGGATTTTAATACATGCTTGGACGTGTTTGGAGGAACAGGTGCCGTTGCATACCGTCTTAAACAAGAACGCAAGCAAGTAACGTACAATGATTATCTGCGGTTTAATCACCTGATGGCATCTGCTCTCATTGAAAACAGCACAGAGACACTTTCAGATGAAGATGTAGAATGGTTAGTATCGGAGCATGGAGAAATCAAATATACAGATCTGGTCGAGCGCATTTTCCCTGATATCTATTTTACGAATGAAGAAAACAGATGGATTGATCAAACACTTTCAAACATGCGCCATTTGGACGGTGCGTACAAATTTGAGATCGCGTTTTTTGCACTCGCGCAAGCTTGCATCATCAAGCGACCTTATAATTTGTTTCACAGAAAAAACTTATATGTAAGAATGGCGGACGTCGAACGTTCTTTTGGAAACAAAATCACTTGGGATAGGCCGTTTGAAGACTATTTCAAAAAATTTGCGCAAGAAGCTAATTCAGCAGTGTTTTCCAATGGATACTCTCATAACGCATTCAACTTCGATGCATTCGAAGTTCCGGGGAATTATGACTTGGTGTACATCGATACTCCATATATCGCAAAATCCGGCACTGGAGTTGATTATAGGGATTTCTATCATTTTCTTGAGGGCATGACGAAGTATGATGAATGGGAAAGTAGTATTGATGTTGCGTCGAAACATAAGCGCCTATTACCTTTTGAGAATGTATGGAATGATAAGAACAAAATTACGGATGGTTTTGAGAGACTCTTTCAGAAGTTCCAGGACAGCATCATCGTTGTTTCGTATCGTAGTGACGGTATTCCATCAGAAATCGCACTGATGCAGTTGCTTAAAAAATACAAACAATCTGTCACAGTTCATCATTTTGGAACATACAAGTATGTGCTATCGAGGAATAACGAATCAAAGGAAGTGCTTTTAATTGGTACTTGATCTCTCCATGTCCAAGACCGTTGAGACTTTCCGCAAAGAACTCGCCAAACATTGTCGTGAGTTTCAAGAGGCAATCTCAACACAAGATGGCAACTGGGTCGTGAAAGGATTCATCGATAATTATCAGAACATCTACACCATCTCAAAGGATACAAAAGTGATTTCAAAGATCATCGAGCTTATGCTGTTCCCAACTCTTTCTGAATTTTGTCGGAAATACACATACAAAATGTTCCTTTGTAAACATCAGAACCACTATCCAGACATATGCTTTATTGCTGAAGATGGAACAAAAATTGCTCTCGACCTGAAAAGCACGTATCGAATGAATGCATCGGCTGTAAACGGATTCACTCTAGGTGCTTTCACTGGCTATTTCCGTCAGCGATCATCCAAGAAAAACAGCCTGTTTCCTTATGCAGAATTCTCGGCGCATTTCGTTCTTGGCATTCTTTACACACGAACGAAGCAGATGATTGATGAGAAGAAAGTTTACAAGCTACAAGAATTGCAAAGCATTGTCTCCGTTGTGAAGAATGTCGCATTCTTTTTGCAAGAAAAATGGAAGATTGCCAGCGACAAGCCCGGAAGTGGGAATACGAAGAATATTGGCTCAGCGAAGAACATCGATACCTTGGTCAGCGGTCAAGGAACATTTGCGAAATACGGTGAAGAAGTTTTCGACGACTATTGGATGAATTACCTCACCTTAGACATGGCCAGAAAGATTGAATCGGATATGCCTTACCATAACCTCGGAGAGTACCTGAAATGGAAAAAGAAGCGTATGTACAAGCACAAGAACATAGTGCCAGGACATCGAAGAATCCGACGAATCCCTGGAGCGCGAAGAAATCGGATTCCTCCTTCGTTCTCCGATTGATCGACAGCTTTTCTTCAATCATGCCACGCCAATACATTCACACGGCCATCGACTTTCCCAATGCCGCTCCGCACATGGGGCACGTGATGGAGAAGGTGCTCGCGGACGTGATGGCGCGGTGGTTCCGCCTGCGCGGCGACGAGGTCCGCTTGCACGTGGGCGCCGACGAGAACGGCATCAAGATCCAGCAGACAGCTGAGGCGCTCGGGATGACGCCCCAAGAGCTCGTCGACCGGAATTCTCCGCTCTTCGAGCAACTGTTCCGGCGGCTCAACATTTCTTTTGACACCTTCATCCGTACGTCCGATCCCAAACGCCACTGGCCCACCGTCGTCGCTCTCTGGAATCGCCTGAAGGAGGGCGGTTTTCTGGAGAAGAGAACGTACGCCGGGCTCTACTGCACCGGCTGCGAGCGGTTCGTGACCGAGAAGGATCTGGTGGACGGCCTCTGCCCGGATCACCGGCAGAGGCCGGAAGCGGTGAAGGAGGAGAACTGGTTCTTCCTCCTCAGCCGCAAGCAGGATGCCATGAAGAAGCTCCTCCATCCGAAGACGGGAACCTACAAGATGGTTCCATCATGGCGGGGTAATGAAGTCCTCTCGTTCCTCGAAGGAGGTTTGGAAGACGTCTCCTTCTCTCGATCCAAGGAAACGCTCTCCTGGGGCGTTCCCGTTCCCGACGAGCCGGATCAGGTGATGTACGTGTGGTGCGACAATCTCACGAGCTACCTCTCCAGCCTGGGATTCTTCACGGATCACGAGATGCGGGAGTGGTGGGACGATGCCGAGATCACCGACGTGATCGGCAAAGACATCGCGCGCTTCCACGCGATCAACTGGCCGGCGATGCTCCAGTGCGCGGGCGTGAAGACGCCCGAGCGCCTCCTCATCCACGGCTTCATCACGAGCGACGGGCAGAAGATGAGCAAAACGCTCGGCAATGTCGTCGTCCCATCGGACGTGCTCGACAGGTACGGCGTGGATCCTCTGCGCTTCTACCTCAGTCACGAAATACCGGTTGGGAATGACGGAGACTTCAGTTGGAAGCGCTTCGGAGAGCTCTATGACGCGAAGCTCCGGAATCAACTGGGCAATCTTCTCAACCGCGCGCTCGTGCTCCTCAAGAAGGAAGGGGGTGAGATGAAGCTCGGCGCGGCGGCGCAAGCGTTCAGTCCCGATTCATGGGGCAGATACGTCAAAGCGATGAATGACTTCGACTATTCCGTCGCAATTCAAGAAGCGTTCTCCGTCGTCGCGGCGTCCAATCAAGGTTTCAACGATGCCGCCGTGTGGACAATCGCCGACAAGGCGACGAAGATCGAGACTCTGAGCGCGTTCGCAGAGATTCTCCGTCACGTGGCGCTCATGCTCCTTCCGTTCATGCCCGAGACCGCTCAGAGAATGTCACGGCAGCTCAACGTTCCGTATGTTGATCAGATGCTCGATCGCAGCTTCGTTCTCACGGATGAGATGAAGGATTGGGGAAGTCAGAAGGAATGGAAGAGGGTGGGGGAGCCGGAGATACTTTTTCCTCCAGTTGAATGCAAATAACCGGATGCTCAGATTCATGATGTTGACAAATATCAGGGTGTCGCTTCACTGAATGTAATTTCAGTCCTTGTCGGACTGAAAGGCGGGAGGAGAGGGCAGTAGGCACCGCTACCCTCCTCCTTTTTTGCGTTCTGTCATTGCGTCAGCGTCTTCTCTTTTGCTACTCTCGCATGGCTCGCGAAACCTCGGAGGTGCGAGATTGTCACCGGCGAGGGGAGCACGGTTCGACGCTGCTCACCGTGACGCATCATTCTATTTCCTTCTCTTCACGTTATGTTCGATCCCATGTCCGAACTCATCGGGAGCCCATCCCCCGAGGACGGCGGCGGCGCGCCGATGCCGATGGGCAGGCCTCCGCGTCACCATTCCGGCGGCGGCAGCGACGGCGGGCGCTACGCCACCGATCTCCATTCCGTCACCATCCACGCGCGCCAACGGACGTTCTACATCGACTTGAAAGAATCCGGCAACGGCAAGTTCTTCAAGGTCTCGGAGAAGTCCAGAGGCGGCCAGAAGACGACGATCATGTTCGACGTCGAGGATCTCGACAAGTTCATCGAGGCGTTCCAGGAGATGAAGACGAAATTGTAAAAACAGCCCTCTCCCGCCCATTCGACAGGCTCAGGACAGGTGGGGAGAGGGGTGATTTCCATCATTGGAGCATTCCCCCTCCTCCACCGGAGGAGGGGACGGGGGTGGAGGAAACAACAAACAAAACACCTACCCTTATCTTCTCCCCCGCCCCCACGCCGCCCCGCTCATCGGCTTCTTCCCCGGAGGTTGGACGGTCACAAGGTACAACGTCGTTCCATGCGCGCACCCGAGCGAGTATGATTCTCCGATTTGTTCAAGCCTCGTCTCGAGGATTTTCAGCGTCGTTCCTTTGATCGTCATCGTCACCCCAGGCCAGGGATTCAGCGCGCGGACGCGGCGGTCGATCTCCTCAGCAGTCATGGCGTTCGGGTCGACGACACCATCGACTCGCGTCAGTTTTTTGCAGATCGTGATCCCCGCAGTCGATTGTTCCTTCGGGTGCAGAGGTTCCTTCAGCGTTCGCACGAGCAGTTTGGCCCCCATCGTCGCCAGTCGATCATGAAGCGCTGTGAATGTTTCCCGCGGTTCGATGGGCGTGCGTTCCTGCGCGAGGATCGGTCCGGCATCGAGCTCGTAGATCATTTTCTGGATGGTGATGCCGGCTTCACGGTCGCCCGCGAGGATCGCATGTTGCATGGGGGAGGCGCCGCGCCAGCGAGGCAGGAGCGAAGCGTGAACGTTGACCGGAGCTACGTCCGGAAAGTCGAGGATCGTTTGGGAGAGGATTTGGCCGTAGGCTACGACAATTGAAAATTGAAAATTGAAAATTGAAAATTGAGCAATGAGGTCATCAAATTCCTCATTGATATGCTCGGGTTGAGCGACAAGCAGACCGCGCTTCTGGGCTGCGAGCTTCACGAGCGATTGCGTTTGGATCTTTTCCCGCCCCTTGGGCTTGTCCGGCTGCGTGATCACCAGATTGACCGAGAAGGCGGAATCATCGGCCAAGGCTTCGAGTGACGGTACGGCGAAGGTCGATGTGCCGAGGAAGACGAGGGAGAGAGGAGGGCGCTTCATCGGAGACAGTGTACACTTTTGAGGAATTGCGAAGGGCGAAGGGCGAATTGCAAATGCAGTGACCAAATTCGCAATTCGCAACTCGCCCTTCGCAATTCTTTATGTCTCATCGCCCCGCCATGCTCGGCACCGTCATTCGAGCACTCATCGCACCGGTGCTTCGCGAATGTCCTCCCGCGTGCGGCATCGTTTCGATCACCGCGGTCGACGTCTCGTCCGATTCCTCGTACGCGACGGTGATGATCAGCGCGCTCCGAGAGCCCGAACGCGCGCTCGAGTTTCTGAATGGAAGGAAGAACGATCTCCAGCGTCTGCTCAGCAAGCTCCCGCGTCGAAAAATTCCCATGCTCCGCTTCCGCATCGATCGGTCGGGGGAGCGGGGTGCGAGGATGGATGAACTTCTGCGTTCGCTGGGAGAGAATCCAGAGAGGAGTGTTTAGCTTCTTCAACAAACAAGAATCGCGTGATAGTTCCCTTCCTTTGCAATGCGAACGCGTTGAACGACGTCTCGACGCGTGCGTACACTCGTACCCTTTCCTCGGTCGTTGGACGCAGCAGTTCCCTCCACACCGCGACTCGACTGGTCGCGCCTCAGTCCCATGCTTTTGACCCGTCAGGATGCACAGCCGGCGCTCGCTCTGCTCCAGCATGCCCCATGCGTCCGTTGCATCTGCCACCGCAACCCCGACGGCGACGCGATCGGCTCGCTCCTCGGGATCGGACTCTTGATCGAACAATGGGGTCCGCAGCGCGAGGTCAGTGTTCACTGTGTCGATCCCGTGCCGGAGATGTTTCACTTTCTGCCGGGGGCGTTCAGAATCCAGCCCCCACCCCCCGGTCCCCTCCCCCAAAGGGGAGGGGGAGAATGGTCCGGTGAGGATGTCATCGTCTTCGTCGATTGTGCGGAGCCCAAGCTCACCGAGATGCACGAGACGCACCCCGAGCTCTTCGACGGCACCTTCAAGACGATTGTCATCGATCACCATCACGCGAATCCCCACTTCGGCACGGTGAACTTCGTGTTCCCCGAGGCGGCGTCCACCTGTGAGATCATCGTTGCGCTCGCCTCCGCTCTCGCGCGGCCGCTCACTTCCGACATCGCGACCTGCCTGCTCACCGGCGTCTACACCGACACCGGCGGTCTCCTGCACAGCAACACCTCCGCGAACGTCTACCGCACGGTTGCGCATCTCCTGCGTGCCGGAGCGCGACGGCAAGAAGTCATTACGGCGGTCTTCCGCAGTGCGAAACTCAGCACGCTCCAACTCTGGGGCCGCGTGCTCGAGAAGATCACGCTCACGGAGGAGGGCGGGGCCATCTCCGCCGTCACCGAGGGCGATTTCCGCGCAACGGGCGCCGACTACAGCGAGCTCACGGGCGCCATCGACTACGTGAACGCCATTCCCGGCATGCGCTTCTCGCTCATCCTCTCCGAGCGTGCGGGCAACGTGAAAGGGTCACTGCGCACCATGCGGGACGACGTCGACGTCTCGGCAATGGCCGGCAAATTCCACGGCGGCGGCCACCGCAAAGCCGCCGGCTTCGCGCTGCCGGGCAAATTGAAACCGGAAGTACGATGGAAGGTGGTGGATGGGGAGAAGCTCGAGGAAGAAACCAATCGTTGAAGCATGAGAGAAATTTGTTTCCTTCACTTCTTCCTCTCCGGCGGCAGAATCCTCCCGCCTCTCGGAGTCGCCGGCTGAGGCGTGACGTCGGGGAGATCGGGCGGAACGTCGGGTGTGTCTTCCGGTGAAGGCAGAATGTCCGTTATCGCCTCTGCCGTTGATCCGTTGTCTGCGATTCCATCCGCTGCAATTTCCGGAGGCTTCGGAGTCGTTTGCTTCAAGAGGTCATCGAGCGACGTTGAGGCAATGACGTTCTCGTCGGTTGTCTCGGGTACCTCCGAAGAAGTTGTGATGGAAGACGAATCATCCGACAAGGCAGGAGGGGGATTCTCCTGATCGATCGACCGTGATGGGATGGAGACGCCTTCGGCCGGCGCGGAATTCCCGGACTCCTCCGCGTTGGCGGGGATCGGTGCTGAGGATTGCGCATCCTGCCCCCCGTCATTCTTTTCCGATTTCGCCATGTCCCGCTCGGTCTTGGCCACCAGAATTTCCTCCGATTGCTTGAGCATCTGCATGGAAGTCTTGGGCACCGTCCCGTCGAATTGGGAGAGCGGGATATCCGTCGTCTGTTCGGCGGCGAGCTTGCCGCCCGTCGACTGCATGCGCGCGAGCACTTCCTCCGGCTTCGTCGTCACGATCGTCGTCTCCACGGGACTCGCGATGATCTGGATCGCCACGTGCTTGTTGCCCGCGAAGAAGATGCCCTGGCCCACGCCCGAGTTCAGCAGCACGTACTTCTCGCCATCGGTGAGGTAGAAGAGCTTCTGGAGGTTATCGACCGCGGTGGGAGATTGCTTCAGCAGGATCTGCAGGGCGGAGTTCGTGATGATCGGCTTGCCGTACGGGGAATTCACGAAGTCATCGACGTCCTGCGTGATCGTCGTGATGCCGAGGTAGTACTTGCGCGCGCGCTTGACGATGCCGAAGAGGAAGCGAGCAGAATCATCGTACTGCATGAGGTTCCACGCCTCGTCGATCACCAGGAAGCGCTTCTTGAGCTCGGTCCGCACGCGGTTCCACAGGAAGTTGAGGATGATGTAGATCGCGATCGGACGCAGCTGGTCTTCCAGGTCGCGGATCTGAAAGACGATCATCTGCTTCTGCAGCTCCACGTTCGTCGCGCGGTTGAAGAGGCCCGCGTAGCTGCCTTCCGTGTACTTCTGGAGCACTCGCGCCATGTTCTCCCCGCCGTCGGTCGTCAGAAGCACGTCCACGAGGTCGTGCATCGTCGGCGGGTCGATTGTCCCGGGTTTCTCCGTCGTAATCGTGATGCCTCGCAGCGCATACGTATCGAGGATGGCCTTGTCGAGGATGCCGTCTTCCGCCGGAGTCAACGCCCCGAGCATGAGCTTGAAGAGCCCGTGCAGGTTCAGAACCGAGGTGCGCAGCACTTCCCCCACCTCCGCCTCCTCGCCGCGGACGGCTTCCGGCAGATCGAAGGGATTGATGCGGAAATCGCTCTGGAGCGACATCGGGATGAACGACCCCCCGACGGTCTTGCAGAGTTCCACGTACTCGTTCTCGGGATCGATGACGAGCACTTCCGTCCCGAGCATCAACGATCGGAGGATCTCGAGCTTCACGGTGAACGACTTCCCCGCGCCGGAGGTGGCGAACACGTTCGCATTGGCATTGGGGAGATCGAACCGGTCGAAGATCACCAAGCTGTCATTGTGCCGGTTGATGCCGTAGAGGATGCCGTGATCGTCGGTGAGGTCGCAGCTGGAAAACGGAAAACTCGTCCCGATCGGCGAGGTGTTCATGTTCCGGCTGATTTCGAGTTCATCCAGGCAGAGGGGGAGCGTCGAGTTCCAGGCGTGTTCCATCTGGAAGAGTGCGGGCTTCGTCAGCACGAGCCGTCCCCCGAGGAGCGATTCGATGTCCGTCTGGAGCTTCTTCAATTTCTCCTCGTCTTCGGCGTAGAGCGTGATGTACATGCCGAACTGGAAGAGCTTCTCGCGGCCGCGCGCGAGGAGGTCGCGCAGTTCCTCGGCGTCCTGGAGCGCCGCCTCGAGGGTCGGGTCGCGGACGATGCCGCGCTGCTCGAGCAGGCGGATCGAGGAGCGCAGCTCGACCACCTTCTTCCGGAGCATCTTCATGATTGCCTTGTTGGAGCTGGGGTAAATGAAGTGCGCGATCTCCATTTGCGCGTCGAAGTTCACGAGCGGCGAGAGCCAGTTGGGGTAGATGTAGTTCGGCCAGTTGTAGACGTAGAGCGTGCGGCTGTGCTGGTCGTTCAGAATCATCTCGTTGCTGCGCACTTCCACGGCCGCCGGAGCGATCAAGTCGAGAATCTTCTGGAGACCCTCCTCGTAATGTTTGATGATATCCTTGTCGTCCGCGGAGAGGGGATCGCCGGTTCCTCCCTCGGCGTCGTCCATGATCTGCGCGACTTTGCGGTGCAGGCCCAGGAGATCGTCGATTGCGGCGATCAGGGGATGCTGCGGGCGCGGGCCGGTGAGCGGAGCTGCAGATATGGCTGCCAAGGGCATGGCGTAAATCCTCTTATTATAGCCGAAAAGACCCACTTGGACAATGTGGAACAATCTCGCCTTTTCTTCGACTAAAAGCCGAAGTTCAGAAGCCCGCTCGACCGCTTCGTTCCCTTTGCTCCATTGAGGATGCCCAAGTCCTCAATTCCCGGCACATCGACAACCTTCAGACCAGCGATGAGCACCTCGCGGTTCTCCTCGATGGCCGCTTTGCGTTTGTTGGCGACAGCGATCAGCTGCTGGAACGTATTCACGATCTGCTGCGTCAGGTGTTGGTCTGCCTGCACTTTCGCCAGCTTCGTCTGCGCGTCGATGAGGGTTTTCTGCTGTTCGCCTGCGGTTTCGTAATCGTGCTTCGCGAGCGCATCAGTGATGCTGCGTTGCATTGTACTGACGTCATCGCCAGCCTGGCGGACGTTTCCAGTCAGTTGCTCGACGGAAGCAGCGAGATCATCGTGCCGACGCTGCGCGCGCGTCGTGATGTTGGAAAGTCCAGTCAGATATTCATTGAGCGTCGTCGGACGGTCCTGGCTGCGATTGAGGATATCCGCGATATCCACCTGCAAGATAGTGCCGAATTCCTGCAGCATGGCGTACGAATCGTCCATGGTTTCCGGGGTTTGCGTCGTGGTGAGCTTCGATTCCGCCTGGACGCCCGCAAGCGCCGAGGTGACGGGCAGGAAGCCGTGTTGCGCAAGGTAGAGGCTCGTGTACATGCCAAGGGCCGCACTCGGTCGCGGAGGATGACGGTCCTGCTGCGCGAGAGTGATCGTGGACGATGTCGCACCCGATCCCGCGCCCGGATTCCCGTTCTTCGTTCCGCGTGCGCATGCCGCAAGAAGCGCGATGCCGAGCACGATCATGATCCGTTGCGTGCGGAGCGATGTCATACGAAAGCGTGAGAGGGGATGGAAATGGAGTATACCTCTTCGATGTTCATTCTATGCAATTCTTCGGACACTTGCGACTTTCGATGAATCTTTGCTCTTGAATTCGGAGAGAATACGAGAACAAATTTTCTCCTCGCGAGTTTCAAATGTCGTCATGATTGCGATCAGGTCTGAGGCTGAATACATCCGGTGAACGATCGTGCACACAAATTGTGCTCAGAATATGAGGACATTCTGTATGCAAGAGCAATTTTTGTTTTCAGGTGGTAACGCTACTTCGAGGTGCTACATTTTGCCCACTTTCCTGAGTAGGACTTTTGTTCAGGAGCCCTGTTTGCAGTCGTATGTTTGATGAGCTTACAACCCAGGCAGCAGCCATTCTCACCAAAGAATTCACGCTGCCGGATGTGAGCGTTTTCTGGCAGTCTCCGCGAGAACTTTCGCATGGGGATGCCGCGACGAACGTCGCTCTCCAGGTCAGCAAGCGCCTCGGACGCTCGCCCAACGAGATTGCGCAGGTGCTCGCGGACGGACTCTCGAAGCATGCGGATGTCGCGCGCGCGGAGGTTGCCGGGGCGGGGTACGTGAACGTGTGGCTCACGCCCAAAGCGCTCCTCACGGAGCTCAATCGTTCCCGCAGCGCCGCCGTTGCGAAGGTTGCGGGGAAGGAGCTGAAGCCGGTGATCGTGGAGTACTCGCAGCCAAATATTGCGAAGCCACTCGGCGTTCATCACATCTTGAGCACGGTCATCGGGCAGTGTTTGTGCAATCTCCATCGTCACGCAGGAGAGCCGGTCGTTGCTTGGAATTACATCGGCGATTGGGGAACACAGTTCGGGAAACTTGCCGTGGCGTATGAGCGTTGGGGGAAGAAGGGGAAGAAAGCCAAAGATTACACACTCGATGAATTGTTGAATCTCTACGTTCGTTTTCACGAAGAGGCACCTTCTGATCCGACACTCGAAGCGCACGGCAGGGAAGCATTTCGCAAGCTCGAACAAGGAGACAGGGCGCTCCGCACTTTCTGGCAGGATGTCGTATCCGTGAGCAAGAGTTCGCTCGCAGTCATCTACGAGCGACTCCACGTCCGTTTCGATACGGATATTGGCGAGAGTTTCTATGAAGACAGCATGCAAGCGATCATCGATGAAGGTCTGAAGAAGGGTGTTTTCACGGCTGGGGAAGGCGGATCGCTGATCGTCGAATTCCCTCCTGAGACGGGTTTGCCTCCGTATCTTGTTCGCAAGAGCGATGGAGCAACGCTCTATTCTACGCGCGATCTGGCGCAGGTGCGCTTCCGCATCGACACCTACCATCCTCAGAACATTCTGCACGTCGTCGACATGGCGCAGCAATTGTACTTCCGGCAACTTTTTGAAACCGTGAAGATGCTGCAATGGAATGCCACCGTTCTCGAGCACGTCTCCTTCGGCCGCATGCGGTTCGCGGAAAAGGGGATGAGCACGCGCAAGGGGAATATCCTCAAGCTTGAGCACGTGCTCGACGAGGCGGTACGGAGGGCCACGGAGGTGATCGAGGAGCATCGCGGGACGATCCAGACGGAGGACGAAGGGGCGCTCGCCGAGATGATGGGGATCGGGGCGCTCGTGTACGGGATCCTCAGCCAGAACCGGAAGATGGATATCACCTTCGATTGGGAGAAGATGCTGAGCTTCGAAGGGAACAGCGCGCCATACCTGCAGTATACCCATGCCCGTGCGCGCTCAGTGCTGCGGAAGGCGGGCATGAACGGAGCAACGAGCATCCCCGAAACGATTGCCGTCTTCACCGATGCCGAGCGACTCCTCATTCGCACGCTTCTTCTCTTTCCCTCTGTCCTCGAGGACGCGCGCGCGACGAGCATGCCGCACAAGCTCGCGACGTTCCTCTACCAACTGTGTCAGGACTTCAATGCCTTCTACACCACCGACCCCATCCTGAAGGCGCAGGAGCCTGCACGCACGTTGCGGCTCGCCCTCACCGCCCTCGCCGCGACCGTGCTGCACACGGGCGCCGAACTCCTCACCTTGCGTCTCCCCGACCAGATGTGAACGCCCATTCTCCTCCGCCCCCTTTCATCATTCCCTATGAACCGTTACCGTCCCACCCGCAGCAAGAGCCGCTTCACGGCGTTCCCGCTGGTGTTCTTCGTGCTCATCCTGTGCTTCGGCATTCTCTTCACGGGGTGCACGTCCACGATGATTTCCATCAAGGGACCTGATGACGTCGGTGCGCAGCAGGACATAACGTTCACCGAGCAGGATGTCGCGCGCTTCGAGCGGTTGGCGAAGGAAGGAGATGCAATGGTCGCGCAGCACTCGGCGACGGGAGCCTCGAGCGTTGCGGGATCGCAGGGTACGCTCGCACAATCCACTGCATCCCTGCCTGTGCTCGATCTCTCGATGGTCAAGACCTACGATGCGCTGCGTTCCGCTCCCGCGGAGACGAACATCAACCTGTACCGCGTGACGAACGACATTCTGAAGGTCCGGCAGCAGCCCTCTGCGTCTTCCACGCTCCTGGACATCCTCACGAACGGCGAGGGGCTCACGGTGAACGAGTTCACGAACGGCGAGTGGGCACGAGTGACGCTCCCGGATGGCCGCAGAGGGTACGTCGCCGCGCGCTACATCTCCAAGGTGACGACCGATGAACGCCTCGCCGACGATCAGAAAGCTTCCAAGGGTCTCTACTACGTCTCCTACCAATTCGTGAACGTTCGGCAAGCGCCCGATCAGAAGAGCGCAAAACTGGGGCAGATTCCGGGCAAGGCATTCGTCCGGCCGAAGAGCATCGCAGGCCCTTGGGCGACCGTCGAGTTCCAAGGCAAGGACGGGTACGTCTCGCTCGACTACCTCACGCGATTCACGCCGCGCTTCCTGGTGCGGCAGAACGCGTATCCGCTTCCGATTCTCGTCTACCACCTCTCGCAGCCGGGCATGCTCGATCTCCTCGTGCAGCACGTCAATCGCCTGCGCCAGGCGGGAGCGCACATTCTTTCCCTCCGTGACTTCGCTTCGTTCGTCCTGAATCAGGAGCATCGAACCGATCTGCGGCTCGATGCCAAGAGTGTGGTGATCGTGGTCGAAGACGTCACGCCGGACAACATTCGCAAGGTGACGGATACGCTGTATGCGAACAACATCCGCGCCACGGTGTTTCTGCAGACGCAGCACGTGAGCCTCGCGGGCATCACGGAGAAGATGCTCCTCACGATGCAGGCCGACGGCATCGATGTGGAATCCGCCGCCCACACGGGCGACGATTTGCGCTCTCTCACGAACGCCCAAGGGAAGCTCGAGGTGGAGCAGAGCCGGAAGATTTTGGAAGACGCGCTCAAGCGGCCCGTCGTCGCCATCGCGTATCCCCAGGGCGGCACGAACGAACGAGTGACGCAGTTGACCCAGAAGTCCGGCTATCTCTTCGCCCTGACGGAAGCACCGGCCGGCTCGTTCATGCGCGACCAGTTCCTGCACCTTCCCGGTTACGCGATCACGAGCGGCATGAGCGCTGAGGATGCGGTGAAGCTGCTGCGATGAAGAGCAAAAGGATGCAATGCTAACACTCTCTCTTTGATACTGTCAGGCTGAGTAGCCCCGCTCGTCGTGCTTCGATATGCTCGGCACTGCGGTGCCTCGCTCCTCAGCATGACAGAGCGGGGCGTATCGAAGCCCCTTGGTATTTCCATTGTTCTCAGAAATCTCATGGGGCCGAAGTCCCACCACTCGACCCGCGCCCCTTCATTGCATCCTGCAGCTGTTTCGTGAAGTCCCCGGCGTGTTGCTGGGTGAATTGTGAAACTTGGTTCGTCGTGATCGATGCGATCTTTTTGAGGAACTCATCCCCATGCTGGTAGAAGTAGACCGCGCTCCAGAGCACGAGGAGGGTCGGGATCAACATGATGAGCGCGCGGAAGAACCCGCCGATCGTTCGCAGCTTGTCACGCTTGTCGAGACGCTGGAGGTAGTAGACGACCGCATCGAGGCGCTCGGAATCGCTCTCGAAGACGGCGTCGGAGGATTTGGCAGTCATAATGATGAAACGGTACCAGTTGCAGGTGATCCGGTACAAGTTGCGAATTACGAGTTACGAGTTACGAGTGGCGAATCAGAATCCGCGCCGCCATTTCCGAATGCATTCGAATACTCTGGTCCCGTGGTACGCAATCGAGAGCGGAATGTCGCGGCAATGCGTCAATTCGAGGAACGAGCCGCCGAAGCCGGTTTTGAACAAGGTGACGCCGGAGAAGGGATGCTTTGCATCTTGCATCTTGCATCTTGCATCTTCAACAAGGATCGGCGCTATTCCCCAAAAATTGTACACGTGATCTCCTCTCGCGAGCGCATCCCGGATCGCGGTCCATTGGAGCAGATGACTCGCGGGCACTTTGCTCTTCTGTGTGCTTGCGCCGTGGTGGTAGCTCGTCTCGCCGCCGAAGTGGACGTGGATGGAGGCCGCGAGGACTTCATTCTCGTGCCGCGCGAGATAGAGCGAGAGGCACCCCTGAGATGCGAAGTGCTTCACTTGTGCACGGAAGAAGGCGTCACTGTACGGTGTGAAATTGTGTCGTTTTTGCGTCTCCTCATGGAGTGTGAGGAACAGCGGCAAATCTCGATCGGGATCATCGGAAGTGACGACGTCCACTCCTTCCTTCTGCGCGCGGCGGATGAGATTGCGATGAGTGGCGCGGAAGTGGGAGAAGATGTCGTCTTCTGTTTTTTTTGTTTGTTTTTGTAATGTGCCCCCTCCCCCTGCGGGTGGAGGGGGGACTTCCACTGACCATTGATCCTGCGTTGTGAGTGGCAAATACAAGAGATGTTCTGCGAGGAGATGGAGAGGCGACGGAGTGGACAGAGAACAGAGTTCAGAGTTCAGAGGATCAGAAAGAGTCCAGAATGGGCTCAGGCGAATGAAGGAACAGCGATGTGCTTTGGCAATTTCTTTCAAAGAATCAATCCATGGGAAGAATTGCGAGTTGCGAGTTGCGAGTTGCGAATCAATGTCCAATTCGCCCTTCGCAATTCGCCCTTCGCAAATTGGTCCATAGGGAATGGTCAAATGCCTTCCGCGCTTTGCGCGAACGACGTGCCCGAAGCAAATGCCGGTGATGCGTCCGTCTTCCCGAGCTTCGAGGCGAACCGGTTCCTGCCCGATCTCCCGGTACACCTCGCCCATTGTCCAGTTCTGAAGGAACGGGCGGAAACGCTGACCGATGAGGAAGGCGTCCCATTCTTGCGGGTTTGTGGCTAGGGAGAGTGTCATGGGGGATAGCCTAGAGGAGGGGAGGGATGGATCCAATCATCTCGAGGTTGTTGATTGTTTGTTTGTTGTTTTGTAGGTGACCTCACCCCTAACCCCTCTCCAGCCTTTAGGATTGATTGTGCCGAAAATGGAGGAAGTGATACTCTTTTCGAAGAGCTGGAGAGGGGAATGTTTTGTATGTTTTTGCTTCCATACAACAAAAACAAAACACCCCCCTCTCCTTCCTCTGAATCTTCAAGAATATCTTTCATTCCCGAAAAAAGGACAACCCAAGAAAAGGAGAGGGGCAGGGGGTGAGGTCACCTACAGAACAAAAACAACACACATGCCCTCCATTTCCCCTCACATTGTCGGTTCCCCTCCAACCGCTTTTTTGCTATACTGGGAGCAACATCCACACCGCACCTATGACTCTCGCCGACTTCCATGCCCAGGTGATCTCCTCGACGTTTTTGCCCAAAGCGCTCACCCAGTATCTCCTCTCTGTGGCGCACACGCTCACACCCGCCGCCCGCGACGGCATTTCGGCGCAGCTGAATGTGGCCTATGAGGGAGCCAAGGAAGCGGTATCGCATGCTCGCGCTACCGTCGAGTCCGTCGCTGCGCGTTCAGGACCCGAGGCTGCTTGATTTCTTCGTCTGCTTCCCACACCAAGCATGCACAGCATCCGTGAACATCGTCTCCTTTCCCGGCAATCGTTCGAGCGGGGCCCGGAGGGCTTGCCCCCATTGCCGGAATTCGGAAACTTCGCCAAGATCATGCAGGACTTCGGGAAGCGCATGAAAGAGGTATGGCAGGAGCAAACACCCGAGACGCGCCGCGAAGTGACGAATGTCGCCAGTGGATTGCGGGAATCGTTCCATGGCATCGTCAATCGCTTCATGACGAATATCCAAGAGTTCACGCCGAAGCTCCGGCCGACGGTGGAGAGGTTGGGCGGTCATTTTGGAACGCGCAATACTACGGGTATCGAATGGGATGAAGAAGACGATGTGCTGCGTTATAACGGACACGAATTTGATTTTCCCGTCGATCGCGGGCACTACGTCACCGTCCGCATTGAGCACGGCGACGGCACCATGGAGATTCTGGAGCTGTATCCGGATGATGAAGAAGAGGGCGGATCCATCGTCGAAGGCGGCAGGAGCTACTTCATTGATCCACAAGGGCAAGAGCACATGGTGGATGACGCGCAGATGCAGCGACTGATTGCGTTGGAAGAGCGCCAGCGCGAAGCGCAACGCGAGAATGAACGGAGAGAACTGGAAAGACTTCGCCAGCAAATGGGAGGAGGACGTCCTCCTCCAATCGAACGCCCTGAACAGCCGCGTCCAACAGAGCCGGTGACACCGCCTCAGAATGAAACTCCTCCGGTGACGCCGCCGCAGCAAACGGAACCGGCACCAGTGGCTCCTCCATCAGGAATGCAGCCTTCTCCGGATAGGGAAGTACAGGGCAATATCACGCCTCCTCCGCATGGAACCGTAGGTACCATTGATGGAGTTCCTGTCGATCAACTTGGATTTTGAACACAGATTAAAGACCCCTTGCGGTGGAGCAAGGGGCTTTTTGTGGAGGAGGATTTTTTGCCCGGGTCGATTGCATCCTGCATCGCCCGGGCGATCAATTCTGACTGACCCCTACGGGTCGATCAGGATTCGGAGACGGTGGACGCCGTTCCCGACGACGACCGGGACTTTTGCCCCGGCTGTCGTCACAAGATAGACGAGCCGTCCTGACATTTTAGTCGGGCGGCCGTCGAAGTTTTTGGGGGCCCAATAGGTCCCCCGAAACTTCACTTTCGTCGATGACGTCCATGTCATCGACCCTTTCACTTTTCCGTCGTCCGTGACGGACGAGACCGTCTGACCAACCGTTGTTAGACTGGTCTCAAAACTATCATCGCCATCCGTGGCGGTGATGGTGACCGTCGATCCATCGACGGTTACGTCTCCCCATGCGAAGTGCCAGGTGTCCCTGGCACTCGCTGAGGTGGCGACGAGAAGGGCAGTCGCCAACGCCCACAGAAACTTCATCATTTGACCTCCCTCCACAAGACCTCCTTTCGTTAATCACGCTCCCCCATGGGCGTAACTTCGAAAGAAGTGGCCCGTGGAGCAGTGGAAGCGGGTTTATCCGACTGGTAACGTACCAGCAAGACTCGCCCGCGTTTCTCGAAAGGAGATCTGTAGAGGTGAAATATGATGTCAAAGATCCAATTATTATTATAACACAAAATATCCCCGATAAGGAAGTGCGACTTCTTCAATTTCATGGCTTTGATTCGTGGTACAATGGAGCCCGTTTCGACTCTTCACATGCGCACCAGGCACACAACGACGGTACGGAGGAGTCAGCTTTCTTTTGCCAAGCTGCGTCCGATCGTGCTGCGCGTTGCGCGGGAGTACGGCGTGAGCAATGTCCGCATTTTCGGCTCGTTCGCCCGCGGTGACCAGCGGAAAACGAGCGATGTCGACCTGCTCGTCGACCTACCCGATGGCATGAGCCTCCTCGATCTCTCTGGCCTGAAGATCGACTTGGAAGAGGCGCTCAGGCGCAGAGTCGATGTCGTCCCTGCGCGCGCAATCAAGACAGCGCTGCGCGATTCGATCCTTTCTGAAGCACGTCCGCTATGAATGGCAAGAAGCGAAATCATCGGGTGTATCTGCTCGATATTCTTTCTGCAATTGCGAAAGTCGAAGAGTACACAAAGGAAGGGAAAGTGAGCTTCTCACCCTGTCAACGTTCATTTGCCCCTCAAAGGAGCGGTATATTACTGCTCGGGTATATGTAAACGTTCATACGCCCCCTGACCCCTACTCGATGTGATCTTCTTTCTGCAGTAGAGGATCCAATGACTCCACGAGCTCCTCCGCCTGGCGCATGGTCATCGTGGGATGGGTGGGCAAGCTGAGGATGTCTTCGCAGACGGCTTCGGCGGCGGGATCGTTGCCGAGTTCGTAGCCGGTATCGGGGAGATTGACCGAGGCGGGGCAGACGACGCAGCTCGTCCAACCATCGTGGAGGTGGATGTTTCTGCTCTTGAGCGCGCGGCGGATTGTTTCGGCGCCCTTCGTGAAGAGGGGGAATTTTTGGAGGGGTGGGAAGATGGTTGGATGGGTGGATGGTTGAATGGTGCGCAAGCGATTTCCAGAGATATCTCTCAGAGAGCTTCGTTCTTGCTTTGCAACCATCTCACCGTCAAACCATCCGTGACATATTCCTTGGAGCATCGGCCAATTTCGTTTTCTTCCTTCCTCGCAGAAGAATTTCGTCAACATCCGGCGGTGATCATTCAATTCCGGCAGTCGCCCCAGTTGCTCGAGCGCGAGTGCGGCGCAGACGTCGGGCATGCGATGCAGCGTCCTCTTCATGCGGCCGTGCTTCTCCTGCGTTGTCAGAATGGGCCGCAGCGCACCGATCTTCGCATGGAGGACGAGCGAGAGTTTGCCCATCCCAAGGCCGTAGAAGAGCTTCGCCCAGCCGTAGATGTTCGGGTATTCGAGCAGCCGCAGAATCGTGAAGAAGGAGAGATCGTGCGCATGTTTCCAGATCCTCTCGAGAGTCGCATTCGCGGAGGCGACTCGGCTGACGATCGCGCCGCCGGTGATGCCGGAGATGGCCTTGTCTCGGCCGAAGCTGAGGAGGAGGGCGTCGCCGAACTCACCGATTTCCTTCGGTCCGGCTTCGTCTGGAATCACGTGCGCGCAGTCTTCGATGAGGAGAATTCCTGTGCGATCGCAGATCTCTCGCAGTCGCTTTGCATCGGCGGGAATGCCGAAGGTGTGCTGGCAGATGATCGCGCGGGTCTTGGGGGTGATGAGCATTTCGAGTGCGTCACAATCGAGGTTCAGCGTGTCGCGCTCGATGTCGCAATAGATCGGCGTCAATCCCGCTCCATGAATCGCATTGGGGACGACGACGCACGTGTAACCTTGGACGATCACTTCGTCCCCGGGGTTTGCCGGGATCGATCGCAGGAATGCGAAGAGCGCCTCGCGGCCGGTGGAGAAGAGGAAGGCCTTTGCGTGGAATTTCTCTTCGAGCGCCGTTCGGAGTTTTTCTTCGTACGGTCCGCGCTTGTAGCGCCAGGGCAGGTACGAGAGCGCGAGCGCGCGGCGGCGTTGCTTGGCGTCTGCGAGAGGAGCGAAGGTGTGGTGGATGGGATGGAAGAGAGACATTGACGAGTGACGAATTACGAGTTACGAGTTACGAGTTACGAATTGCGATTGAGGATATAAAATTTGAAGAACCTGAGAGCGGGCATACGTGCCCGCGACCCTGTGGGAATTATGAAGTCGTTTCACGTTTTTCAGTGGCAATAGTCTCAGAATGCAAAAGGCGATTGATGACCGATGACCGCATCCTTCCAATACAGACGAGGAGGGAGCCGGGAGCGATGGGTCCAATTTCCTTCCGGATGACCTCCACGGGCTTGCCGAATCCCTCGCGGAAGAATCGCGCGCTCTCTTCGTCAAGGAAGATCGCGCGCTGGAAGACATGCGCGGAGAGCGCGCCGAGCTCGCGATGGATCGGTTCGTACTGGTCCCCGAGTTCAATGAGCCCGGAGGCGAGGAGCGTCTTCACCTCGAACGGTTGGGTGCGTGCCCAGGCGATCGCGGCGCGGAAGCTCGCGGCGCCGGAGTTGTGGGTGTCGTCGAGGATCATGATCTCCCTCTCCCTCCGCACGCTGAACGTGTGCTGCGGCGGCACGAAGGTCTTCAGGCGTTGCGCAGTGGCGTCATCCGTCATGCCGAGGTGACGTGCCACCGCGATCGCGAGGAGGACATTCGTCACGTTGTGCGTGCCGTGCAACGGCAGCGAGAAGATCCTCCCGTCGACCCGGAAGCGAATGCCCGTCGCCGTCTCCTCCACATCGAACGCTTCGAGATCGCAGCTCCCGCCCGTCCCCACGATCGTCACGGGGCACGGCGCGAGTTCTCTCATCCGTCTCGCCGGCGCGTTGTCACCGTTCAGGAACGCATGACCGCTCTCCGGAAGATTCGTGATGAGTTCAGATTTCCCACGGAACAGCGCTTCTTCGGATCCGAAGAGTGCCAAATGCTGCGATCCCACGTGCGTCACGACCCCGATCGTCTGCTGGGCGATCGCACTCAAGAGCGCGATCTCTCCCTCGCGGTACGCACCCATCTCGACGATCAACACCCGGGGATGATCCGGTTTCGACAGGACGTCGATCAACCATCGTGCCACGCCCATTTCTGAGTTCACGTGCGCGGGAGTTGCGAGAGCGGGGAGGTTCGCGAGCACGTGAGCCAGGAGTTCCTTCGTCGTCGTCTTCCCCACACTGCCCGTCACGCCGATGACCGTCAGATCCTCCTCACGGGACCGCATGGTTCGGGCCCGATCGAGCACGCGCTTCTTCAGGAGGAAATCAACGGGACGCCAGAGGATCCACGACAGTGCGAGGAAGAACGGCTGCAGGAGCCCCAGGAAAGGGAGCAGGACGTTGGCTCCCAATCTGTTCAAATGGAGCGTCATGACGAAGGAGACGATTGATGTGAGAAGGAGGCTCGTCGCGACGAGGACAAGAGCCTTCTGGGTCGGGATCGGCAGTCGCTGCTTCTTCAGTCCAAACTGCACGAGCGAGAGTCCGGCGAGTATCACGAGGAAGAGCAGCACCCACTGCTCGAGCGGCAGCAGTCTCCAGAGGAAGATCCACGCGAAGATGGCGGCGATCGCGGGCCGCATCCATCCGAAGAGTTGCCGAAAGAATCCTTCTCGCCGCAGATGCTCCAGCAACCGGTCCCATCGCCATTCCTTCATCTGCCACAGCGCGGCGGCGGTGCAGAGAGGGGAGAGCGATGCGAGCAAGACGAAGCCAATGAGGGGGGCGGACTCAGGAATGGGAGAATTGTAGCGTGTTTTGTGAGTTGTTGATGTTTGACCTCACCCCTAACCCCTCTCCTTTTCTTGGATTCTCCTTCCTTACTGTACGGGAAACTATTCTTGAAGGCTCAGAGGAAGGAGAGGGGAGTGTTTGTGTTTGTGTTTTTTACTGCCACACGACAAAACAACACACAAAACATTCCCCTCTCCAGCTCTTCGTACAAAAAAAGAGTCTTGCAAAAACTTCGAGACGACCAACAATCAAAGGCTGGAGAGGGGTGAGGGGTGAGGTAAAAAACAGAAACAACACACACGACAACAGTCCCTCATTTCTCCCCTTCCCTCGCCAAATCATGCACGATCACGTCCGCAATGCTCTTCGCACGGTCCCGATGGACGGCGTGGCGGACGTTCTTGTAGAGGCGCAGACGACTTCCCGTGATCTTCTCGTGTATCAATTTCCCATCCTTCACGCGAACCATGCGGTCATCCATTCCCCAGAAGATGTCGGTGGGGAGATGGATTTTCGGGAGGAGCGGACGGAGATCCTCCGCCGTCACATTGATGAGTGTCTGGCGCATCACAGGGCTCGCGCGTTCATAGTCGTGCACGCGCACGAGGCGGTAGAGGAATGTTCGAGCGACGGGTTGAAGGATCTTGAGCCCAGGAATCGCGAGGAAGAGTTTCCCGGCCTTCGCGAGCGTCAAGCCGATGATCCGTCTGAGATGGCGGGGACGACGGATGCCCGCCGCCGCGCAGAGGTACAGGTGATCGATGGGCAGACGCCCGCGCACCGCGAGCGTGATCGCGATGCGCCCGCCGTGAGAATGCCCGAGGAGCAGGAACTGTTCCTGCAGCAGATGCTCGCGACTGAAGCGATCCGTGAGCCACTTCTCCACCCAATCGGCGTAATCCTCCACGGTCCATGGCCGCTTCGGCTCGGGCTCTGCGCCGAACCCCGGGAGATCCGGCGTCAGTACTTCGATGTCGGCCTCGTTGAGAGCCTGGCGAAGCTCCGTGAACGATTCCTTTGAGCCGCCCCAGCCGTGGAGACAGAGGAGAAGTGCTTTCATCGAAGGGCGAAGATACAAGATACAAGACACAAGATACAAATGCGCACTCGGAAAGTTCTCTGTCACCACCATTATCCAATCTCAGTTCATGCATATGTTACACTGAACGCATGACGCAGGATGAAGCTGCTACTCATTGGCAAGAGAGAGCACGTTCAGAGCTGAAAGCTGCGCGTATTCTTTCCGATCTCTCCGCATCATGACACAAGAAGAAGCTCTCGATTTGGCAAGGCGGTACAAGCAATCATTGCAGGAAGCTCGCATCCCCATGTCCGCGTTCATTGTGTTCGGTTCCGTGGCCAGGAATGAGATGCATGATCAGAGCGACGTGGACATCGCCGTGGTGGGTACGTCATTCAAAGGTGATCGTTTGCAAGAGATGCGTGACATTCGGAAGCTGCGCTATCCCATCAGTTACAAACTTCAGCCCATCTGGTTCTACCCCGAGCATCTGGAGGACAAGTATTCGACGCTCGCGATGGAGATCAAGAAGGTTGGAATCGTGGTGTGATTATGGAAAGGATTAGAAGAGAATGTATCTTTTGTTGGGCAGTTCGCCTCGCTTGCAAATAGTGATCGCGGTTTACCATGAGCGAGCAGTTCGCACACGAACTGCGAGTCGAATGGTGCCACGGGTCGGGATTGAACCGACGACCCCAGGCTTATGAGTCCTGTGCTCTGCCAACTGAGCTACCGTGGCAATGGAATCGAGAAAAAGGATCGGAGCAGAGAGATACTACCACTGCTCGCCCATACTCGTCTGCACCCATTCACATCTCAATATTTCCTCGTACCTCTTCTGCATCGTAGACCCGGCACTATCGTTTGGACTTCTTGCGCTCTTCCATTCGCTCGTAGATTTCATTGCGATGACCGGTGGCGATGATGTCGATCTCGCTGCTCGCATGGATTTTGTAGATGATACGGTACTCATTCACACGGTGTGAGCGGAGTCCGTGCAGAGGCGTTCCAAGCCGCTTACCGATCGTCCAATCATCGAACACATCGCGGCAGCCGAGGATCAATTTGCGTCGGAGCATGCGATCCAACCGCCTCAGATCGTTTTCCACGGAAGGACGGAGCTTCATTTTTACCATAGCCGCTCGAAAACATCTTCTGCAGGCAGCGTGTTCTCTTCCTTCAGCCGTCTCTTCACCTCAGTAACGAATGAAGGCTTCACTGTGCCCTCATCTTCCAGCGGAACGACCTTGGCAATAGCCTCCCCCTTGGATGTCAGCAGGATTTCCTCCCCCAAGATCTTCACATCACCGATAATCCCGTAGGGGTTGGAACGGAGTGCCGTAATGGAACAGCTTTTCATGCCTCCATCATACCGCACGGAAAAGCGTACGTCAATTACTAGTCTTCTCCCATACAAGATGAGCATGGACCGTACACCCGATTCTCATGCAAATGAGCATGAGGAGAGATGACGAATTATCATGCAAGATGAGCATGGAAAGGAGGAAGAACGCCGCTCACTTCCGTGAGCCGTTTTTAT
>JACOTD010000011.1 GCA_016178535.1 Candidatus Peregrinibacteria bacterium
CTGCTTCAGACGACGGACCTCCTTGTCCCTCTCGCGTATCTCCTTCAAGTACCAGACTTCCGGCATGGCCAATACGTATACAGGAGTTGTTCAGAACATGGCAAGTCAATCTGCGCTAGGCGTGGGAATCGGGAATTACCATTGCTCCAACCAATCTTGGAAAATTCTTTGTCTCTTGTCTCTTGTATCTTCCGTCTTCCGTCTTCTTCAGACATCCACCCACCCTCGATTCCGCGGATCCTTGGGATGCCGGTTGCCCGCCTTTCCTTTGAATGCCGGAGGATGATACGTCTGCGGCCAGAGCAGCGGATCAAAGTGGCCCGGTACGAGCGATGATTCGACGAAGAACGCATTCACACCGTTTCGGTCTGTGCCGAGCAGCGTGTAGCCCTTGGCTTCCCCGAGCTTCCTCAGCGCAAGCAGGCTCGCGCCGTAGTAATCGGTTGTGTCCCACACGAACGCGGGATCGTACGGGATGGTCTTCGATTCTTCCGGCGGGAGATGGGCGTTATACTCGATGATCACGACGCGCGGCCGGTACGTCGTGATCGCCTTCCATATCCAGTAATCATTCCCGTCGATGTCGATTGAGAGCAGATCGAATTCCTTCGGGACATGATACTTTCGGAACAGATCCTCGATATTCTCTGTCGTAATGAACTCGCGGTGGACGCGACGCTCGAGCACCTCGTGACTTCCATCCATCAGGAGGCCCTTCCATCCTTTCTTCACGATCAGGTGCCGGGTATTCGACTCCATGCCGTCTTCAACACCGAATTCGACGCAGGAGCGATTGGTCGTTCCGATCATCGCGAAGACTGCCGCGATGATGCCGTCTTCGCCGTTCTGGGAGTACTCGTGCCGTTCGATGAAGGGGAGGCGTCGTTGGAAAAACGTGATGTCCCCGATTGGGCGTTTCGTGAGGATGTACATGGGGAGAATCACGTGGGCACGGAACCAGCCGCGGAACCACTCTGCACTTTTCTCGAGGCGCCGACGGATGCGGTAGCGGAACACAGCGGGTAGTCTACGATCTGCATGCGCGTCTGTCTCCTCATCCCCGCACTCGATGCGTTCAAGGGCGGCAACCACCTGCCGCTCCTTGCCGCACTTCCGGAAGTCGAATTCACCATCCTGACGAGCCGAGTGAAACCCCCGGATGCCGTTCTCCCTCGAAACATCCGCTTGGAGTTCATCGATGCGCGTCTCGGTTCGTACTACTACGGCTGCGCCGATTGGCGTTTCGGACGAGTGGTTCTGCGATCCCATCCAATCAACGATCCATTTTGGAAAGCATTCGACGTGATTCATTTGAACCAGACGATGGGTCCGGCTCTTTTAGAGCTCAAGAAGATGCATGTGCCTCTTCTGTTCTTCATTCACCATCCCGTCTCCGCCGACCGGCAAGTTGCACTGGAGGAATCCTCGATGGTCGAAGGATGGAGGTGGCGCCTGAAGTATGCCCTCCTCCTTCATTGGCAGCGGCGTTTCGTTCGAGAGATCGCGCACGTGGCCACGGTCTCGCACACGGCGGCACAGAGGATCGCATCCGATTACGGCCGTCCGGTTGATGGCATCGGCGTTGTGCCCAATGGGATCGATTCCGCACTCTTCACTCCTGGCGATCTCGCATCTTCCGGCTTCGATGTGATCGCAATCGGATCCTTCGTGCATCCGCGCAAGGGATTTCGCTATCTGGTCGAGGCGTATCGCGAGCTTTCCGCGAAGGGACTGCGGATCGCCGACGTGGGGCGCCGATCCGCAGTGCAACAGGCAGCCCTTCGTGGAATTCCAAACGTCCGCCGCGTCGGCATCGTGAAGCAGGAGGAATTGCTCTCACTCCTTCGACGATCTTCCGTGCTTCTCTCCACCTCGCTCTACGAAGGCTTCGGTCTCTCGCTCATCGAGGCGCTCGCCTGCGGTCGTCCGTCCTTCGCCTTCGACGCGGGAGCCGTGCGCGAGGTGCTCCAGCCGATCGATCCTGGCCTCATCGTTCCCACGCGCAATGCGAAGGAGCTCGTGCGCCGAGTTTTGCAATTTCTTCAGGTGCCCGTGGCGGAACGGGTGTCGAAAGGGGAGCACTATCGCGCGGAGGTCGTGCGTCTCTATCCATTGGAAAGCTCTGCCCAGGCCTTGCATCGGCTCTACGAACGGATTGCAACGTGATCCGAGTACTCCAAGTATTCGATCACATCATCGTGCTCGTCGCCACTGCTCCGTGCATCATGCGCGGATCCTTGGAGAAGCCATGCTTCGGGTCACGCAAATAGTCGGCGTTCTTCGCGTAGTGTGCCTGCCAGGGGACCGGGCTCGGGAAGAGGAAGATTTCGATGACGTCCCGGAAGCCCGTGCGGGGGGAAACCGCGCGGTGGAAGTAATTCATGTTGAAGAGCGACACATCGCCCGGCTCCACATCGATGTGGAAGGGCCGGTAGGGCAGGCCGTGTTCACCGGCGAAGGCGTCCAGATCTCCGCGACGCTCATGGCCGTACTGTCCGAAGTACCCGGCGCGCCGGTACGCCATCGTATCGGCGACGCTCATGAACTCTGTCGCTCCGAGCTCGGCGTTCGCGGGCGTCAGGTGGAGGAAGAGCTTGCAGGTGTGCGGCGGGTAGCAGTCGCTGTGCCAGAGCCAGGATCCGATGTTGTCATCGTCCGTCACCAGGGAGCGGAAGGCCATGACCGATCCGATCGCGAAGTATCCGCGGAAAAACGCCAGGAGCCCGTCGTGCAGCTCGGATCCATCGAGGATGCCGAGGTAGTCGGTGCCGAGCGTTTGAAGCGGATGATTGATAATGATCTGCTTTTTCTTGATGTTCGGGTTGCGAAAGACGCTTTCATGGTTGCTCTCGATCAAGCTCGTGATCATTGCGGAGAGGTCCCGGGCCTTTTCCGGGGCGAGGGCTTTGCGGAATGCCTTCGCGGGCTCGGTCGCGAGCGGCGAAGGGGCAAAATCCGCGCGCCCGTTGCATCGGATGTACGTCTCGGAGCACTCGCGCGCGAACCGCTCGTAGGCGCGGTTGGTCCGCAGATCCAAGGTATTGTTCCATCGCTCGTAATAGAATCGCGACCGGTGAAGCTTCCGGAGCACGGCATCCGCGGCCTTATGGAGGGTCGTTATCATATTCTCACTCTATGCTCCGTTTCTCGCCCCAGCAAGAGCAGTTCATGAGAGAATCTTCTCCAATTCCTTCGCTTTCTTCACCGAAAAGAGGACCAGGAGCTGCCATTTTTGGACGGGATGAGATGGCAGATCGTGCGAGAAGAAGACGCGGTCGACGTGATCGCCGAAGAGTTCGAGAATTTCCGCGACGGATTGCAGTCTCTTCTCATCGCAGATCTGGTACCCGACTCTCTTGGACGCCTCCTCCACCGATTCCCTCGACCACTCCACCCCCACGGCGATGATGCCGCCGTTACGACACACCCGGACTGCTTCCTCCGCAGCCTTCACGCGGTTATTGCTGTAGGCGATCACCCACCCCATGATCACCACTCCGAATTGATCATCGGCGTATGACATCGCATGCATGTCTCCCAAGTCCACCCACGGCGAATAGGAGATGAGGTCGAAGCCGCGGACGTTACGGAAGCCCATCCCCATCAGGTTCAAGAGTTCCCCCTCCGATCGTGGTCCGATGCAGAGCACCGGCGTGGATTTGCTCATGCGGATGGCGGAGAGGGGATAGATCAGGAGGCTCGAGCGGGGAACGGAGAGCCCGCGGATCTTCTTCAGGCCCAGCATGTTGTGGTGCACCGTGTTCACGCCGATGTCGCCCGTTTCCAGATCGAAGGTCCGCATGCGACGGCGCAGCCCCACGAAGTACCAATAGCGCAGCGCCGCCACGCACAGCCGGATGCAGTCGGCCCGGAGCAGCTGATAGAAAAATTCCCGCACATGATAGGCAAGCTGCCGCACGTGCGCTGCGAAGGTTTTCCGAGGGTTGCGGTGAATGGCAGAAGACGTCGGTGCGGCCGCGGGCAAAGTTTGCTCCATGGAGAGGGCAGAATGTTGCGTTTCGAGTTAGAGACTAGGGGAGTTCTCCGCATTGTGAAAGACCGTTGCATTCGCTAGGGTCGCATTGCATGCAGAAAGAACAATCGACCGCCGGCAAGATTTTGCTGCTCCTGCGGCGGATGCACGTCCAACCGCTCTACATCCTCATACCGGTCGGCCTCTCGCTCGTCTCGGCCGTCTTCGAAGGGGCGGGAATTAGCCTGCTCATCCCCATCCTCAACGGTTTCCTCACCAAGAGCTTCTCCTTCGTGATGACCGTGCCGATCCTTGGGACGCTGTTCGCGCATCTCCCTCCCTCCATTCTGCAAAACGACCGGGCGCTCTTCTCGTTCCTGCTCGGGGGATTCATCGTCCTCTTCATCACCAAGAACATCGTTCGTTGCCTGTGCGCCCTGAGCGTCTATTACTTCTCGGAGCGCTCCCTTCATCATCTGCGCAAAGCACTCTTCAAGCGGTACTTGAGCTTCGGGAAACTCTTCTTCGACGGCTCGAACATCGGTCACCATTCCACGTTGCTCCTTGAATTCTCCCGCCTCGCTCTCACCCCTCTCCAGGCCATTGATCGCTTCATCGCCGCCTCCTTCTCGCTTCTGGTCTACCTGGTGCTCATGCTCTTCATCTCCTGGAAGCTGACGCTGATCGCCCTTCCGCTCTTCTTCTTCCTGCATATCGTGGTGCGATTGATGATCCTGCGGATTCGGCGCGTGTCCTATGCGCTGGCCGATCGGGCCTCCAGCCTCGGCAAGAAGTCCATCGAGATCCTCTCCACCATCCCCCTCGTGAAATCCCACCGTACGGAGGAGCGGGAGCAACGGCACTTCACGGAACTCAGCGATCAGAAGGCGCGCTTGGACTTCCGCATCGACATGATTGGAGCCATTGTGCTCCCCATTCAAGAGATCATCACCGTCATCGTCGCCGTCACGATTTTCATGGGAGCTTTGATGCTGCTTGGACGGGAGAACATCGCCTCTGCTCCGGCCATCCTGGTCTTCTTCTACATTGTCATGAATGGCTCGCAGAAGCTCGGCGCCGTCTCCGGCTTTCGCAGCACGCTCGCCACCGCCAGCGGTCCGCTCGATCAAGTGCTGACGATGTTCGACGAGCGCGGAAAATTCTTCGTGAAGGGCGGAGGCAAGGAATGCACGGGCTTGCGGGAGGCCATCGCACTCCGCAATCTCCATTTCCGCTACTCCGAGGATCGAACGGTACTCGACGATGTATCGTTTACAATGCACAAAGGCACGATGACGGCCATCGTCGGGCCCACGGGGGCCGGCAAGAGCACGCTCATCAGCCTGCTCATGCGGTACTACGATTGTCCCCCCGGGACTATTTTCTTCGATGAGGTCGACGTCCGCGACTTCACGCTCGATTCGTACCTCAAGCACATCGCCTTCGTGAGCCAGGAGACGCTCCTCCTCCACGATTCGCTGCACAACAACATCACCTACGGTCTGAGCGATGTGAGCGAGGAGGCGGTACGGGATGTGGTGCGGAGATCACGGCTCGAGCACTTCGTCTCGCAGTTGCCCGAGGGTCTCAATACTCTTATCGGCGATCGCGGCGTGAAGCTCTCGGGCGGGGAGAAGCAGCGCGTCTCCATTGCCCGGGCGCTCCTGCGAGGGGCGGAGATTCTCATCCTCGACGAAGCCACGAGTTCACTCGACAGCCAGACCGAGAAGCTGATCCAGGAAGCGATCGACGAGGCCGTCGCCGGCCGCACGGCGATTGTCATCGCCCACCGTCTCTCCACCATCAAGCACGCAGACAAGATTGTTGTCTTCCAGGAGGGGAAGGTTGTCGAGCAGGGGACGCTCGATCAGCTCCTGCAGCGCAAGGGCGTCTTCTTCCATTTGTGGGAAGAGCAAAAGTTCTAGATTGCCTGCCCTCCGAAGTCCGCCGCGGGGCGAAGGAGGGTGGGAAGAGCAGAAATTTTAAGCCCGGTTCCCCGCGCGCTGCACGAGCAGGCGAATGTGTTGCGCCGTGACGCGCGCTTTTTCCTCCGGCGTGCGCGTTTCGAGGGGGCTCTCGAGGCCGCTGGTGCACAGAATTCCCGTGTCTTCGACTGCTTTGAGGAGAAGACGGGCGTCGCGCGCGGACGGTTTCTCTCCGTGGAGAATCTTTTCCATCGCTTGTCGGCAATCATCCGTCGTGCGAATGAGATGGACGCCCGCGGCGTACTGGAAGAATCGATGGCCGAAAAGCAGGACCGGCTTACCGCGGAAAAGCCCCTCGAAAGCGGCAGTGCCGGTACCCGTCGCGATGGCGATGGACGATGCAGAGAGCGCGAAGCTGTCGAAATCCCGGGGGAGGAACCGGACCGAAGGAATCTCGAATAACGATTGATAGAAGGAAGGGCTCCGGCAGAGTTCCTCCTGTGCGGGGTGCTCTTTCACATAGAGGAGAATGCCCGGCGGCAAGTGCCAGGCCAGGAGCTGGATGATGCGCTCCTGATCCACGTACGCACCTGCCATCGGCATGGTCGTCGCCTCCGGTTGCAGCTGTAACGGGACGTAGACATAGGGGGCGGAGAGGTCCGGTTGGATCACATGCTCGTCGTAGAGCTGGAATGTGCGATGCTGATGGAGCTTCCGAGCCCAGACTCTGGTGGAGAGGACAGAGCGTGTGAGGGTCGATGGTTTCTGGACGAGGAGACGCAGAGCGGTCCCACTCCACTTGCCCACAAAGCTCTTCCGTTTGAAGTGCTTCTTGCGCCAGATGGGCGACCACGGTTGGACTTTCTCACGGGAGTACAGGCGGAAGTATTCCTCATACTTCGGCGACAGGGGCACAGGCTTCTTGGGATCTGCATATTCCCGCTGCAGCTCGACGAGGCGGTCGCGCAGCTCCACCGACGACTCGTCGAGATCCTCGACGAAGTAGCAGGCGTCCGTGGTGAAGCATCGTTCCATGGCGAGCACGCGTATCCCCTTGATTTTGCAGAGCCCGTACAGAATCCAGTCGTAGCACTGGTGCGGCACATTGTTCATGAGCACCAAGTCGATGCGCTTCGTCGTGAGCACGTCGTTCCAGTATCGCAGATGGTCGAAGTACTGGCGCTTGCGCTCGTCATAGGGAATATCTTTGTGTCGTGCGTACCGCTCGATCATCCGGACGAAGACCGCTTCCGTGCGCCGCATCTGCTCGATGCGTTCTTCATCGAGCGGCGTGATGGCGGTCCAATCGACATCGTCGTACTGCGCCTCTCTCTGGCGCTTTGCGGAAATCCAGATGTGCTCGCGCACCCGGAGATCCGGCAGGAACGACTGCTCATTGGCAATGGAGATGCACGTCCCGATCGTCAGGCCATTGAGAGCTTCCTCCAGCATTCCTTTCTCCGTCGGGTGCCCGTCGAATCCTTTGAGGATGATGTTCATGGCAGCGAGGGTAGCGGGAGAGAGGAATTCCTGGAAGTTACGGCGCATCGTCATGACACCATTGCCCACGTGAGCGGTGTTCCCCGTTCGATGGAGCATGTCGCCTTCCTCCCGAGCACCCGATCGAATTCTCTGGGCGGCAATCCGTATCCGGGGCGAATGATGCGAAGATTCTTCTCGGTGAACCGGTCGCCTTCCTTCACATCTTCCACGACGAACACCGATGGACGGAATACCATGCTCTTCTTATCGCCCGCCGTCGGTCCGTAGTGGACGTGACCGAGAGCCGCTCCGTCCCGTGCGACAGCGTCAGGATCACGCTGCGCCTCCCGAACGGCCTCGACCATTGCGCGGAATTCCTGTGGTTCCATGGAGAACGCGCTGTCCGGTCCCCGGTCGCGCTCCCGGTCGAGCACAACGTGCTTCTCGATGATGCAGGCGCCCATCGTCATCGCCGCCACTGGCACGATGCTCCCCGGCGTGTGATCGGAGAGGCCCACAGGCACGCCAAATTCCTCCCTCATCGCCGGGATCGTGCGCAGGTTCGTATCCTCGATCGTCGCGGGATACGCGCTCGTGCACTTGAGGAGCGCGGTTTGATCGTTCCCTGTCCCTCGCACCACGGAGAGCGCCTCCGCGATCTCCTCCCGCGTCGCCATGCCCGTAGAGAGAATGATCGGCTTGCCGGTTTTCGCGATGCGGCGCAGGAGCGGCAGGTGGATGAGCTCGAAGGAGGCGACTTTGTACGCCGGTACATGGAGCGTCTCCAGGAAGTCCACGGCGGACACGTCGAAGGGAGTTGAGAAGCAGTCCATCCCGAGCGTCTCCGCCTCCCGCTTCAGATCCGCTTGCCACTCCCAGGGTGTGAACGCATCGCCGTAGAGTTCGTAGAGTGAGTGTCCTTCCCAGAGCGTTCCCTGGAGGCAATCGACGAAGGACGCATTCCTGCAATCGATGGTGATCGTGTCCGGCGTGTAGGTCTGCAGCTTCACGGCGTCTGCCCCGGCTTCCTTCATGGCATGGATGATCGCGAACGCCTTCTCCTTCGATTGCCCGTGGTTCGCCGACATCTCCGCGATGATGTAGGCGGGGTGCCCGCGCCCGATTGCCCGGCCGTTGATCGCAAACTCGTTCACGAAGAGATAATAGTCGAATTCATGGAGAAATGGAGCACGCGATGTCCCTCGATTTCTACCGGAGAATGCTCCTGGAACGAGAGTTTGCGGAAGATCGCGGCTGGCCGGTCATTTGTTTCTTTCACGTACGCATGCACGATGATCCCGGGATGAAGCGACAGACATCGCCGCACGCCGATGCGAACGAGATCGGCCCCGAGTCCCTTCCCGCGATGCTCCGGTGCGAGAGAGAAGGAGAGCGTCGCCTGGTTGTTCTCCATCGCAAATCGTATCGATCCCAGCGGCTGGTCGTTCTCGTCCACCGCGATAAGGAAGAGTGTTGCGGGATCCGCAAGCCGCTTCGCAAACCACGCGCGATGATCCTCGAGCGGAATCGCCGTTTCTCGCAGTGATGCCGCGCGCGTCACCGGATCATTCGCCCACTGCCACAGGAGGTCGCAATCATCCGCCCGCACGTCGCGCACGCGCAGCCGCTCGCCCCGGAGCCGCATCGAGACGCGATCGCCCCCCTCGCCGTCCACGAGCTCTCGTCCGTTCATCGCCATCGTTCTCCGTTGCCCGTTGTCCGTCAGAAGTTCCTGCACGCGCGTGTGCAGGGAGGAAAAGTCGAATGTGCGCGCATCTCCCAGATTGATACTGCAGCCTGCCACGTCGAGTGCTTCGGCAACGCGATGTTGGTTCTCAGCCAGGATGAAGGTCATCGCCGGGATCTGAAGAAACGCGAGTTCGTACGATGTTGTCCCTCCTGCGGCGATCGCGAGATCAGCCTCTGTCATCAGCGCCGTCATGTCCGAAACATTCGTCGCAACGGTCACATGGTGAAGAGAGTGCGCCGCGAGCATCTCGATGGCCGCACGGTGCGGATTGCTGCTTCCGAGAACGACGGTGATTTCTACGGCATGATCGATGCTGTTCAGAGATTGGAGGGTCTTTCCCGTCAGATTCTCCGGGTCCGCTCCTCCCAGCGTGAGCAGGATGCGGCTTGCCTTCTCACGTGTTTGGCGCCGCCACGTCCTCCATCGTCGAAATTCTCGGCGAAGAAGCACGAGGCGGCAGCCGAGTAGGAGGGTCGTCGCCGGATTTCTCTTCACGTACAAGGCATCGCTCGCGAAGGCATTTTGATTGAGAACGAGTTCGACAGTGTAGGGAGGCGCGTGACCCTCATCATCGATCCACAGCACTCGCGTGCCGTGGTGCGTGAGAGTCGCTTGGTACGTGCCATCGAAATGGTAGCCATCGACAACGATCCACTCCGCATGCACGTCGTCGGCCGCGGCGATGGTCGCCTCGCAGTCCTCTCTCCCATACGGCGGAACCCTCAGTGAGCGCACATCGCAGTCCTCATCCTCCAGTCGCTTCCGCAGAGCGGACGGGAGCTCGGCGCACAGGAAGAATGTTTGCATTCCTTCGTCACGGAGGGCCTGAGCGAGCGCCAGGCAGCGCATCACGTGGCCTGTGCCGATCGAGCTGCTGGCGTCAGTGCGAAAGAGAACATTCATGCGGAGAGAGCCGTGGAGGATGAAGAAGGTCCGCCGTTCTTGATGCGCTCATCCTCCGCCAAAGATCGCTGGTAGCCGTCGTTGCTGATCCCCTCATTCATGCCCCGCAGTTCTGGACGGCGCTTGAGCAGCGCGAGGATTTCCCTTTGACCAAACGTCCCCGTTCCGAGCTCCTCAAACACCGCACGGACGAACTCCAAGTCGCGGAGTTCATCGACCGTCCAGCGGAGAGAGGACAGGTCGTGCTTCTGGGTGATCTGGTGCATGCGGAACATGTCCGGGTTCTTGTAGATGAAGGGCGTCACATGCTCTTTCTCCGAAGGAAGCATTGCCCGCTCCCTCGCTTTTGTCAGTGCCTCCATGGAGAACACTTCCGTGTCCAAGCCGTTGGGATAGGTCCGCTCGAGGGTGTTGGAGACATAATCATGGTGAACGGGATCGAAGGCCTCATTCACGGCGCGCACCACCTGTGGGTCCAGGAGGGGACAGTCTGCGGTGATGCGCGTAATGAGATCAGCGTTGTACATTTTTGCGGCGGTGAAGTAGCGCTCTAAGACATTATTCAGATCTCCGCGAAAGCACGCGAAGCCGCTCGCCGTACAGAAGTCTTCCACGGGGTCATCCGATGGATCCGTGGAGGTGGCCATCACGACGACGTCGAAGACATCCGCTGCTTGTGCGCGGCGCAGCACGTGCATGAGGAGAGGGACCCCGGCAGTGTCTGCGAGGATCTTCCCCGGCAGCCGGCGGGAAGACATGCGGCCTTGAACGATGGCGATTCTTCTCATGGGTGGTGTCGGACAGCGAGGGCAATGGCAAGGGCTTGGGTGGCTTCCTCCAGAGAACCGAACGGCAGTGTCTGCCGTTCCACAGCATGGAAGAAATGCTTCAATTCGTCGAGGTACATGTGGTTCGTTTCCCAGTTCCACGCCTGCTGTCGGACTTCGAGGGCGACGCCGTTTCGACCGATCCGCTCCACGGTGCCCCGCGCGATGTCCCAGGCGAGCGATCCTTCGGTGCCGATGACGTGGCAGGAGCGGCGGAAGTCATGTTGTATGAAGTTTACCTGGACGCTGCTGAGTACCCCTGAGGTGTGCTTGATGAGCATTTCCGCGAGTCCATCGGTATCCAGACCGATGCTCGTTGCGGGCAGCACGCAGGAACCCACGACGGCACCCGGGCCGAAGTACCAGAGTGCGAGATCAATTTCATGAATGCAGTCGAGGATCGCGCCGCCCTGCGTGGGAGAGGCGCTGTAGCTCTTGCGGTAGTCCTGCTGCGGCCGCCAGAGCGGCAGGTAGCCGCCGTCCGAAATGCGAGAGGCGAGCGGGATCCCGATCGATTCTTCTGTGAGGAGCTCTCGGACTGCGGAAGGGCCGGGGTGAAAGCGCATGTTGCACCCGACCATCACAACACGCTGTTTCTGCATCGTCTTCTCCCGCAGCTCTGCCACGCCGTCCATGGTGTTCGAGAGCGGCTTCTCGATGAACACATGCGCGCCGGTTTCCACCGCTCTCAGGGCCTGGGGGACGTGCAGCGCCGTGGGGGAGCAGACGAAGACAATATCAGGTTTGGAGACAGCGAACGCTTCGTCTTCGTCTGCAATCGCTTGCACGTCGAGCAGACGTTTCACCGTCGCTCTGCGCTCCTCGTCCGGCTCGAACACCGTCACATCGCCGACTCCCATACCGAGGATGTTCCTGGCATGGCGGGTGCCGATGGAGCCGCCACCGAGGACGAGGATGCGATAGCGCCCCTTAGGCATGATCAGCGGAGTAGTAGGAGAGGACTTTCTGCATAGCCTGGATGACGCTATCGCAGTCCGCATCCGTCATCGCCGCAAACATGGGAAGCGACAGGATGCGCTCGAACGCGGCCTCGCTCACGGGGCAGCGGCCCGGTCCGGTTCGAAACGTCTTACGATAATACGGATGCAGATGGACTGGAATGTAGTGGACATTCACGCCGATATTCTCCGCGCGCAGTGCTTGGTAGATGCTGTTCCGGTCAGCCGTGAGGTGTTCGAGATTCAGTTGAAGAACGTAGAGATGGTAGGCGTGAGAGACATCGGGACGCACGCGTAGGGAGGCTGCTTCCTCGATCGCTGCGAATGCTTCGTCGTACCGCTTGGCGAGTTCCTGTCGCCGCTTCGTCCAGACGGGTACCTTCTTCAATTGACTGATTCCCAGCGCGCACTGGAAATCCGTGAGGCGGTAGTTGTTGCCGAGCGTCGTCATCTCGTAGAACCACGATCCCTTCTCCTGCCGCTCGCGATGGTCCGTCGTAATGCCGTGATTGCGGAAATGGCGCATGCGACCGGCCGCCTCCGTGTCGTTCGTCGTGATCATCCCGCCCTCACCGGTCGCGAGCGTCTTGGCCGGGTGGAAGCTGAACGTGCTGAAATCCGCGAGTGATCCCACGCGGTTCCCCTTGTACGTTCCTCCGAGCGCATGGCACGCGTCCGCGATGAGCATCACGTCATGCTTTTTCGTCACGGCTCTCAGTGCCGCGTAGTCGCACGGTTGCCCGGCGTAGTCGACGGCGACGACGGCTTTGGTCTTTTCGGTCACCTTCTTCTCCACGTCGCCCGGATCGATCAGGAGCGTTGCCGGATCGCAATCGGCGAACACAGGTGTCGCTCCCAAGTACACCGCGGCATTCGCGGTGGCGGCGAAGGTCATGGCGGGCACGATCACCTCGTCCCCCGGCCCGATCCCCGCGCCGAAGTATGCCGTATGGAGCGCCGTCGTGCCGTTGCTCACGGCGACTGCCTCCTGCGATTGTGTGAAACTTGCGAACGCCTTTTCAAATTCTCCGACCTTGGGGCCGGTCGTCAACCAATCGGAACGCAGGGTGTCAGTTACTGCCTGAATGTCCTCCTCGTCCACGGACTGTCGCGCATACGGAAGCAGTTGTGACCGCGTGGGCATGCCACCCTGAATGGCAAGAGGCGATGGCATAGGCTCAGAGCATGGTTCGAAGCTGCTCGGCAGTCAACCAGCGCGTGTTCGTGTCGCTGCTGTAGCGCCAGTTGCTTTTTGGGCGTGCTCCTTCCCAGCGTGTGAACGCCCACGCGGGGTCTTCCGGCTCGAGGATGAACATGTCGTCGCGTTCGATCGTATGCCGCGCTTCATCCTCCGAGAGCAGGCATTCGTGGAGCTTTTCGCCGGGGCGGATGCCGATGATTTTTCGCCGACAGTCGGGAGCGATGACCTCGACGACATCGGTGAGACGGGCGCTGGGAATTTTCGGAATGAAGATCTCGCCGCCGCGCATGAGTTCGAGGCACTGTGAGACGAAGTTGACCCCCTGTTCGAGGGTCAGCCAGAACCGCGTCATGCGCTCGTCGGTAATGGAAATCGCCCCGCTCTGACGCTGTGCGCGGAAGAGCGGGACGACGCTGCCTCGGCTGCCCGCGACGTTGCCGTACCGCACGCAGCTGAAGCGTGTGCCGCCTGTGCCGGAGTAGACGTTCCCGTGGACGAAGAGTTTTTCTGCGCAGAGCTTCGTCGCACCGTACAGGTTGACGGGGTTCACTGCCTTGTCTGTGCTCAGCGCCAGGACTTTCTTCACGCCGGCATCGATTGCGGCATTGATGATGTTCTGCGCCCCGAGAATATTCGTCTGGATGGCCTCGATGGGGTTGTATTCGCAGGCAGGAACGTGCTTGAGGGCAGCAGCATGGATGACAACATCGATATCATGCATGGCGCGTCGCAGCCGGTCCACGTCGCGGACGTCGCCGATGAAGTAGCGCATACAGTCGGCATCGTAGCCATCGCGCCGCATCTCATACTGCTTCAGCTCGTCACGACTGAAGACGATCAGCTTTCGGGGAGGCGAGTTTTTGAGGAGAATTTCGACGAACTTCCTGCCGAAGGATCCTGTGCCCCCCGTCACGAGGATGGAGAGACCGTTTTCGATACTCATGGGCTGAGCGTACCACATCCCCCGCGCGATCCCGAGCGCATTTTCGCCGTTCCGCACAGTTAGGTGTGAGATCGTGCTTGCTTCGTCTCCCGCGCGTTCTGTGGTAGTTTTTCCTTGTCCCATGCCCGTGTCTGTCGCCGTCATCGATTCCGGAATCGGCAATCTGACTTCCGTCCACAATGCTCTACGGAGATTCGCGGTTCCGGTGGCCGTGACCAAAGATCCCTCCGCCATTGCCGCTGCAAGCCACCTCATTCTGCCCGGGGTGGGCAGCTTCGGAGAAGGCATGAAAGAACTCGGCGAACGCGGACTCCTACCGATCCTGTGCGAAGAGGTGCTCATCCAGAAGAAGCAGATCCTGGGCATTTGCCTTGGGATGCAGCTGTTTGCAACGGAAGGATTCGAGCACGGGCATCATCGAGGGTTGGGATTCATCGCGGGCACGGTCCGGAAAATCGAGACATCCGCGTCCGGTCTGCGGCTTCCGCACATCGGATGGAACAACGTTCGGGTCTCGGATCGGCATCCGCTCTCCAGAGGATTGGCGAACGAGCCGATTTTCTACTTCGTCCACAGCTACTGCTTCGTCCCCGAAGACCGCGGCATCATCGCGGGGGCGTGCGACTACGGGGAGGAGATCGTCGCGATGGTGCAGAGGGGGAATATCTGCGGCGTGCAGTTCCATCCCGAGAAGAGCGACGCGGACGGGATGCGCATCTTCGAGAATTTCCTCGATTTCCCATCATGCTGAAGCCGCGTCTCATCCCCGTGCTCCTCCTCAAAAACGGCATCCTCGTTCGGAGCAAGACTTTTTCGCTGCATCAGCACACCGGCGATCCGCTCGGCCAGGTGGAGCGATACACGTCCTGGAAAGCTGACGAGTTGATCTACCTCGATATCAACAGGGACGACATCCATGATTTTCGCCAGACCATGAGCGTGATCGGGACCACGAGTTCGCGGAGGAACATGCCGGCGACGATGACGAACGACATCATCGCGATTATCCGCTCCATCTCCGAGAAGTGCAGGATTCCTCTCACCGTCGGCGGAAAAATTCGTACCATCGAAGACATCCGCATCCGCCTTGCAAACGGCGCAGATAAGGTGAGCATCAACACGCAGGCTCTGCTCGATCCATTGTTCATCGAGGAAGGAGCCCGTGCGTTTGGCAACCAGTGCATCGTTGTGTGTGTTGATGTGAAGCGGCATGAGAACGGCGCGTACGAAGTGTATCGCCGCTTCGGGAAGGAGCCGACGGGTCTCTCGGCGGCAGCCTGGTGCACGGAGGCAGAGCGCCGCGGAGCGGGGGAAATACTCCTGCAGTCCATTGACCGCGATGGCATGGGAGAAGGGTACGATCTGGCGCTCATTCGGGAGGTTTCACAGAGTGTTGCGATTCCCGTGATTGCGCTCGGTGGGGTTGGCCGCTTCGAGCATTTCGTGGAAGGATTGAGGGCAGGTGCGAGTGCCGTCGCAGCCGCCAATATCTTCCATTTTTCTGAGCAGAGCATCATCAAAGCGAAGCGCTCCATGCGGAACGCTGGCATTGACATGCGGCTCTAGCTTCTCAACAATGAGAACCTCACATTGTTCGTATGCAATACTGCAAACGCTGTACGTACCCCATCATCGCAGTGCATCTCGCCATGAGAGAAGATGGCGTGTGCAGCGGATGCGTTGTGAATGACGAGAAGCAGCGGATCGACTGGGTGGCCCGCGAGAAAGAATTGCAGGATCTCCTGCATTCGTATCGCAAGCAGGACGGAAGCAATTACGACTGCATCATCCCTGTGAGCGGAGGAAAGGACAGTCACTTCCAGGCGTGGTACATCAAGGAGAAGATGGGGATGAATCCGTTGCTTGTGACATATTACACGCACAACTACACCGAGGCCGGTGAGCATAATTTGCGCAACATCAGTCGCGTGTTCGGCGTCGACCACTACATCTTCACTCCCAGTTTGGAGGCCATTCGGAAGATGAACATCGCGACGTTCAAGAAGATCGGAGACATGAGCTGGCACTTCCACTGCGGTGTTTGGACCGTACCCTTCCAAATCGCGACGCATTTCAACATTCCTCTCGTGGTATACGGCGAGCACGGGTTCATGGACCTCGCAGGCCAGTACAGCTTCAACGACCGGCCGGAGTTCACGGTCCGCGACCGCAAAGAAAACTTACTGCGCGGC
>JACOTD010000024.1 GCA_016178535.1 Candidatus Peregrinibacteria bacterium
GCTTGCAATCAAGGAAAAGCGAAAAGAATGTGGCACCAGGTTTTTGTTTTGGCGACATCACGGTCGCATCAGGCAGCCAATTTCCCGGGTGAGGTCATTGGGAACTGTAGAAGTTCAGCCAAAGGACACTCGTGAGTATTTTCTCTTCAAATATCTGTACGATCACATCGGGCAGATCGTGTCATACACAGACCTCAAGCACTTCGTTTGCGATCAGGCCAACTCGCGCGATGGAACTGACGAAGCGACGTTCTGCCACAAGCTCAAGGGGCGCATAAAAACCGACCACCACATTGCTCTCATCGACCGTCTCATTCAGACGGATCGCAAGTCGGGCGGGTATCTCCTTCTGCGGGAGGCAGACCTGGTAGGGAAATAGGAGAATGGGAGAATCATAGGAGGGACTTCTAATGCTCTGCGGAGTTCCATGAGGGCGTCTTTTTCAACGTTCCCCCCTATTCACATGAACCAAGAAACGCACCTCGATCTCACGGATATTTACGCCGCCGCATTCCTCGTCTCCCAGGGCGCGGAGCTTGATGGCAACGAACGCACGCCCGACGGGCGCGTTCACTTCCTCCTGCGCCGCATGGAGGGCATGGACGATCTGCTCCAAGTCTACTGGAGCAACAGCCCGGTGTCGGTCGTGCCCGCGCAGCTTTTCAGCTCGCTCAAGTTCCTCAAGTCCGTCATTCACGCCAACCGATGATCGAGCTGACCCCGCAAGACGTCGGCGAGTTCAAGGCGCTCTTCAGGAAGGAGACGGGCAAGGACATCACGGACGCCCAGGCCCGCGAGTACGCCTTGAATCTTCTCCACCTCGTCGCGCTCGTGATCCGACCCGAGTCGCTCCCCGCTGATCAATGATCCATTTCCATTCCCATGCACACGTATGAACAGCGTTCTCAGCCTTCACCGCACGGATACCACACAGCTCCCTCCCGAGCGGTTCCTCTGCTACTTCCCGTCTTCGTTCGTCCAGTATTTCGACGATTCCACGCAGAAAGACCCGCGCAAAGCCGTCAGCGCTGAGCGCTTTGATCCTGCGGAGGCGAAACGCAAGCAGACGGAGGGATGCGGCGTCTACTATTCGCCGAACGCTTTTGAAGGCGGGCGGAGACTCGATTGCCTCGTCCATATCCAGGCGGTGCTGCTCGATATCGACTGCGCCAAGGAGGGCGACGGCCAGGATCAAGCGGAAGTCGAGAAGCACAAGGAGGAGATATTCCTCCGCCTCATCAGCAGCAAGCTCGTACCACACGCGATCACGGACACGAAGAACGGACTCCAGGCAGTGTGGCGGGTCCACCCGGTCGGCGGAGAGAAGGGTCAGCGGATGTTCCGTGAAGCCGAAGACATCCTCATCCGACGCTTCGGCGGCGATAAGGGGGCCAAGGACCCGACGAGGGTGCTGCGGCTGCCAGGCTTCTCGCATCTCAAAACCCCCGCTGAGCCGTATCCGTGCATTCTTGTCTGGAATGAACTGGAACGCGAACTCTATGGCCTCCAAACGATCATCGGCGAGTTCTATCTGCCGCCCGAGCAACCGTCGTCGCAGCCTACTCCTGCACCTGCACCCACCGGCGGCGGCCCGCTGCTCTCGCCCTATCAGAACGTCAAAATCGAGGATGTCGTGCGAGAGGCTGGCAAGCAGGCGGGTCTCGCGATCACATTTCGACGCAACTCTGACGGGTCCCGGCAGATCGTCGAGGACAGGAAGATCACGTCAGGCTTCATCTCCTTCAAAGGCAACTTCTGTTATTCCAGCAGCGGCAAAGATCGCAAAGGCGGTCCGGTGCAGGTTGCCGAATACTACCTTGGCTGCGACAGCGACCGCGCAAAAGCGTGGCTGCGGGAGCGGTTCCCGGACTCGATCCGGGAGGGGTTTCGCGAAGATGGCGATGATGCGGAAGCTCCCAACAAGAAGCGTTCCCAGGCGGACAAGCTCATCGAACTGGTGACCGAAGACAACGCCACGCTTTTCCATGATCAGTTCCAGGAACCGCATGCCCATATCCGCATCGGCGATCACTGGCAAACGTGGAGAATCAAAAGCAAACTCTTCCGGCGCTGGCTCTGCGCTCTCCTTTGGGAGCAGGAGCAGAAAGCCGCCCACGCGAACGCGATAACATCCGCCCTCAACATTCTGGAGGGCCGTGCCTGCTTTCAGGGTGAGCGGATCGCGCTGGAAAACCGAGCGACGTGCCAGGGGGAGATAATCTGGTACGACCTCAGCAACGAGGAGTGGAGTGCCGTGCGCATCACGAAGGAAAGCTGGACTATTGAGGCTGCTCCTCCCGTCCTGTTTCGTCGTCAGATGCACCAGCAACCCCAAATGCAGCCGGTCAGCGGCGGCAAGATCGAAGAGGTGCTGGAGTTCTTCAACCTCGCGGAGGGTGAACAGCCGCTGCTTCTCCTCGTCTACATCGTTTCCTGCTTCCTCCCGGACATCCCGCACCCGGTGCCGATCCTCCACGGTCCGCAAGGTGCCGCCAAGACGACCTTCGCACGTATTCTGCGGCGTCTCATCGACCCGTCGAGCGTTGAGGTGCTCTCCATGTCCAATGTCCCTAACGACCTCATCCAGTTGCTCTCGCATCACTGGTTCGCCTTCTTTGATAACGTCACCGGGCTGCCCGAATGGGCGTCGGACGCGCTCTGCCGCGCCGTAACCGACGAGGGATTCTCCAAGCGCGAGCTGTACACGGATGACGACGATGTCATCTACGCATTCCGCCGGTGCGTCGGTCTGAACGGAATCAATCTTGCAGCAAAGAAGCCCGATCTCTTGGATCGCAGCATCCTCTTTCGTCTTGAGCGTATCCCCAAGGAGCGACGGCAGGAGGAGCGGGTGCTGTGGAGACGGTTTGATGAGGCGCGACCCCGCATCCTCGGGGCGATTTTCGACGCGCTTGCCGGTGCGTTACGGTTGCGCGAGGAGATTGTTCTAAGCGGCGTGCCGCGCATGGCAGACTTCACGTACTGGGGCTGCGCCATCGCCCGTGCGCTGGGATACTCGCAAGACGAGTTTCTCCGCGTCTACTACGACAACATCGACGAGCAGCACCAGGAGGCCATCGAAGGGAACGTCGTCGCTACCGTCATTCTCGTTCTCATGGAAGAGAGGCATTGCTGGACGGGGAGCGCCTCAGAACTCTTGAAGGAACTCTGCGACATCGCCGAACAGGAGAAGATCGGCACACACACGTCGAGCTGGCCCAAGTCCGTCAACGTCCTCGGACGCCGCCTGAATGAAGTGAAGACGAACCTTGCCGAAGCAAACATCCTCATCGACTCACGCAAGGGCACCGGCGGTCGCCGGATCATCACCATCGAGCGTACGCCCGTGGCCGCGCCCAGAGGCGACACCGAGACACCCGTTCCAGGAGTTTCCCCGGATTCGCCACCCAAACATTCCCCGTCGGAAAGCCAAGAAGGCAGCAGTGGCGAGAGTGGCGATATTTCTACCTTTCTTCCCTTCTAGCTATGACGACCGACAAGCAAATCGCGGCGAACAAGAAGAATGCGAAGAAGGCGGGCGTGAAGACTCCCGAGGGCAAGGATGTATCAAAGATGAACGCAATCAAGCATGGCATTCTGAGCTCACATCTGTTCATATCAACCGGGAAAGATGGCGAGCGGGAAGAATTCGTAGATTTTGCAGCTAACTTTGTAGAAGAGATGCAACCTGTAGGGCTGTTAGAAACCCTCCTTGCAGACCGTATATTCGGTGCTTTCTGGCGCTTGAGGCGACTCTCTATCGCAGAAACATGTTCCATTCAAAAACGAGTGGAATCGCACTCCCTTCGATACTTCCTCGATGAGTACGAGAAGAATGGGGTTGCTCGGTTGAGTCCAGAAACTTCATTCTTCACGCGGCTCAAGACGAGCATGGGGTGTCGAGAAATAGCAGATATAATGGATCACGTTGCCCGGACAATCAAAGACCACGGAAAATTCCCACTGCCTGAATGGATTACTGGCGTTCTGGAGAAGCGACTTGGAGCACGTGAGGGATTTCCACGTACAGAATCCCTGTGTGTTCTGGACTACGCCTTCCGTCATCGTGATGAGAATCCAATCACCGGAGAAGAAGAGAAGCAGGTCACGGAGGAAGCTATACGTGAAGCAGCGGAACTTGCAAAATGGTTCAGGGGAATGGCGGGAATCCTCGAATGGAATGAGGATGATGAAAAACTTGCTGATCGCAAGTCAAAAACAATTCCTTCTCTTGAAGATCTGGAAAAGTTCCAGCGCTACGAAGCACATCTACAGAGAGTAATGCTTCAAACGCTCCATGAGCTGCAACGCATTCAAAGTCTACGACTCGGAAGACCTTCACCACTGGCTGCCGCGCTCGACGTCACAGTTGATACTGAAAATGGATTCGTTTCGTAGTTTCTCCTCTGCTACTATGTACTTGAACTCCACATCGCCGACTGCAAAGGCATTGGTCGTGCTCAGAAAAGGGCAACCGTGCCATACAAAGTCCTTCGTAGGATGATGTTGGAGTCCCACGGTTGTCCCTTTCTGAATCTCTATGAAAGTCATCATATACAATCGCAAAAGCTTGAAAGATAAGGAGGATCAGCAGGTCCTCTCGATCCAAGGGCAGAAGGAGGAGAATGCAAAACGCGTCCAACAAGGCGGACATGAAATCATCGATGAATATGATGAGGAGCAGACGGCCAAGAAGCCCGGACGTCCGAAGATCAATGAAATGTTAGCCCGTATTGAGGCCGGAGAAGCTGACGCCATTGTGTGTTGGCGACTCAACCGTCTTGCCCGTAACCCCATTGATGGTGGACGTATCCAGTGGCTTTTGCAGACAGGAGTGATTAAAGCGATCATCACATCCGAGAAAACCTACACCCCTGCTGATAACGTCATTCAGATGGCCGTGGAGTTCGGCATGGCGACACAGTATTCCATTGATCTTTCCGAGGACGTGAAGCGTGGGATGAGGCAGAAGGTCAATATGGGTTGGAAGCCGGGCAGACCAGCACTCGGTTATCTCCGCGATGATGCACGAGTGAAAGGAGCAAAGCAGACACTCGACGATCCTGAGCGTTTCGATCTGGTCCGGCAGATGTGGGACGATCTACTCAGCAGGGCATACACGGTTCCTGAAATATGGCAGAGGGCGGTGGATCATGGGCTGACGCAGCCGGGGTCCCGTAGAAATCCTGACCCCAAGCCCCTGCATCTTTCGACCGTCTACAGGGTCTTCACCAACAATTTCTATTGCGGTGGATTTGAGTGGGATGGCAAGATGTGTCCGGGCAAGCACGTTCCGATGATCACGGTCGAAGAATACGACTTGGCTCAGGAGATTCTCGGGCACCACGGCAAGCCGAGGCGTCGCACGCATGACAATCCTTACCCCGGCCTCGTTCACTGCGGGGAGTGCGGCGGCATGATCGTCGCGGATTTCAAGAGCAAGGTGCTGAAAGGGTCCGGCGAGCAGCGTCATTACTGCTATTTCCGCTGCGCGAATATCGGCAAGGTCAAAGGCCGGTGCTTGCAAAAGGGATCGCTCAAAGAAGATGAGTTGAAGAAACAACTCTTGCGTCTCATCGACAAGGCGGAGATACCCCAGTCCCTCATCGAATGGTCACTCAAGAAGCTCAAGTGTTCGCAGGAAGATCGAATGGAGCGACACAAGCTGGGGCTGCAACGGCTACAGGATAAGGAGAAGACGCTGGAGGAGAAAATCGACAATCTGATCGACCTGCGCGTCGAGGACCCGTCCGTCTTCACGCCGGAATCGTTCAAGCGGAAGATGCAGGAGTTGGAGAAAGAGCTGGAGGACGTGCGCAAGAAGCACCGCGATCACGTCGCGGCGGCGAAGACCTGGCGCGAGAGTCTCATCGGCAGCCTGGAGTTCCTGGAGACAGCCCGCCTCCGGTTCACGACCGGCTACCGCGAGGACCGCCTGGAGATTCTCCACCGGCTCGGACAAACCATAGAACTGAGGGATCAGGTGCTGACTTTTGCGCTACGCGAGCCGTTTATGAGCTTCTCCGAGGCGAAAGAGGAACTGCGGAAGAAGATCGGTTCACTAGAACCGCTGAATTGTGGCTTGGACAAGGTCAGAAAGAGCGTCCTTGAGAAAGTCATTCCTGTTTGGCTCAACTTCTACAGTTGTAAAAATGAGATGGCCACCTGAAGCCAACAATCAGGGCATGACGCAGAGCGTGGCACCAGGAAATCTACCATTCGGCATCACACTGGGCGGAGACGCAACTCCTACGGCCTGGAAGATTTTTCC
>JACOTD010000025.1 GCA_016178535.1 Candidatus Peregrinibacteria bacterium
CTGTGCGTTGCAAAAAACACAGAACCGCCCAATCTCTTCGTACAGAGCCGTAGAATGACTTTTGGAAAACCGGCCGAATCCCGTCAAGCCGATTTGGGTTGCAAGGTCAGTGAGCGGTTACCCGAAGTGGCCTTGCCAAAAGTCTCCGCTGAGTTTTCGGTCTATCACTTGTTCCCGAATGCAGTCAGGAATGCGCTATGCTACCGGCACCTTTTCCATTTCTCGTATGCTCCTCGTCCCCATCAACATCGTCGGCGTGCTCCTCGCCACCATCGTCAGCATGCTCATCGGCATCGCGTGGTTTTCGCCCTTCGGGTTCGGGCCGCTGTGGATCAGGCTCTCCGGCGTGAAGATGGACCAGGGCAAGAGCCCGTCTCTGGCGATGCTCGTCGCGGTTCTGTGCAATTTCGCCACCGCGTGCATCGTCGCGGAAGTGCTCGCGTGGACCCATGCCGATACGGCGCGCATGGCGATGCTCGCGACGTTCTGGCTCTGGCTTGGCTTCATCGCCGCAGTCAAGCTGATGCATTTCATGTTTGACGGCCGATCGCTCAAGCTCTGGCTCTTCTATGCCGTTTACGATCTGGTGAATGTCCTTCTGATGGCGATCGTTCTCGTTCTCTGGAGGTAAATTCATCCCATGCACTCGCGCGATCGTCAGTCGGCCCCCGATGCTCGCGGCAGTATCGTCGTTGCGTCCATCGCCGCCGTTCTCTTCGTGATCGTTTTTGGACGCATGATCCATCTTCCCCGCAGCGAGGCCGATCCATCCTCGTCGCCGGGAACGGCGTCGTTTTCCTCTTCGCTCGGGACACAATTTTTCACAAAGGGAAACATTCTGGTCACCTCGCCGGCTTCCGGCCAGACGGTCGGATGGTCCTTCACGATCCAGGGGCAGGCGAGAGTGTTTGAGAGCCAGTTCAATTACCGCATCCGCGGTGCAGACGGTTCGATCCTCACGGAGGGCACGGCTCTTGCCAAGAGCGCGGATGCGGGACAGTTCGGGGCATTCCGCATTCCGGTTCGCCTCACGCCTTCTGCGGTGAAGGATGGCACCATCGACTTGTTCGCTTTCTCCCCTCGCGACGGCTCGCAGCAGGATCTGGTGCGGATTCCCGTGCACTTCGCTCCGTAGCGGATCGCTGTGAACGCCAGTCAAAGTCTCCGTTGTCGAAGATCATGAGTTGACGCGGCAGCGGGGACGAAAATAGACTCTGCTCATGCACTTCCTCCCGCCGATCGTCATCCGCGTGCTCTCCTCCCTTCTTCGCATCTTCGAGGGTGTTCTCTGCGCGCGACTCGTCCTCAAAATGTTCGGCTTGGGCGGCGGCAATGTCATCATCGCGCAAATCTATCACTACACGGATCGAGCGGTCGCCCCCTTCAACGGCATTTTTCTCCCGTCCCCCGTCTTCAGCTTCTTCGTCGATTGGGCCACCGTGCTCGCCATCGCCGCGTACGGCATCGTCGGCTACGCAGTTCTCCGATTCCTGGAACTCTTCGAGCGGCCGGGAATGAGGGAGATCTACATTTCGGGGGATCGATAGAGCGAGAATGACGAATGACGAATTGCGAAGGGCGAAGTGCGAATTGCGATTTGGGCATTGGGGTTTCATTCGCAATTCGCCACTCGCAATTCGCAATTCCATCCTGCTATCATCATCACGCTTTCCCTCTCTCCCCCCATGCGTCGCCCCTGGCTCATCATCCTCGGCTTTCTTGCCCTCATCGTTCTGTGGATCCTCACAAGCTACAACGGTCTCATCACCGCGAAGGCCGGCGTGGATTCCGCGTGGGCGCAGGTGCAGACGACCTATCAGCGGCGTTTCGACCTCGTTCCCAATTTGGTCAGTACCGTCAAAGGCGCTGCCAAGTTCGAGCAGAGCACCCTTCTCCAAGTGACGCAGGCGCGCACGCAGTGGCAGCGGGCGGGGAGCGACCGAGGAGCCCAGATCGCCGCGGCCCAGGGGTTCGAAGGCGCACTCTCGCGGCTGCTCGTGACGGTCGAGGGCTACCCGCAGCTCCAGGCGACCCAAGCCTTCCGCGATCTTATGACCCAGCTCGAAGGAACGGAAAATCGCATCAGCGTTGCGCGGCGCGATTACAACGACGCCGTCCAGAGCTACAATGTCCGGGTGCTTCGCGCACCCACGGTCTTCGTCGCGCGCCTCTTCGGCTTCATTCCCGAGAAGTTCTTCCAGAGCACAACGGGGTCGGAGAATGCTCCGTCCGTGAATTTCGTCCAATAATCGCATGAAACTGGTCCGTCGACTCTGGCCCGTCGTGCTGGTCTGGCTGCTTGCGACCCCAGTCCTCGCGTTCACCGTTCCGCCCAACCAAGGCTTCGTGACCGATCGCGCGGGGATCCTGACGCAGCAGCAGAAGAATGATCTGGAGCACGCGCTGCGAGCGTACCGGCAGCAGACGAGCAACGAGATCGCCGTCGTGATCGTGCCGAAGCTCGGCGGCGAGGCAATCGAGGATGTGGGAGTGCAAGTGGGGCGGGCGTGGGGGATCGGCTCCAAGCAGAAGAGCAACGGCATCCTCCTCCTCATCGCGGCGGAGGAGCGGCGGATGACAATCCAGGTCGGCTACGGGCTCGAGGGCGCGGTCCCCGATCTCACCGCGAAGGCGATCATCGACCGGGACATCACGCCGCTCTTCCGCGCAGGAAAGTACCATGAGGGCATCCTGGCCGGCATCGATGCGCTCGAGAAAAACATCGGCGGCGAGTACGCGCCGGATCCAGAGCAGCAGGCGAAGGACACGAGCGGGATCTTCCCGTTCTTCGTCGTCGTGTGCTTCATCATCCTTCATCTCTCCGCCTCGCTGCTCGCCCGCAGCAAATCGTGGTGGATGGGCGGGATCATCGGCGGGGTCATCGGCATCATCCTCACGCTTCTCTACAGCTTCTGGATCGCGATCCCGATCTTCGTCCTCTTGGGGCTTCTCTTCGATTCCATCGTCTCGAAGACCGGCTGGCCGCGCGGGGGCGGACGGGGCGGGTTCTGGTTTGGCGGCGGGATTGGGGGAGGAAGCAGTGGCGGAGGAGGATTTGGCGGAGGATCGTTCGGGGGAGGGGGAGCGAGTGGGGGATGGTGATTGGGACGAATTACGAATTGCGAGTGGCGAATTGCGAATGAAACCCCAATGACCAAATCGCAATTCGCAATTCGTCACTCGTCAATCGTCACTCGTCATTCCGGATCCAGTGGCACATTTCTCCAACGTGAGGCACACTAACCTCCGGTCTTTTCCTATGCTCTTGCGTCGTCTCACTCCTTCGTGTGCAATTCTCTGTGCGCTGGTTCTCAACTCCTGCGCGCAGCGAAGCCTTCTTCCCCCCGCTGAGGTCTTGCACAGAGCGGCGCTCGCGAGCAGCACGCTGCGGTCGGCGACGTATACCGCGACCGCCGATATCGCCTTCGGGGAGAAGAGCAGCGCCGTGGGCGGGCATCTTTCGCTCGACGGCAGACTCCAGGACGGCGGCAAGCAAACGCAATTCCATTTGATCGTGACGGCGCACCTCGGCAATGGCGACGCGATGCACGATGTGAATGCCGACGCGGATGTCATCGTTGCCTCCCCGACGGAAATCTATCTGCGGGTGAATTCCGTGAGCGTGCATCCGCCGCTGCCCGCGTTCTCCCTCGATGCGCTCAATGCATTCAAGGACAAGTGGGTTCGCTTGCCGGCTGCCGCCAGGCCAGATGGCGCATCCACCCTCACCCCCGACCCGGGCGTTCTGCGCGCGCAGTCGGAGGTGGTGACCGTGACGCGGGACCGGGGGATCGAATCGATCGACGGGCATCGCGCCTACCATTACGACGTATCGCTCGATCGTGAGAAGCTCCTCGGCTTCCTGCGCACATCCGCCGCCGCCAGGTCCGCCGCCTTCGACGAAGCGAATGCACGCTCATTCGTCTCTGCGTTCGATGCCTCCGGAGAACTCTGGATCGATGCCGACCGATTCTTCGTCGATGCCGTATCCTGGGCGATTGCGCCGAGCGCGGCTTCCGCGAAAACGCATCCGTTCTCGATCACCGTCCGCGCTGCGCTTGGGGACCACAATGCCGCCCCCCCCGTGTCCCCCCCCTCGAGCGCCGAGTCCCTTTCTCCGGACGTCAACGTGCCCACTCTCGAGGGCGAGAATCTCTCTTCAGCGTCCAACCCCTCATCGGGTTCCCTCGATCTCGTGCCTCCCGTCATGCCGAATGCCCCCTCACCTCCAATGGGATCGTCCAGCGCATCCTCCTCTCCCCGTTCCTTCTGAATCTTGGCGGACACGCCTCCAACACCGGGTACTCCTCCTGCAGTCCCCCAGGCCGATGCTGCTGCGCCGGATGCGCAGCTCGTCGATGGAGTGGCGTTGCCGAGGCAGTCACCATTGAGAACTTCTGCTGTGGGTACGGCAACGGGAGCGTCTCCTGTTGCGGTCTCACGATGGAAACACGTCATTCTCTTCCTCGTGGGGAGCGTCTATCTCCTCTATGTCCTCTGGTGCGGCGCCCTGCTGATACTCTTGCCGAGTACCGACCCGTCCCTCAAAAATTTGCCGCCGCTGGGAACGCTCAGTGCGTTGATCGGCGCCGCGGTCTTCGTTGCCATCGGCCTGCTGCTCTTCCTGCGCGTCACGCGATCGTCGGCGCCGATCGCCGTTCGCCAGCGCAGTCTCGTGAAGATCGGCATCTTCCTCTTGCCCGGTCTCGCGCTCAGCGGCCTCGTGCCGGTGATGATCACCCGCGAGCCGCCGCTCTCGCTCGAGATCGTGAGTCCGACGCGCAGCGAAGATTTCGTTGCTCCGCTGATCGTCAGCTTCAGCGCCGAGAAAGCCGTCTCCACGCTGCGGCAGCTCGGTTACCGTCCGATCCAGTTCGCGTGGGACACGGATGGCAACGGAACGGTGAACGACAAAACCGTCGTGCCAACGGAAACGGCCATCTACGATCGACAAGGTTCGTATGTCGTCAGTGTCACGATCACGCTCGATAACGGAACCGCGCGGACCATTACTCGTCGGGTTACCATTCCCACCGCAGTGTTCTCGGTGACGCCCGCGCAACCGATCGTCGCGAAGCCCGTTCGCTTCAGCATCGAGAATCTGCTCACCGATCCCAAGCAGCTTGTGGAAGTGGATTGGGATTTCGACGGCGACGGCAAGACCGATGAGACGAGCAAGAACGTCGATATCCTCCACACGTTCTACGCTACGGGGCGTGCCGTCGTCATTGCGACACTCCAACTCCAGAACAAGACTCAGGCAACACTCCAACGTACGATTTCGATCGAGGAACCGCCCCCGCTTCCTTTCCCCGTGGTGCTCCGCGCGGAACCGAAAAATCTCGTGGGACCCGTGCCCTTCGGGACCATCTTCCATCTGGACACCGCCGAACCTCTGCAGGATGTTCAATGGAATTACGGCGACGGCAAGACCGACGAAGGAGCCAATCTGAAGCGCGTGGCGCATTCCTTCGAGAGTCCCGGCATCTATTCGGTCACCGCGAAGGTGAGGAACGGAAGCGGCAAGATCGCCGAGCTTACGTCACTCGTGCACGCGACGGAAATCCTCAGCCTTCCGGATCTGCACTTCGACGGCAATCCCGACGTTACGGGCAATGCCATTCACGGCGAAGTCCCGCTCACCGTGCAGATCACTCCCGTCACGAGCGTCCCCCTCATCCAATTCTCGTGGGAAGACGCCGATCAATCCCAGCCAATCGCGGGAGCAACCTACCAGAACGTCTACCGAAAGGAAGGCAGCTACCACATCACGCTCATCGCGCAGAATCCCGAGAGCAAAGCGATGCGCATGCCCCTCACCATCACGGTGAATCCGCCCTCGCCCGAACTCTCGATCCAGATGAGCCCCGATGGCGGAGTGGCCCCCCTCGATGTCACCTTCGACGCTTCCAACACCTTCATCCCCCCGGGAGATCAGATTGCGGGTTTCAAATGGCTCTACGGCGACGAATCGCCCCAAGCACAGGCGGAACTCGGCGCCTCGCGTGTGGAACATACCTACGCGAAACCCGGGGAGTATACGGTCACACTGACCGTGGTGATGGCCTCCGGCAAACCCTACTCCGCTCAGAAGACGCTCGTGGTGCGTCGTCCCTCCCTCAGCGCGTGCCTCACGAGCAGCCGCGTGAAGATCCAGGCGGGAGAGGGGATTGCATTCGATGCCTCGTGCTCCACCGGGTCGCCCTCGAGCATGCTCTGGGATGTGCGGTACGATGCCCAACCCGATACCGTATTGGCGCAGAGCAACGATGCGAAGTACGATCACGTCTTCGATACCCCCGGGGCCTACACCGTCACGCTGACCGTGAAGGATGCATTCGGCAATGCGGACAAGCAGAGTGTGTCGATCACCGTCACTCCGGCATTGAATTCTTCCTCGTCCTCCGTTTCCCCGTTCTCTCCATGAAGCGCCAAACCCTCGTCCGCACCGTAGCGCTCTGCGGCATTCTCGCCATCATCCTCGGCGCCATTCTGCCGGCGCTGACCTCGAGGTGAAGAAATTGTATTGGAGCTTGTCATTCGATGAGGTTGATTTACCTGAGCCTGACTACGAGGTTGTCGCCACCTCTGTATCGAAAGTCCATCTCGAATTCTTTTTCTCATTCCTCTGGGCAGAATCCGCGGGCAGTATGCCCGCTCCTCAGGGGATAAAACTACTTCCAGAGAGAACAGTTTCTTCAAGTGGCAACGTCGCACTCGTCTCGAACGACTCGAATGCTCGGTCGCCGAGTTCTTGGTGGAGGAAAAATCCCGCTGCGGCGATCATCGCGGCGTTGTCGGTGCAGAAAGCGAGCGAAGAGGGAAAGCGAAACAGTGGCTTTGCATCATGAATACCGCAGATGGTTGTCATCCACTGCCGCAGATGCGTGTTGGCCGAGACTCCTCCCACAAGATGAACTTCCCGCGTTTCGGGATGACGACGCAGGGATCGATTGACCTTGTCCGCCAGGTGCCGGCAGATTGCGAACTGATACGACGCCGCGATGTTCCTGAGCATCTCGGGGTCGCTCTGCGGATCCAATCGGAAATCCCGCAGGAGATACTTGAGAGAGGTTTTGAGGCCCGAGAAACTGAAGTCAAAGGTCCCGTCATGTTCGAGGGGAAGAGGGAACGCATAGCGCTTGGGGTCTCCTCCCTCAGCCGCCTTCGCGATCGAGGGGCCGCCGGGGTAGGGAAGAGCCAGCAGACTCGCGCCTTTGTCGAACGCCTCGCCCGCGGCATCATCGCGCGTTCGTCCCAAGAGCATCCCTCGAGTATGACTCTCTCGGTACCAGAGGTCAGTGTGCCCGCCGGAAGCGGAGAGCGTGAGGATTGGGAATGTCGATTGTTGTATCTTGCCTGCCCTGAGCGCTGTCGAAGGGTATCTTGCCTGCTCTGAGCCAGGTCGAAGGGTATCTTGTTTCTTTGCTTCTCTGAGCCACGTCGACGTCAAATGCCCGAACGTGTGGTGCACGCCGATCAGGGGTTTTCCCAGAGTCGAAGCGAGGACGCGCGCCGTCGTCGTACCCACGAGGAGCGATCCGAGGAGTCCCGGTCCTTTCGTCACGGCGACCGCGTCGATCGCGCTCCAGCCCAGCGTCGCTTTCCGCAGCGCTTCTTCGAGGACGGGGATCATGCACTCGATCTGGCGGCGAGCGGCTTCTTCCGGGATCACGCCCGCCAGATGCTCGAAAGACTGCCGGGAGCTCGCGATCACATTCGAGAGGACGACGCTTCCGTCTTCGACGACCGCGACCGCCGTTTCATCGCACGATGTCTCGATGCCCAGAATGTTCATATCATGGAGGATACCGAAGCTTGTCGTTTGTATCTTGTGTCTTGTATCTTCTGTCTTGATGCTATCGCTCCTCCCCTCCCGCACCGTCGCGCTCGAGCTCTTCGGATTCTCCGTGCACTGGTACGGGGTGATGTACCTTCTCTCGTTCATCATCGCGATCATTCTGCTTCCCAACCTCCAGCGCGAACGCAACCTGCACCTCACGCGCGACGAGTGGCTCACCATTGTCTCCCACGCCGTCATCGGCGTGATCCTCGGGGGACGTCTGGGGTACGTCTTCTTCTATGAGCCGCGATTCTTCGCACAGCATCCATTCCAGATTCTCGCGGTGTGGAACGGGGGAATGTCCTCGCACGGCGGATTCATCGGCGTGGCGCTCGCGCTCGGATTCGCCTGCTGGAAGATGAAGATCTCGCCGCGCCGACTGGCGGATCTCGCGGTTGTTCCTTCCGCGATCGGCCTCGCGCTCGGTCGCTTCGGCAATTTCATCAATCAGGAGCTCTACGGGACCGTCACCCGGCTCCCGTGGGGGATTGCGATTCCCGGCGTCGACGGGCTGCGCCATCCGCTCCAAATGTACGACATGCTCCTGAGCCTTGGGATCGCGGGCATCTGCTACTGGCATCTGCACCGCGTTCGTCCGGTGAAACCCGGGCGCACGTTCGCACTCTTCCTCATCCTCTACGGCGTCATGCGGTTCTTCCTGGAATACATCCGGGACCAGCAGTACCCCCTCATCGATCTCGGCATCCTGCTCACGCGCGGGCAGTTGCTGACATTGCCGCTCCTCTTCATCGGCATTCTGCTGTGGATGTGGTTTCGAGAGGTCGAATCTGATCAATGACCATGGACCGTCGAAATGACCAATGTCCAAGCACCAATCACCAACGTGAAATCATTGGTCGATCGTGGCGAATAAGCTTTGGTCATTGGTTATTGGTGCTTGGTCATTCTCGTCGAGAATCCGCGTCAGGAATGATCGTCGATGGAGTGAACAGGGTCCATGGGCTTTGAGTTCTTCGATGTGCGCGGTTGTACCATATCCTTTGTGCTCCGCGAATGAGAATCGAGCATGCCGCTGCTGTTGCCCGATCATCCATCGATCCCGCGTGACCTTGGCGACGATGGATGCCGCGGCGATGCACGGCTGCGATTCATCGCCGCGGATGATGGAGGTGTGGGGGCAATCGAAGAAGAATGCGTCTCTGCCGTCGACGAGCAGATGATCGACGTCCGCTTTCGTCTGGAGTTCGGCAAGAGCCATCTTCATCGCTCGATGCGTTGCCCACAGAATCCCGCGTCGATCGATTTCTTCGGCCGAGACCATGCCGACGCCGAACGCACAGTGAGCGATGATCCATTCGAAGGCGGTCGCGCGTTCCTCTGGTGTTACTTGCTTGCTGTCCGCGATCAGGCAATCGGGATCCGGTCTCTTGCGAAATGGCGACCAGCGCGGTGCGGAATATCGACGTCGAAAGAGTTCGCGCCTGAGAATGCATGCCCCCGCAACGACCGGTCCCGCGAGCGCTCCTCTGCCCGCCTCGTCCAATCCTGCGATGTTGTTTTGTTGCTCAATCACCATGGAAGGAAGATACAAGAAACAAGATGCAAGATACAAAATTCTGACTCTAGGTTTGTTCCTTGTACCTTGTACCTTGTATCTTCGTATCTTGTATCTTCACCAAAAGCTCTCTCGCCACTTGCCTCTCGTCCCACGGCCGCAATCCCTCCCGCGTCTGCATGGTCGTGCATGCTCCCATCCCGCAGAGGAGGACGATGTCGCCGGGATTCGCCAATGAGAAAAGCTTCGCGATCGCTTCGCGCCGATCGAGAATCTTCTGCGCCTGGCAACGGGACTGATCGATCCCCGCCCACAGATCTTCAATCGTCCGCATCGGATCTTCCGTGAGCGTCTCATCTTCCGTCACAATGACAACGTCAGCGAGCTCACTGACGGTCTTCCCGATCATCGGACGCTTCTCGCGCATGCGGTCGCCGCAGGTGCCCGTGAGGACGAGGAGCCGCTTCCCCGCTTCGAGCATCTGCTTCGCTGACTTGAGCGTCTTCTCATACGCGCGGGGCGTCACCGTGAAGTCGACGAAGACGAGGAACGGCTGGCCTTCGTCGATTCGCTCCATTCTGCCCGGAACGCCTTTGAAGGATGCGAGGGGTGGGATGCTCTTCTCCATGGGAATGCCGACTGCGGAAGCGCACGCGATGGCGCACAGAGCATTTTCGAGATTGAAAGAGCCCGGAAGATTGATCGTGAGGGGAACGTCTTTGGATTCGTCGCCCGATCGAGAAGTCACGGTCGCCGACGAATTCGTCGGGGTCACGGCGATGTTCGAGAGGCTGAACATATATTCAGTATTGTCACACTGAGCTCTGTCGAAGTGCGACAATACATGCACTGTCATGGTTCGACAGCGCTCACCATGACAACCCGAGTACACAATCGTCTTCTTGGACGGAATGGATCGATACATCGCGAACGTCTCGTCATCCGCATTCAGAATCTTCGTTCCCTTCCCTCGCAGCATCCGGCAGAGAATCCCCTTGTCCCTGCGGTACTGCTCCATCGTGCCGTGGTAGTCGAGATGCTCGAGCGAGGTGTTCGTGATGGCGGCGACCTCCGGCCACAGGAAATCGAGGCGGTGCTGCACGAGCCCGTGCGAGGATGCCTCCACCACGACCGTCGCGCATCCGGCATCGACGCACCGCCGGAGGAATCGTTGGAGAGCGAACGGCGAGAGCGAGGTCTGGTGGGTAGGATTCTGTTCGATCGTCTCCCGGATCCGCATGAAACTGGTCGAGACGGCTCCCACGGGCATGCCCTGTTCACGGAGAATGTGCGCCGTCATCGAAACGGTCGTCGTCTTGCCGTCCGTCCCCGTGACCGCGACGATGCGCAGCTCCTTCGCGGGGAAGCCGAAGCGCAGCGCCGCAGCGAATGCCTTCGCCCAGTGCCACGCAAGACGAACGCGGCTCCGCTGCCCAATCCATCGCTTCAGAATCTTCCACATGATCAATGAGGTGACGGCTTCAGAATAGCACGCGCTTCCGCGATATCCTCTGCCATTTGCACGCGAAGCTCCTCAGGGGAAGCAAAATCTTCAACATTACGCAATCGTTCGATGAGTTGGACGGTGACCGACTCGGGCAGTTTCTTCATCTCTTTGTCCAGAATGTGAATCTCGAACGCGACGTCATCGTGGAAGACCGGTCGCGGGCCGTAGTGAATTGCCGCACAGAATCGTTGCATTTCGATTTGTTTCTTGTTTCTTGTATCTTGTTTCTTGTATCTCGCATTGAACCATACGAACCCCGCATAAATTCCCTCTTCAACCGATGACGGAATATCTTCAAGACGGAGATTGATCGTCGGCACATTGAGATTCTTTCCACGTCCAGCGCCGCGGATGGTGTGAGCGCTGAAATGCAAGGGCAACGTGTTGGAACTCATGGCTGTTGGGATTCCGTCATTCGCTTGAGTCTTCCCCTGGACGATGCGTCGGACAAGCGAATCAAGACCTCTATTTCCCTTTTCGCGCACTGTCTGCAAAATTCTTGGCGTATTTCTGAATCTGCTGCGCAATCGCGGTGGCGCTGGGGGAGAACTTCTTCGCCTGTTCGGCGAGATCCCACGCGTTCTTCGAAAACGTGATCACGCTGGCGCGGTCCTGCATCGCCGCCGCGCGGTAGGCTCGAACGAGCGCGCGCATCGCCTCGGAGATCTTCACCGCGATCTTCACCGCCGGGGAATCGGGAGTCACCGCGAGCGCGCCGCGGGCGGCGAGGAGCGCTCGGGCCGATGCCGGTTCGGCTTCTTTCAGATTGGATTTGCTCAAGGCATCTTGTGCGGAGAGGAGATCGGCGAAGCTGAGGTCGAGCAGCGCCTGCGTCCGCGCTCCGCTCTTGTATTGCAGGAAGCGGTCGAGAAGAACGGCGACGTCGATTCTTGTGAGAGATCGGCTCGGTCCGAGAATCCCGCTCTTCGGCGCGACGACGACCGACGAACTGATTCCGTAGCGCAGGAACGGGTAGTGCCACGCCTTCGGGTCGGTCACGTCTTTGCTGAGCGGAAGCTGCACCTCGCTGTAGGAATTCGGGTCGACCCCGTAGGCGAGGAAGAGCATCTTGAGGAATTCGGCTTTGGTCACGGAGCGCGTCGCATGGAACGCTTTCGCGGCCGGCGGGCCTTGGATGAGTTTCTTCGTCACTGCCCATTCGACGTAGGGAACGTACCACGCGCTTGAATCAATATCGCTGAAGCTCGTCGATTGCGTCGCCTTCTCTTCCTCGGGCGTGATGAGCGGCTCCGCGATGATCGTGATCGCCTCCGCGCGATTCACGGCCAGACCGGAACGGAACGTTCCATCGGGGAATCCCTTCATGGTGTTTCTGTTCTGGAGGTCAATCGCCGCGTCGTAGCCGAAGTCGCTTGGTTTCAGATCTTTGAAGGTTCCTCCTGTTGCCCCGAGTGCGAATGGGGGGACAAGAAGCGTCAGAGCCAGGAAAAAAGACAGGAGATTCCGAGGGGTGGGCATAGGCTGTGCTGTGCAAATCGAGCGTAGTCAGCGCGGCAACGATCTGCAAGTGTTCACCGCGGAATTTGGGGTGCAATATTTCCATGAATGGCGGTGGGAGTGAGATTCGAACTCACGAGACCCTTTCGGGTCTACCTGATTTCAAGTCAGGCGCCATAGACCACTCGGCCATCCCACCGAGAATATTCTACAGCATTGCGTTCTCTTGTGTTTTTTCACTTCGCCCTCACAGCAAGCCACTCGGCCATCCCACCGGAAACAGTGTACAGAATTTCGTGTGAGTGTTGATACAATCTGCTCCATATCTGCCACGAAGATCATCATTGCCATTGGTGGGAGGGGAGGGGGGGGTATCAGCAAGAGAGCGACGCAGCTCATCGATTGGGAGATCATCCGTCTTTCGGCGAAGAAGCTGAGAAGTAATTCCCGATTCCCACGCCTAGCCCGGTGGCGCTCTGGCGAGGATTCCCTGCAGTTGCTTCTCAAACAGCGATCTCCCCTCCGTTCGCCACCGCGTTACTTCTGCAATGACAGTGGAGAGAGAGAACGCAGGA
>JACOTD010000009.1 GCA_016178535.1 Candidatus Peregrinibacteria bacterium
AGATCTTTACCGTGCACACCGGGAACTACGGAAGACCGAAGAAAAAGTGAGCTTCTCACCCTGTCAACGTTCATTTGCTCCTCAAAGGAGCGGTATATTACTGCTCGGGTATATGTAAACGTTCATACGCCCCCTGACCGATACAAGGTACAAAGGAATGATCGAATGGCGACAATGAGGGCTTTTGTTTCTTGTATCTTGTACCTTCTATCTTACCTTGTATCTTCGTGTATTCGTTGCTGCAAAACCCCTTCGTTTGCTCTAGACTGCGTCTCCAGTATGGATGTTACCTACCGCATCCGCGGCGGCATTCCCCTGCGGGGCGATGTCGTCGTCGGCGGCTCCAAGAACGCGGCGCTCCCGCTCATCGCGGCGAGCGTGCTCGCGGATGGCGAGACGGTTCTCCAGAACGTGCCCAAGCTGCGCGACGTGGAGGCCATACTCCGCGTGCTCCAGTTCCTCGGCGCCGAGACGAGCTTCGTCAATAGTACCGTGCGCATCCGCGCGCAGAAGATCCGCAGCCAGCCGATCCCCTCCGAGTACGTGGGGAGCCTGCGCGGATCCATTCTCCTCCTGGGGCCGCTCCTCGCGCGGTTCGGGGTGGCGGAAATGGCGTATCCCGGCGGCGATGTGATCGGTAAGCGTCCGGTGGAGGCGCACGTGGAGGCGCTGCGCCAGCTTGGGGCGGAAAACATGAGCAACGATGATGTTCTCCACCTCCAGGGCAAGCTGCGTCCGGGGCACGTCATCCTCCCCGAATTCTCCGTCACCGCCACCGAGAACGTTCTCATGGCGGCAGCCTTCCTCGACGGCACCACGACCATCGATCTCGCCGCCGCGGAGCCGCATGTCCAGGATCTCGAGCGCTTCCTCGTCGCGATGGGCGCGCGCGTGGAGGGAATCGGCGGCCACACGGTCACGGTCGCAGGCAGCCACATCCTCCACGGGGTCACGCATCGGGTGACGCCGGATTACCTGGAAGCGGGCTCCATCATCATCGCGGCGCTCGTGACGCGCGGCAAGGTTCGCCTCCACGGCGTCGACCGCTTTCATCTTCTTTCCTTCCTCGATGCGCTTCGGCGCTTCGGCTGCGTGTGGCGCGAGGATGAAGCCGAACAGGCGCTCTTCGTCGACGGTGAACTCTCCTCGCTCCGGGCCATGCAGGTGCGCACCAATATCTTCCCGGGCTTCCCCACCGATCTCCAGGCGCCCATCGGCGTGGCCATGACGCAGGCGCACGGCGTCAGCCGCCTCTTCGAGCGCCTGTACGAGGGGCGCATGGCGTACCTGTATGAGCTGGAGAAGATGGGCGCGCACGTCGAAATTCTCAACGCGCACCAGGCGCTCATCATCGGCCCCACTCCGCTGCGCGGCCGCATCGTCGCCAGCAACGACGTCCGCGCCGGCGCCGCGATGGTCCTCGCGGCTCTCTGCGCCGACGGCGAGACAACCATCACCGATATCCGCTACATCGAGCGCGGGTACGACCGCTTGGACGAGAAATTGAGGAGCCTGGGGGCGAGGATTGAGAGAACATGATAGGGAAGGGCGAATTGCGAACCCCCCCCTCGCCACTCGCCACTCGCAAATCGCACTTCGCCATTCTTCACTTGGCACTTTCTCTTGCTCTCCTTCTCCTCTACCATCTGCCCCGATGTTGACCTTCACGTCGCTGGGCGGCGCGGCGCTTCGCATCACCGGCGCGGGCAAGACGCTCACGGCGTTCCCCAAGGACGCTGCCGTGTCTGCGAAGGATGATGTTCTCGTTCTCCTGGCGGTCCCGGAAGAAGAGCCGTCCATCGGCGTTCTCTCCTGGCCCGGCGAGTACAACCACGCCGGGATCACGATCCGCGGGATCGGACACAACGAAGGGCAGCAGGTTTCCTACGTCGTCGATGCCGACGATGTCCGTGTTGCTCTGCTTTCCTCCCCGCTCCAAGACTGGACCGATCCCCAGATCGAATCCGTGGGTGATATCGACGCGCTCGTGCTCCCCGCCGACGAAGCCAAGATCGCTCACAAGCTCATCGACGAATTCGATCCGCGCGTCCTCCTCCTCACGCTCACGGGCAAGGAGAGCGACGCCGTCCTCAAGTCCATCGGCGGCACCGCGCAGCGTCTTGCCGAATACAAACTCAAAGGTCAGCTGCCGGCCGAGGGGCGGGAGGTGGTGGTGTTGGAGAAGTGAGCTTCAGTTTTCTTGATGCTTCATGGCATACTCCTCGCATGAAGATCTCGCTCGAGTGGCTCTCGGACTTCATCGATCTGCGGGAGAAGGATCCCGAGAAGCTCGCCGATGCGCTCACGGAGGCAACGGGAGAAGTGGATGAATTGGTGCGCCAGGGGGCGCTCCTCGATCACTGTTGCGTGGGGCGTGTCCTCTCCTGCGAGAAGCACCCCAATGCCGACAAGCTCTCCGTGTGCAGAGTTTCGACCGACCATGGCGGGAAGAACGTCGTGTGCGGCGGGACGAATGTCAGAGTTGGCATGCGGGTCTGCTTCGCGCATGCGGGCGCAACGGTTCGGTGGCACGGCACGGAGATGATGACGCTCACGAAGACGACGATCCGCGGCATCGAGAGCGAAGGCATGATCTGCACGGCGGAGGAACTCGATCTCCTCGACCTCTTCCCGCGATCGCGGGAGCGCACGGTCATCGATCTGGGCGACGGGGAGGAAGGGGTCGGGCAAGATCTGCGAACGTTCCTCGGGCTCACCGACGTCGTGTTCCACATCGACAATCATGCGATCACGCACCGCGCCGATCTCTTCTCGCACATCGGCATTGCGCGCGAATTGGTCGCATTGGGATTGGCGGAATGGAAATCGGGAAATATCAACAATGGTTCCATTGAGACGCCCCGATGGGGCGTCTCTACCCAATCGAACAATGCGGTGTTCGGCAAAAAACCCATTCCCTTTGCCTTCAAAAACGACATCCCCTCCCTCGTGCCGCGCTACGCATCGTGCATTCTCGCGATCGACGGCCTCGGCGAAACGCCCCAATGGATGCGCCGGAGGCTCGAGGCAACGGGATGGCGATGCGTGAGCCTCCCGGTCGACATCACCAATTACGTCGCGATGGAGACGGGGATGCCGTTGCACGCGTTCGACGCCGACGACCTCCGCGGCGACGTCCACATTCGTCTTTCCAAGAAACACGAACGCATCACAACACTCGACGGCGTTGCACGGGAACTCCCTGACGGCGCAATCGTTCTCAGCGACGATGACGGCATCTTCGACCTGATGGGGATCATGGGAGGACTCAGGAGTTCCACCAAGTTCACGACGAAGCGCATCTACCTCCACTCCGCGGCCGTCGACCCCGTTTGCGTCCGCCGCGCCATCCTCGCGACCGGCCACCGCACCGACGCCGCAACGGTCTACGAGAAAGGAATCCCAAGAGTCGTGGTCGAACAAGGTTTCCTCCGCGCTCTCGCGCTCATGCTCGAACTCCTCCCGGGCGCGAACGTCGTTTCCGCCAAGGAGTCCTGGGGCGATGACGGGGACCCGCCCGCGATTCCTCTTCCGCTTGCGCGTGCTTCGAGCATGCTCGGAGTGGAAATACCGGAAGCAGAAATTATTCGCATCCTGATTGCGCTCGAGTGTGACGTCGAAGAGCAATCCCAAGCAAAGCGCAAAGCGGAAGGTATGCTCTTGGTCCGTCCCCCGCTGCATCGTCTCGGCGATCTGCGTGGCACCTACGATCTGATCGAAGAGATCGGGAGGATGTACGGCTACAACCGGATTCCGGCACTCGCGCCGTCGGCGTCCACGAAACCGCCCGCACGCGACTTCCGCACGGCAGCGATCCGGCACGTTCTCAGGGAGGAAAAATTCCTCGAGCTCCTGCCGCTCTCACTCGTCAGCCCCGATCTCCTCACGAAGGCCGGAATGGATCCGTCGGTCGCGGTGCGCGTCGAAAATCCACTGGGAGAAGAATTGAGCCTGCTCCACACGAGCGTCTTTCCTGCCCTGTGCGAGCAGATCGAACGATACCCGCTTGGGAGCGGTGAGGAGAGAGGGATCTTCTCGATCGGCACCGTCTTCGCCAAGGGAAAGGACGAGCATCGCGAACTGGGGCTCCTCTTCGCGCAGTCCGGTGTCACCGGCTTTGATCCCAAACACACGCCGTTCTTCCGTCTCAAGAAGTCACTCGGTTCGTCCCTCGCCCACGCGGGGTATGGAGTGGAGACCGCGCGCGCAGAGACCGTCCCTGCGTTTGCCCATCCCGGGCGCAGCGCACGCGTGATGGCCCGCACGGCGTGCGACCTCGATCGTGAGTCGGGCGGAGAGCTGCGGCCGCTTCAATCCATCGGCCTCTTCTTCGAAGTGCATCCGGAGATTGCTCGCCGGTTCGCACTCCCCGCGCGCATGGCCGCGGCGCTCGTCGATCTCTCGCTCCTCCTCGCGATCGAACCGGGCGTGCGGATGTCCGTCCCTCTCCCGCAATTCCCGCCCATTTCCTACGACGTCACGTTCCCCATGGACCAGCGCGAGGAAGCAGCCGGCATGCTCGAAGCGCTGCACGATGCCTCCGATCTCCTCGAGCGAGTCGAAATCGTCGATCTCTATACGAGTTCCAAAGACAAGGTCGGGGACTACGCCCTCACGGTTCGCTTCACGTACCGCGCGAAGGATCGGACGCTGACCGAGGAGGAAGTGCGCAGAGCACATGAGGGGATTGTGCAGAATATGGGGAAATGAATGGCGATTTGCGAATACTCTTTCGCAACCAGCAATTCCCCCTGGCACCCTCTTGCAGACACTCACCAGCCCTTGAGGTCTGCATGACGAGGTGATAGATGCCGCAGGAACCATTTTC
>JACOTD010000022.1 GCA_016178535.1 Candidatus Peregrinibacteria bacterium
CAGATCTTTACCGTGCACACCGGGAACTACGGAAGACCGAAGAAAAAGTGAGCTTCTCACCCTGTCAACGTTCATTTGCTCCTCAAAGGAGCGGTATATTACTGCTCGGGTATATGTAAACGTTCATACGCCCCCTGACCAATACCCGATTGTTGGTCATCGGTGCTTGGTCATTGGTCATTGCTCCTCGGTCATTCCAACAGCGGTTTCTTCCCACGCCACTCCGTCGCCTGTTCGTACGCATGCGCCGCTTTCAAGATCGTCGCTTCGCCCCACTGTTTTCCCATGATCTGCAGTCCGATGGGGAGAAGAATGTCATCCTCCTTCGCTCCTGCGGGAGCTTCGGGGGACGGTTTTGCTCTGGCAAAACCGCACGGCACCGAGAGCGCGGGGATGCCCGCCAGCACCTGGCTGCTCAGGAAGATGTCCTCCAAGTACATGGCGATGGGATCGTCGGTGTGAGCACCCACGACGAAGGCCGGGGTCGGCGAGACGGGAGACAGGATGACATCCACTTCCTCGAAGGCTTCTTCGAAATCGCGGCGGATGAGCGTGCGAACCCTCTGTGCTTGGCGGTAGTACGCGTCCACGTAGCCCGCGGAGAGCGCATACGTGCCGATCATGATGCGCCGCTTCACCTCAGGTCCAAATCCCTCGCTTCGAACACTCTCGTAGTAGTCGAGGAGATTCTTCGGTTTCTCCAGTGCCTGTGTTGAGCTCGTCCGCCCGGACGGGGGCGGACGGGTCGAACCATGGCCGTAGCGCACCCCATCGTACCGCGCCATGTTCGAGCTCACTTCGCTTGGGCAGATGATGTAGTAGGTCGCGGTCGCGTACTTCGTGTGGGGCAGGGAAATGTCCACGATCGTCGCCCCGAGTTCTTCGAATTGCTTCGCCGCGTCGCGGACGGATTGCTCGACATCCGGATCCATTCCGTCGATGAAGTACTCCTTCGGCAGCCCGACGCGAAGTCCCTTCACGTCTCCCGTCAGCGCCGCCCGGTAGTCGGGAACGGGAACATCGACGGTCGTTCCATCACGTTCGTCCTTCCCCGCAATCGCTTGGAGGATAAGTGCGATATCTTCGATGTTCTTCGCCAGCGGTCCGATGGTGTCGAGCGAGCTTGCCATGCTCATGACGCCGTAGCGGCTCGTGCGACCGTAGGTCGTGCGGATGCCCGTGCAACCGCAGAACCCGGCAGGCTGACGGATCGATCCGCCAGTATCCGTGCCGAGTGCGAAGAGTCCAAAATCAGCAGCCACTCCGGCTGCCGAGCCTCCCGAGGAACCCCCCGCGACGCGCGAAACGTCCCAGGGATTGCGCGTGGGTCCATAGCACGAGGTTTCCGTGCTCGCACCCATCGTGAATTCATCCGTATTCGTCTTGCCCAGGCTGATCGCGCCAACGGCCTTGAGCCGCCGCGTGGTCGTGGAGTCGAACGGAGGAATGTAGGTCTTTTCCCTGAGGACATTCGAGCAGGCGGTGGTGGGGACGCCTGACTCGCAGTACACGTCTTTTGCAAGATAAGGGATGCCCGTCAATGGATGGTCGAATTCTCCCTTCCGATCCACTTCTTTGGCTTCCTCCAGGGCTCTCTCGAAATTCCGATGGACGACGGCATTCAAGCGATCGTCCACCTTTTCGATCCGCTCGATGCACGCTTTCGTCAGTTCCTCTGCGCTGATGGAGCGCTTCTTCAATTGCTCATGCGCTTCGGTGATGGTGAGGGAGGGAAGCATCGCAAAGGAGATCAATCATGCGCCGAAGGAGTCACGATCTGCCGCTCGCTGACGGGGAGCGGACTGCAGGCCAGGAGGTCTTCGGGAGCGACGGACGACTGTGTCAACGTGTCATCACGCAAGACCGTCGAGAGGCCCGTTACGTGTGCCGTTGGCGGCACGGAAGACGTATCCACTTCCTGGAGCATGTCGACGTACCGGAGGATCGATGTGAGCTCCGTCGTGAACTTCTCCACCTCCTCCTCGCTCAGCTTGAGCCGCGCGAGCTTGGCGATGTGCCGGACGTGGTCTTTGGTGAGGGAGGGCATGAGTTGAGGCGAATAAATGCGAAAATGGGAAATGGCGATTTGCGAGTTGCGAATGGCGAAATTATCGACAGAATACCATTCGCAATTCGCAATTCCCATGCAACTCTCCCGACTCCGCGGCCGAAAAGTGTGCGAGCGTCTCCTGCGCGACGGAATGCTCTGGAAAGGCCGCAGCATGATCATTCGATGGCTGCCGATGCCGCCGCGTCATCCATCAGTGGATTGGGCGAAGCACGGCATCTACTTGGGCACGATCGCTTCCACCAGGCTCGATAAGTCCGCGGTGCGCAGGAACCGCATGCGCCGCCGCTGCCGCGAGGCATGGCGCACAGTCCTCAGGGAGATCCCCGAGAGTGCTCTTGCGAATCTCCACGTTCTCCAGTTGTTGGTCGCTCCCCGTTCCTCTAGTCTGACCGCAGCGTTTGCGGATCTCCAGCGCGAAGTCCGATTCTTCCTCACGAGCATCCATGTCCCCACAGGAAAGAAAGAGCAGTAGCCTCTTCCAGTTTGCCCTCATCTTCGCCGTAGTCTACTTGGGTGCGCAGATTCTCCTGCGGCAATTCTTTCCGGCTCAATTCTCCGGTCAGCCGCCGGCGCTGGGCGTGCAGCTCCAGCCGGCATCATCGTCGTTCACGATCGGTCACCATCCCGTCCTGAATCTCATCAACAGCACTGCGAAGGAACTGTCTCTGCCGGATCGATGCCCGCGTCCCCCCGTCGACGTGTTCTCGGTGCAGAATCCGGGCCAGTCTTCGGAAAAGCTTGTGCCGCTCGTCTCCACGGGTACGACCGTTCCCTGCATTCCCCTCACGACGGTCGGCACCGGCGCGACAGTCCAGATCAGTCTCGCTCCGTGGAAGTACTCGCTCTTCGGGAGAGAGGGGACCTACGAGGTCCGTCGGAAGCTTCCGCCGGGTTCCCTGACGCAATCGGGAACCGGCGCCGGCGCCCAGCAAGTCTCCACCCTCACCGCGCGCTTCGCGATCGTCGAACCGGGAGCCTTCACCAAGCTCTTCCGCACGTTCATCAGCGCGCCGTTCCTCAATTTCCTCATCTTCGTCGCCTCGCTCCTCCCGGATCACAACTTGGGCGTCGCCATCATCGTCCTCACGCTCGTCGTCAAATTCCTCCTCTTCTGGCCGACCCAGAAGGCGCTCGAGGGGCAGAAGAAAATGCAGATGCTGCAGCCCAAGCTCGAGCTCCTCAAAACGAAGTACGGCAGCGACGCCAAGAAGATCCAGGAAGAGACGATGAAGCTCTGGAAGGAGCACCACATCAATCCGCTCTCGGCCTGCCTCCCCACGCTCCTCCAGTTCCCCATCCTCATTGGGCTCTTCTACACCGTCCGCGACGATGCCACGCTCGAACTCTCCCGGCACCTCATCTACCCCTTCTACCGGCACCTCGCGTGGCACTTCGGGACGAACTTCCTCGGCCTCGATCTCCTCAAGCCCAATATCTTCATCATGCCGATCCTCCTCGTCGTCTTGCAGTTCCTCCAGATGAAGCTCTCCTTCGCCATCGTGAAGCGCAAGAAGGCGCAATCCCAGAAGATCATCGATGTGGGACCCGAGAAGGAAAACGAGAAGAAGTCTGCATCTCCCATGGCCGCGCAGCAGAACGTGATGCTCTACGGCCTCCCGCTCATGATCGGCTTCTTCGCGCTGCGGTTCCCGGCCGCCGTCTCGCTCTACTGGGGAGTCTCGACGTTGTTCGGGATCGGGCAGCAGTTGATTGTGAATAGGGAACATCTGCGAGTGTGATGAATGACAAATTGCGAATTGCGAAGAGGTTCTGCATGGGGGCAGAACTGATTTTCTCTCTTTCTGTAGAGGAAATATTGAACACGACGTCATAGTCGAAGAAGAAGTTGTTTCATGCGTGCAAAGACCAACATATCGTCGACGTATGGATCAACGTCAACCGCTGCCGCTCGACCAACGTACTCGCATGTTTGCAAAGGCGATCCGTGCATTTGTGCGGCAGCTCCCGCCAACGAGGATCACGTACGATGATTGCGCCCAGCTCCTACGCGCCTCGGGCTCTGTCGGCGCAAATTACATCGAGGCAGTGGATGCCGAGAGTAAGAAGGACTTTCTCCATCGCATCCGCATTTGCCGCAAGGAAGCGAAAGAATCTCTCTATTGGCTCGATCTTCTCCACGACAACATTGCACCAGACCAACAAAAACGATGCGCTGAACTCATGAATGAGTGCGAACAACTTGCCAGAATTTTCACTGCGATTGCGAAAACGACCGAATCTCGCTTGCGTTAAAAATAACATTCGCAATTCGCCCTTCGCAATTCGCAACTCTTTCTCAGGCAACTCCAATCTCCCTGCACAAATACACATCCTGTATCGCATTCAGAATTTCCACCCCTTGCTCCATCGGTTTCTGGAATGCTTTCCTTCCGGAAATCAATCCCGCGCCGCCCGCTCGTTTGTTGATCACCGCCGTCATCACGGCCTGCTGGAGATCATTTTCACCGGACGCTCCTCCGGAGTTGATCAATCCAATCCGACCCATGTAGCAGTTGGCCACTTGGTACCGCGTGAGATCGATCGGGTGGTCGCTCGAAAGCTCCGTGTACATGCGCTTATCGAGTTTGCCGTAGGAGCTTTCTGCGCTGTTCAACGCCGTAAATCCGCCGTTATTCTCCGGCAGTTTCTGCTTGATGATGTCGGCCTCGAGCGTCACGCCCAGGTGGTTCGCCTGGCCGGTAAGGTCAGCGCTCAGATGATAGTCCTTCTCCTTCTTAAACCCGGAATTGCGCAGGTAGCACCAGAGGACCGTGAACATCCCCATCGCATGCGCCTTCGCGAACGCCTGTCCCACCTCCGCGATCTGCCGTCCGCTCTCGGGCGATCCGAAGTAGATCGTCGCGCCGACCCCGAGCGCGCCCATGGTCTTCGCTTGCTCCACCGTCGCGAACATCACCTGGTCGAACTTGTTCGGGTAGGTGAGCAGCTCGTTGTGATTGAGCTTCACGATGAAGGGAATGTTCGCCGCGTACTTCTTCGCAACGATCCCAAGCGCCCCCACGGTCGAGGCGACCGCATTGCACCCACCCTCGATGGCGAGCTTCACCAAATTCTCCGGATCGAAGTACAGGGGGTTCTTGGCGAACGACGCTCCCGCCGAGTGCTCGATCCCTTGATCGACTGGGAGGATCGAGAGGTATCCCGTGCCCTTCAAGCGTCCATGATTGTAGAGCGCCTTGAGATTCTCCTGCACCGTTTTGGACCGATCCGAAGCCGCAAACACCTCTTCCACATTCTTCATGCTCGGCAGGTGGAGCATCTCCTTCGCAATCGTCTTGCACGTGTGCTTCAAGAGCGAGTCCGCTTTTTCTCCCAGGAGTTTCTGGATGTCGGCGTAGGTCAGCATGGGAACGTATCGAGGAGAATCGAACGTACAGTAGCATGCCCGGGAGTGGCGCTTCCATCCCAATGAAAAATCCGACGGTAACCGCTGGCCGGAAAACCTTACGGCTAACCTGAAACGAAAACGCGATTTCATTCGCATTGTCGCAGATCGTGAGTAGTGAGCGGTTACATCCGACAAGCTCCTGAGCGGAATGTGCAAAGTATTACTTGATACTACTACATTTTTTTGTACAATGGCCAGGACTTGCTCTTCTATGATCGTGGCATCTGGACGAGAGCAAATGCTATTGACACGACTACATATGGGAAGGAACAGCGGGTGCAGGTCTGTCGAGGGTGTGGGTGATGAACCCGGGGAAGTCATCGTTGATACGGGGGAGTGAGGAGC
>JACOTD010000027.1 GCA_016178535.1 Candidatus Peregrinibacteria bacterium
GGGATCAGTGGATCAAAGTGTGGCAAGAAAGAGGAAGCCGTACTGTCCTCATTCGTCCGCAGCAGATCTTTACCGTGCACACCGGGAACTACGGAAGACCGAAGAAAAAGTGAGCTTCTCACCCTGTCAACGTTCATTTGCCCCTCAAAGGAGCGGTATATTACTGCTCGGGTATATGTAAACGTTCATACGCCCCCTGACCGGTAATCGCTCACTGCTCACGGTCCGCGGCAGTGCGAATGAATTCGCGTTTTCGTTTCCGGTTCGCCGCCGGTTTCAACCGGCGGCGAACCGCAAGCGTTTTCCGGAATTCATTCCGGTGCTCTCGGAAGGACTGTCCGTGCAGTGCTGTCGCCGGTAGTGAGCGGCTACCTTTCCACCCCCGTCCCGCTCCTCGCCGCTACACGATGACTCGTGAGCCACTCGACCGCTGCATCCATTTGCCTGTCTTTCTTGGCATCGATGTCCGCAGTCGTCAGATCAACCACGATGTCCGGCATCACGCCTTCTTTCCCCAAGTTTTTCCCCTTGGGTGTGAGCCAGCGGGCGACCGTGACGCGCAGGCTGCTTCCTCCGGGGAGATCGAGCACTTCCTGCACCGTGCCCTTCCCGTAGGTCTTCATGCCGATGATCGTCGCTCGGCCGAGGTCTTGGAGCGCTCCGGCCGTGATCTCGGATGAGCTCGCGGTTCCCTCATTGACGAGGACGGCCATGGGGAGATCGGGGAAGAGAGGATGGCCGAGCGCGTCATGAACTTCGAGAGGTTCTCCGCGATGTTCGACCGAGACGATCGTCCCCTTCTTGACGAACATCGAGGTGAGTTCGACGGCTCCCTCCAGGAGCCCGCCGCCGTTGTCGCGCAAGTCGAGAACGATGCCTCTCACCGCTGGTTTGGCGTTCTTGAATTGCTGCAGCGCGGAGCGCACTTCGATCATGCTGTTCTCGCCGAATTCATTCAGCGTCAGCACCGCCAATGCTCCGGTCTGCGTTTTCACGATCGTCGATTCCACGCTCGGCACCTGGATGGCGGCGCGGATGATCGTGAGCGTGAGAGGCTTGCTCTCGGTGCGCCGGTAGACCGTGAGTTTCACGGGGGTGCCTTTGGATCCGCGGATTCTGCTCACGACCTCCGTGAGCGAGAGGCCTTCGACGGAGGTTCCATCGACGGCGGCAATCACATCATCCGCACGGAGCCCCGACTTCTCGGCGGGCGAGCCCTTGAGCGGCGCAACGACGACGATCAGATGGTCTTTCTCCTTCAATTCCGCCCCGATCCCCTCGAGTGTGCCGCTGATGGTTTGACGGAAACGTTCCGTCTGCTTGGCGCTCATCAGGACGGTGTAGGGATCTCCCACGGATCGCACGAGGCCCTCCGCAGCGCCGAAGACCAAGGCATTCGGCCTGAGATCCTGCGGCGCGATGTAGGAATGGAGGAGTGTCTGCCACACGGTCCACAGGAAGGAGAGATCCGCCTGCGTCTGCGGGTCCTCGATGACGACATCGTTGCCGGTGCCTCTGCTCACGATCATCGTCGTGTGCATCGTGCGCTGCGTCGACTTCTGCACCTCGTAGACCATGCCGATCTGCAAGCCTAAGAAGAGCGTGAGCACGGGGAGGAGCGCTGCGGTGACGGAGCGGGAAGATCGCATCGATTCTCGGGATTCGGATGGGAAAACGGCTTACGTTCGCCTACAATGAGGACATGGTAACCGCACGCATAACACGGCACAACACGACGGAACAGAAAAGACCGCCCTCTTCCAAACGCGCGTCAACGTCGCCGCACCCTGCATCGTTCTCCGCGGAGGTCTTCGAAGCGCGGAAGCGAAAGAAGAGCGTCACGTCAAAAAAGAAATCTCCGGGATCGGACGCCATCCATCGCGACATGCCCGTCGCCGACATCGTGGCGCTGTGCCCGGAGGCGCAGACGATCCTCGCGGAGTACGGGCTCCACTGCTTCGGGTGCGCGGGGAGCGCGCTCGAGACGCTCAAGGATGGATGCCGCGGGCATGGGTTCAGCGATGAAGACATCGACGAGCTCGTCGACGATATTGGTCAATTGGTCGCGGCGATGCCGTCGAAACCTGCGGCACTCACGTTGACCCTCTCTGCTGCGCGCGCCATTCGTGACGTTGCGGAGAAGGAAGGCCGCGGCGGCGAGGGGCTCTGCGTGATCGCCGACGGCCAAGGCGGCTTCTGCATGGAATTTCGCAAGGAATCCGAAGGAGACGAAAAAGTCTTCACGAATCGGGAGGAGCCGGATGTCCGCATCTTCGCCTCGAGCCTCACACTGAAAAGGATCGGCGGGGCGACGATTGATTTTCGGGAAGGACGATTCAAATTGGATCTCCTTGATCATTGCGACTGCGCTGCAGGGAGTTGTTCGTGTGCCGAAGGAATTGAAAATTGACCCTTCGACACGGCTCAGGGTCACTCACAGATTACTCCGATATCTGAAGTATGGGTCATACTGAGTGGCGCCGAAGTGTGAAAATGATGGCAGAGATTCAGACATCAGAGTTGTTTCCATCATTTTCAATCATCAATTTTCAATTTCCCACGATCAGAATCACTCCCACTCCACTCAGCGCCGATCTATACTTCTGCGGATGATCCGTCTTCCCGCATCCTTGGAGCGCCGACTGGCCGAACTCTTCCCCCGCGTGCGGGAGCGGGAGCAATTCGTCGCAGGGATTATCGAGGACGCTCTCGAGAGTCAACCGGAACGCACCGAGCCGCTCCCCGAAGCGATCGGCGGGACGCTCCACCTCTTCACCGACGGCGGCTCGCGGGGAAATCCCGGCGAGGCCGCGATCGCGTGCATCCTCGAGGACCCCGCGCGCGGCGTCACGCTCCGGGAACACGGGGAACGCATCGGGGTCGAAACGAACAACGTGGCCGAGTACCGGGCGTTGATCGAGGGGCTGAAACTTGCCGAGGAGTACCATCCCAACCGCCTCGTCTGCCACCTGGATTCCGAGCTCATCGTCAAGCAGCTCAACGGCGAGTACCGCGTGAAGATGGCCACCCTCGACCCGCTCTTCCGGGAAGTGCAGGAACGCTCGATGCTCTTCCCCGACATCGTCTTCCGCCACATCCCGCGCGAGGACAACTACCGCGCCGATGCGCTCGTCAACCGCGCACTCGACGCACATGCCGCGCGGCCGCACATGCCGCGCGCCTCAAGCGGAGGGCAGATGCGGTTTGGGATTTGAGGTGAGTGTTTGTTGTTTCCCCAACTCGCATGGAATTTTCTTGGCATGCACTTATGATGATGTCGTGCATTTCCGTTTCGATGTTGTCGGGTTCATTGTGTTCTTCGTATGTATCGGCTTCTTCCCGAGCACAACCTTTGCGGCTCAAGCTCTCACCTACCGCTACCAGCATTACCTCTTCACGATCAACCCCAATGCGTATCCCGAATGGAAAGGCGCGCATGAAGTGTGGACGTACCGCGGCCAGCCGATTGAGCCCCCATCATCACTCCTCGTCGACGGTGATGACATTCCACCCTTGCTGCCGGGCATGGAGCGACACGAGGAGAAATCCTGGAATCTCGATGCGATCCGCGCAACGCTCGCTGAAGTGATTGGGCGGAAACTCAACCGTCCTGCGGGAACGGTCACGATCGCTCGCAGTGACTCCGGGGCGATCACCTTCGATGGGGTGGGCCTCACGGGGAGAGCGGTGGACATCGATGCTGCCGCGCGTCTCACGATTGCCGCGCTCGACAAGGGCATCCCCGAGATCTGGCTCCCCGTGACGGAGACGCAACCGCAGATCACGGTGACCGATCCTCAACTCACCGCGCAGGGCATCAAAGAAATCGTGACGATCGGGGAATCGGACTTCAGCAATTCGCCCGCGAATCGTCTCCACAACATCGCCGTGGGGCTGAGTAAATTCAACGGCCACCTCGTTGCGCGGGGGGAGATCTTCTCGTTCGATCAAGTACTCGGGAGAGTCGACGACACGACCGGTTATCTGAAAGAACTCGTCATCAAGGGAGATCGAACCGAGCCGGACTACGGGGGGGGACTCTGCCAAGTGAGCACCACCGCCTACCGCGGCATCTGGGAATACGGATTTCCCATCCTCCAGCGCAAGAACCACAGCTACACGGTGCACCACTACTCCCCCGAGGGAACGGATGCGACGGTCTATCCGCCGAACGTCGACATGCGCTTCAGGAATGACACGCCCGGCGCGCTCCTCCTGCAGACCTACGAGCAGGGAACAAACGCGTACTTCATCTACTACGGCACGCGTGATGATCGCCAGACCGAGATCATCGGGCCGTACACGTGGGATCCCCAGCCGCCCCCGCCCGACAAGACCCAGCCGACGATCGAGATTCCCATAGGGACCGCGAAGAAAGTGGGGGACCGCGTGCCGGGACTCAAGGCGCTGTGGTACCGCTTCGTGCGGAGGGGCAACGGACCGGAGAAGCGGGAATCCGTCTACTCCTCCTACGAAGCGCGGCCGCTCTTCACGCTCATCGGCGTCGATCGCGTGCCGGGGAGCGGCGACGTGCTCTCGGCTCCGAATGCGGTGTTGCCGTAGAGATGCTGTGAGAGGTTGCTCACAAGAATTCCCCTTCACGATAGCACAACTTTCCCCGCCCTCAGCGGGCTCTTCAATTGATCCTCGAGGAGGAATGCGCAGAGTCGATCGAGACGCTTGGGATTTTCGAGGAACGACAACGATATTCCTCGGAGAGCAGCTTCCATGAATCTTGACTCGATCGGACTGGGATCGAGGAAGTTCCTCAGTTCTTTTTGGCCGGGAAGAAGTCCAAGGAGCGAGAGGAGGCGAAGCGTGAAGGCGAGCACCTGGTGTGGTGCCGTCCCGCAGGAATGGAGAAAAGTGCTTGTGGCATCGAAGATCTCGGGAAGCGGTTCCTCCTCGTGGAGGAGCGAGAGCAGGAGTTCCGTGCCCTGCTCGGCATCCGCGAAGGCTCGCAGCCTGGCGAACCGTTCGAGTGTTTCTCCCGAAGGCAACACTCCCGCGACGATGAAGCCGGCGCTGCTCTCCTTGAGCTGAACCGTCACCTGTTGAAACGGCAGCAGCATCGCGCCCAGGCGGCTCTGGAGTCTCCTCGCTCCGCTCGCTCGCGCCGAAAGCCTCCCGCGCTCGCGCGTGAAGAGGATGCAGTACCTATCCGCCTCACCCACATCGTATGTCTTGAGCACGATCGCCCGGAAGGGGAAGGAGTGGGGCATGGGAGGAGAGTACCTGCATCATTTGTTTCATGCCTCCACTCCCGTTCGTTCGATCTCTCTGGCCAGCGTGAAGAACGGACGATCAAAATCTTCGGGATGCAGCGTCACCGTCTCAACCCGCAGGTCGATATCCATGCTCGCAAGATGAATATCGACCCCCTCTTCCAGTTGAGATTCCTTGAAAGGGCTCGTCACTACGGCGATATCGATGTCACTCCGGTCATGCGCTTGGTTTTTTGCGACGGAGCCGAAGAGAATGACGTGCTGAATGGGGTAGCCTCTCTCCTGGAGCAATTTTTTTACCTGCCGGGCAATGCGGAGACCGTCATCGCGATTCATGGGAGGAAAAAGAAGGCGATCACATCGTTTTCCGTCACGATGGAAGTGTAGCATGAGCGTGTGTTCCACGCGGAGATTCTGTATCATTGCACTCATGAAGAGCTACATTGCAGACTACTATAAGGGTATCCGGGAAGGACTCACCATCCCGAGAGGGGAGGAAGCAGCAAAAGAAAATAGGAGAATCATGCGTGAGCGTCTACAAACGAATTGGGCAACCATCCAGTCGGCGGGGATTCTTGATGATCTTACCGTACACAGTCGTCAGGAGTTCATGGGAATTTTCTGTGTTTCAGGCCCGGAAGAAAAAATCTCGGCACTCACACGTTTTCTTCTTGAGAACAATTTGGGAACAGTTGTATCCAATGAAGTGATCGTCGGAGCGTCTAAGCCGCTTCGTTGAGCATCGTATTGCAAGAGAGGCATTTTAATGCCCATGCATCACAATCCTCGGCAGCAAGTGCCGATGCAGCGCGATGCGGACGCCGATGAAGGCAAGAATGGGGAGAATCAGAAGTTCGAGCGGGATGCCGAAGGGAGCGAGCTGCGAGAGGAGGGAAGTGATCGTGTCGCGCAGAGGGGAGAACGGACCGCCCGGCGCGAGGGCGGGGACGAGGAGCGGGAGGAGGAGCACGAAAATGATGAGGAGAGCGGTGCCAAGGAGAAGTCCGAGCACGAGGAGGAGCGTCGACTCGATGACGAAGGGGAGCATGAGCGACAGATCCTGTGCTCCGGAGAGCCGCTCGAGGATGATCTCCTCTCTCCTTCGTAACGATCGCTCCCGCACGAGCGCGATGAGCACGAAGACCACGATGACGACGGTCACGCCGAGGAAGATCCCGACGAGCGCTTCCACCGAGCGCGTCACCGCGATGAGCGAGAGGATCTGAGATTCTTGATCGGTCATCGTTGTGAGGAACGTGGGATCGACGACGCCGCTCCACTGCGCTTGGCGGATGAACGCGGAGAAGGAAGCGTAGTCCGAAAGCGACCGCAGCGTCACCGCAATCGTGTCGGGGAAGGGATTGGGAATCTTCATCTGCTCAAGGAACGCGACCAGATCGGGATCGCGCTTGCGCTCGTTCTCGTAGGCCTGTTCGCTCGTGACGTAGCGCGCGCGCTCGACGGACGGCAGCGCATGCACCGCGCTGAAGAATGCATGGATCTGCTGATCATTGGCCCCCGGTCGCAAGCCCAGGCGCAGTTCCGTGCGGGAGCGCAGCAGCTGCTCCACCCCCTGTCCGCTGACGGCGAGGAGGAGGAAGAGCTGCGTGAGGAAGAGAATTCCCGCAAGCACCGCGAGCATCGTTCCCCACGCCGGATCGCGCCGAAGCGATACGACGCCGCGGCGGATCCCACGCGTCCAGAGCAGTGCGGTCTGCGATTGCATGTGGGGAGTATACGTCAAGCTCTCGCCCTTCGTCACCCCACTTTCATCTCGCTCTCGATCCTGTTCTGGAGCGTCATCAGGCGCTCCGCCATCCGCAAGCACTCGCGTGCGCGGGGATTCTCCGGCTCCAGATCGAGCGCTCGTTCGAAGAGCGCTTTGGCTTTCAGTATGTTCTGCGTCTGCAAGTACGAGACGCCGAGGTCGCAGAGCGTCAGCGCGCTCTCGCGGTCCAGGTTGAGCGCCCGCTCGAGCGTTACGATGCCTTGCGCACGCTTGCCTGCGCAGAAGAGCGCCCATCCCAGGCAACGGAGGATCTCGGCATTATTGGCCTTGCAGGAATTCGCCGTGCGCAAGTGATCGATGGCCGCCGTCCATTCCCCATGGTGCGAACGGAGGAACCCCAGGATGTACTCGCCGGTATAGCTCTCGCTGTCCAGCGAAACCGCCTGGAGCGCCGCCGCTTCCGCGCGCTCGTACTGTCCAAGGCTCAGTTCGTTATCCGCAATCTCCTCCAGCGCCGCGACGTTCTCCACGTCTTCCATCAAGAGCTCCTCGAGGATCGCGAGGGCATCCTCGTGCTTTCCCTGCAGCTTGAGCTGCTCGGCTCGCTCCAGACGTTCGAGAGTGTCGGCTGACGGTTCACTCGGAGGCATGGTTCATGGAGTGTAGTCCCAAGGAATGATGCGCGCTACTGGTTTCTCAAGAAAAAGATCGAAGATACAAGGCGCAAGATACAGAGAATGCTCGATGTTCCCGTCTCCAGGTTTTTTGTATCTTGCATCTTGTATCTTCTTCAACACGCACTCGGCGCACAGATGTAGTAGAGCACCGTCCGCAAGAGGGCGTAGGAACCGAGGATGATCAGGAGCCCCAGAAGTGCATTGATCATCGTTTTCTTGCCCGTGTCCTTCTGAGTCTCTCCCACGACGCCGGTCGTGTAGAGGAACGCTCCGATGAGGAAGAGCATCAGGCACGTCGCCACGCTGCTCATCGCGAGGAAGGAGACGACCTTACTCATGATCTCCGGAAATGTTCCCGTGATGCCCGTGCGAATGATGATGGTCCGATGCTCGAGCGCCCATGCGGGCAGGGGCAATGCCCAGGCGGCGAACGGCGCGATGAAGAGAGTGAGGCGGCGCATTCCTCGTAGTATAGCAGAAATCGGAACGACTGACGAGTGGCGGAATTACGAGTTACGAATTACGAGTTACGAGTTACGAATTGCCATTGGAGTATTGAGCTTTCATTCGTAATTCGTACATCGCAATTCGTACATCTTTCTCCACTGATAGCCTCCACCTCTGTGCCGCGCTAAACTGACATCCTCCCATGGATCCCGAATTCCCCTTCACGACGCGCACGATCGGCGATCGACCCGAGGGGCGAGAGAATGCGAAACGAGTGCGTTTGGTCCCCCGTTCCCCGTTTCGTCCATCCGCATCGAAGGGCATCCGCATCCGCATCCGCGGATGGATCCTGGGTGCGTGGACATGGATCCGAGATCAGAAGAAGCGCCTCGGCTGGACACGGTTTCTCCTACGGATCATCGGTCTCCTCGTCCTCCTCGTCGGCCTCTACGTTCTCTTCCTGTGGTTGACCCTCCCCAATCTCCTCGATCCCGCGAGCCTCTTCGCCGCACAGAGCACGGTGATCACGGATCGAAACGGCGTCGAACTCTACCGCATCCACGGCGAGCAGGATCGCACCGTCGTGCCGGGGGATCAGATTGCCTCCTCCGTGAAACACGCGGTCGTCGCCATCGAGGATGCGCGTTTCCAGGAACGCGGCTGCATCGACTGGCGGGCGATGGGGCGCGCCGTCTTCCTCCTGGGGCAGCGCGGCGGCGCCTCCACGCTCACGCGTCAGCTCGCGCGAAACGCCTTGAATCTCCGCAGCGAGAACGTCCTCAGCCGCAAGATCAAGGAACTCATCCTCGGCTGCGAGCTCGAGGCTCGCTTCAGCAAAGAGAATCTTCTGACGCTGTACCTCAATTGGATTCCCTTCGGGCAGAACGCGTACGGCATCGAGCAGGCGAGCGAGCGCTACTTCGGCATCAAGGCGAAGGATCTGACGCTCGCGGAGTCCGCCATCCTCGCGAGTCTCCCGCAGCAGCCTTCGTACTTCAACCCCTACGGCCGCCACGTGCACACGACGGTCAGTGACGGCGTGCTCCAGCGCATCCTCAGAGGCGCCATCAAGAATGGCGGACAGATCGCCGAGAGCCAGGTGACGATCGGCCTCCTGGGCGCCTCCGTCGGCACGGGGAGTACCAGGGTCTACGTGGGGGGACGCGCCGACCAGGTTCTCCATAACATGCAGACGCAGGGGTACATCACGCAACTCGATCTCCAGAAGGCCACCGAGGAGCTGCGGCACATCGTCTTCAAGCCATCGCGCGAGTCGATTCGCGCCCCGCATTTCGTGCTGTGGGTGAAGGATCAGGTGGAGCAGATGATCCAGCAGGCTGGGGACAAGGGTCTCCTCGAACAGGGGGGGCTCACGATCCAGACGACGCTCGATTGGAAGCTGCAGCAGGCGGCGGAGAAGGCCGTTGCTGATCACAGTGAGGACAGTCTCAAGCGCTTCGGCGCGCACAACATCGCGCTCGTCGCGCTCGATGCAAAGACCAGGGAAGTGCTCGCGTACGTTGGCAACGCCGACTTCGGCGACAAGGACAATGCGGGCAAGGTCGACATGGCGCAGGCGCCGCGCCAGCCGGGTTCCAGCTTCAAGCCGTTCGTGTACTCGGCGGCCTTCGGCCAAGGCTACTCGCCCGCCACTCCGCTCTACGACGTCCCGACCAAATTCGGCACCGACCAGCCCCAGAACTTCGACGGCACGTGGTGGGGCCTCACGACGGCGCGGCGTGCGCTCGGCGGTTCCCGCAACATTCCCGCCATCAAAGCGTTCTTCCTCGCGGGGGGGGAAGAGCCGGTGCTCGATCTCATTTCCAAACTCGGCGTGAAGGCGCCGCTCTTGCGCAAGGAAGAGCTGCAGAAAGAGCGCGGGAGCTTCGATTACGGCTGGCCGCTCGCGATCGGCGCCGCCGAAACGCCGCTCCTCGAGATGGTGGAGGGCTACAGCACGCTCGCCGACCAGGGCATGGCCCTGCCCGTCGTCAGCATCCGCAAAGTGACCAACAGCAAGGGGGCGATTCTCCAGGAGATGGACCAACGTCCTATGGGCAATCAGGCGCTCGATCCGCGCATCGCTTACCAGGTCACCTCGATCCTCAGCGACCCCTCCGCGCGCCCGGGCGAGTTCTGGCAGAGCGCGCTCGCGGTCCCCGGTTTCCCCGTCGCAGCCAAGACGGGGACGAGCAACAAGTGTATGGACAAGCCCGATGCCAAAGGAGAGAAGACTGCGGACAAGAACAAGGTGTGCACGCTCCGCAAACCGGAGAGTGTCTGGACGCTCGGCTACACGCCCGACATCGCCGCGGGCGTGTGGGTGGGCAACGCGAACGGCAATGCTCTCAGCGACAAGGCGGACGGGCTCACTGTCGCCGCCCCCATCTGGCGCGAATTCATGACCGCCGCGCTGCCCATCACGCCGCCATCCGTCCCGAGTTTTCCCGTCCCCGACGGGCTCGTCGAACCGCAGATTTCGCTCCTCTCCGGGGAGCTGCCCACCGAATGCACGCCGATTGATCTGCGGATTTCCGATGTCTTCCTGCGCGAACACGCACCCGTCGATCCCGATCCCGCCTGCGTGCA
>JACOTD010000012.1 GCA_016178535.1 Candidatus Peregrinibacteria bacterium
CTCGAGAAGAAACTCGCGAAGGCGAAGGAGGAGCTGACACTGATCCAGAAGGAGAACCCGATGCTGAAGGAAGAAGTGACGGAGGAGGACATCGCCCGGGTCGTGTCGCGGTGGACGGGGATTCCGGTGACGAAGATGCTCTCCGAAGAGACGAAGAAGCTCTCTGCAATGGAGGAAGAACTGGGACTGCGGGTGGTGGGACAGCAGCAAGCGATCAAGGCCGTGAGCAATGCGGTGCGCAGGAGCAGAGCGGGCATCCAGGAGGAGAACCGCCCCATCGGCACTTTCATCTTCCTGGGACCCACGGGAGTGGGGAAGACGGAACTCGCGAAGGCATTGGCGGAATTCCTCTTCAACGATGAACGGCTGATGATCCGCATCGACATGTCGGAGTACATGGAGAAGCACAGCGTCGCCCGCTTGATCGGTTCGCCGCCGGGGTACGTGGGCTACGAGGAAGGGGGGCAACTCACCGAAGCGGTTCGCCGTCATCCGTACGCAGTTCTCCTCTTCGATGAAATCGAGAAAGCACACTCGGACGTGTTCAACATCCTCCTCCAGGTGCTCGACGAAGGACGGTTGACGGATGCGAAGGGCCGCACGGTCGACTTCAAGCACACCGTGATCATCATGACCTCGAATATCGCCAGCGCCGAGATCGCCAAGTACAGCGGTGAGCGTGTGCTCCAGACGAAAGCCGTGGATGACATGCTCCGGATGACCTTCCGGCCGGAGTTCCTCAACCGCATCGACGACGTGATCGTCTTCCAGCCGCTCACGGAGAAGGGGATCGCGACCATTGTGGGGCTGCAGATGGCGCTGGTGGAGAAGCGGCTCGAGCAGAAAGGCATCAGGATCGAGCTGACGAAGAAGGCCTCTGAGCTCCTGGCCGCAAAAGGCTACGATGAAATCTACGGAGCCCGCCCCCTCAAGCGCGTGATCCAAAGCGACATTCTCGACGAACTTTCGATGCGGATCATCGAAGGCAACATCGGCGATGGCGACCGCGTGACCATCGATGCGGAGAACGGGGGGATCGTGATGAAGAAGGGAATGGCAAAAAAGGAGGGGAAAGAGTGATACGATACAGGCATGGATACCGGTCTCCGACATCCCTTGGTTGCAGCCGCCTTCGCATGGGCGACGGCGACGAAAGACGTTGCACCTTCACAGGAACAGTACTGCGAGAGCCGCGATCACTTGAACGCAAGAATGGAACGCCTGCGATCAACGATGATGAAGGAAGGGATCAGTGAAACGACGGCATTCCTTCTCCACGCAATCCTCTCGGAGATCGGCGGGAATTCCTTCGATCACAACATCGGCCAATGGAGGGACATTCCTGGTGCGTTCTTCGGACATGCCACGGAAGAGAAAGAACTGATCGTTGCGCTGGCAGACAGAGGCCAGGGGATACGGACAACGCTGCAACGCGTTCGTCCTTCCATGCGATCAGACGAAGAAGCTCTCCGTGTGGCTTTCCTTGAGCGCATTTCCGGGCGTGCGCCGGAGCGCCGGGGAAACGGCCTGAAGTTCGTTCGGCAGACGATCATGGAGGATGGCATTGATCTCTTCTTTCAATCGGGAGCCGCTACATATTCCCTCGAAGAGAAACGCGAATCGTGGGGAAGGACCGAGGAGCAGATTCCGGGGTGTTTTGCTACACTCACCATCCGACGATGACCATCCAGGTGCAAAAATTCGGCAAGGTGCTCAATGCTCGTCCGGCGGGTCGCGAGGCTTTTTTGGCAATACGTCCATCGCTCCCCTCTCATAACGTTGATGCGGGCAGTGATCGAGGAAAAACGGAAGATATCATTATCGATTTTGACGGCGTGGAAGTCCTCACGCCTTCCTTCGCCGACGAATTCGTCACGCCGCTCACGCAGCTGTACCCGGGCCGCATCTCGTTTGCGAACACCGAGAACATCACCGTGCGAAAAACGTTGGCATTCCTCTCCGAGGATTGGCCGAAAGGCACGTACCAATCTTGATCTTCGCCATTCTTTTCACCATGGCGTACACTCTCCCACATTCCCGCATACTCCATGCGCCACCTCGCTCCCCTCTTCCTCCTCGCGACTCTCTCCCTGAGCGCCGCTCCCGCCTGCGCCGCGACACTCTTGACCCCGAAGGATCTGCCGCTCAGCGCTCCGATCAAGGATGACGTCTACGGCGGCGGCGCAACAATCGCCGTGACGCAAGATGTCGACGGCGATCTCGTGGTCGGCGGTGGCACGGTGAGCGTCCAGAAGCACGTGACCCACGACATGCTCGCGGCGGGAGGCGCGGTGATCATCACCGGAAGCGTGGATGATGATGTGCGCGCGGCCGGAGGGAGAGTGATCGTCAGAGGGAGGATCGGGAGCGACCTGATCGTCGCGGGTGGAAACGTCCTCATCGATGCTCCGGCGTCGGTCGCCGGAGACGTGATCGCCTACGGCGGATCGGTGACGATCCTCGGATCGGTGCACGGGGTGCGGGCTGCGGGCGGGCAGCTGCGCATCGCGACACCCGTGCGCGGCGACCTGACGGTCAACGCGGGGGACTTCATCCTCAATGGCGTCGTCCTCGGGAAGGCAACGATCGCGGCGGACAGCATCCAGCTCGGGAAGGAAGCGCAGTTCGCCGGGCCCGTGCGGTACTGGCGCGCGGCCGGCCCGATGGATTTCGGCGACAGCGTCAAGAGCGGCCAGAATCCCGTGTTCGATTCCGCTCTCCAGAACACCGTCGGCACGATGCGCAGGAACGCGGTGGGGTCTTCGGCGTGCTGCTCGGCATTCTCACGATCTTCTCGATCCTCTCCTCCGCACTCGTGATCCTCCTCCTGACGCTCCTGACGAAGAACTTCTTCACCGACACGGCCAAGCGCCTGCAAGCGCAACCCGGCAGGAGTTTGCTCTACGGCTTGCTCTCCATCGTCCTCATCCCGACGGCATCGGTCCTGCTCTTCGCAACGGTGATCGGCATTCCGCTGGGGCTGCTCCTGCTCGCGATCTACGGCTTCTCGCTCTTCTTCCTCACGGCGATGAGCGCCGTGGTGCTCGCCAAGTTGCTGCAGATGTTCTACAGGAGAAAATGGTCGAGGGGGAAGCTCTTCTTCGTGAGTGTCGGCGTCTTCATCGTCCTGCGTCTCCTCGTGCTCGTCCCGATCCTCGGGTGGTTGTTCAAGACCGTCGTGCTCCTCGGGTGCCTGGGAGCGTTGCTGATGACGAAGTGGGAGAAGATGAGGAAGATTATTTGAGCAGTCGCTTCGAGACTTCCACATGCTCCATCAATGACCCGACTGACACCCACTCCTCCATGGAATGGAATCCACCGCCGACCGGCCCGTAGAGGAAGGACGGAATGCCGCGTGTCGGTGGCGCCGTGCTCGCGCGTGAGCGCGATGGGGACACCCGTGACCTCTTCCAGAATGCGCTTGAGACGTTGGAGCATCGGATGTGCCGGGTCGATCTGGAGCGGATCGGCTTGCTCGAGCAGTGTGAGCGTGCAGCCACTCGGGAGGGCGCGCGCAACGATTGCAAGAGCCTCGGAGGGAGTTGCGCACACGGTCGGCGGGAAGCGGATGTCGAGCGTGCACGTGGCGGCATCGGGGACGGCGTTCATGGCGATGCCGGCGCTGAGTTGCGTCGGCGAGACGGTCACCCGCCAGTCCGCGTTGGTCCCTGGCGGGAAGGTTGTTGAGAGGATCCGCAGGGCGTTTGCGAGGAGTGCGATTGGATTCACGCATGTCCACGGATACGCCCCATGCCCGCCCTTCCCCGCGCACGTGAGGCGCGCCCACGCGGCGCCTTTGTGCTCGACGATGATCACATGGCCGTCGCCGCCGTCGGGTGTGCAGGCGACGGGGACGTTCCCGAGAATGTTCTGCTCGAAGAGCGCAGGGATCGTCGCGCCGCCGATCTCCTCGTCGCTCGTGAGGAGAATGCTTGCGGGAGGAATCATTCCGGATCGACAGAGTTCGTCGAAGGCGATGAGGAAGGGGAGCGCGCATCCTTTCATGTCCTTCACGCCGCGCCCGAGCGCACGATCACCGTCCATGCGCAGATGAAATTGATCGGCAGGCGCGGGCACGACGTCAACGTGGGCGAACCAGAGAAGACACGAACGTGGATGGGGAACGTAGGTACGGCGCTCCTCGCATTTCTCCTCGCATGAACCGAGCGTGCGCGTGGGAGAAAAAACTCGTCTCGATCCAATCGAGACATTCCCGTTTGGCATCCTCTCTCCCGGCGATTGTCGGGAACGCGATGAACTGCTCGAGGAGGGAGAGGAGAAGATGCCGATCCATGAGCGCACTATAGGACGTGAGCCCATTCCTTGCGAGGAGCATACGAAAACGCCCCGCAGTTGCGGGGCGTCATCGTGAAGCGACGTGCTTACCTCCTCCTTTTCTTCGTCTTCCTCTTCTTACTCTTTTTCGCCTTCCTTTTTTTCTTCTTCGGCATAGGAAGTGTGGGGAAAAAATACTTCATGAAGTGTATGGCCATCCTCGTGCGCTGAAAAGAAAATTGCGCGGCGTCAAAAGAAAATTGTGATCCCGTAGTGCTTCACGCCGACGATCATTCCTCTTGGTATTTCTCCCTCCTCTCGTCCATCGACGCGTACATTTTCTGTATCTTTTTTCTCCTTTCCATCATAGATCGCTCAACAAATGCCCCAACTTTTCCTTCTTGGTCTTCAGATATTTTCTCTGACGGTCGCTCGCAGGAACGATCTGCACCGGCACCTGCTCAATCACTTCGAGTCCGTACCCTTCGAGTCCCACGATCTTCTTGGGATTATTCGTGAGCAGGCGAATCTTCCGCGCGCCGAGATCATTGAGGATCTGCGCACCGATGCCGTACTCCCGCAGATCGGCGCGTAACCCCAATCGCTCATTCGCTTCCACGGTGTCGAGGCCTTCGCGCTGCTGCAGATCGTACGCGCGCACTTTGTTGATCAGCCCGATGCCGCGACCCTCCTGCCGCATGTACAGGAGGATGCCTTCCCCCGCTTCCGCGATCTGCTGCATCGCTGCATGGAGCTGCTGGCCGCAATCGCAGTACTGTGAATGGAACACGTCGCCCGTGAGGCACTCGGAATGGACGCGCACGAGCGCGGGTACCAGCGGATCGATCGCCCCCTTCACGAGCGCCACGTGCTCGCGGCGGTAGGGCGAGTCGGCGTAGACCTTCATCCTCCACGGTCCCGTCCCGGTTTCCAGATCCGTCTCGGCCTCCAGCCGCACGAGCGTCTCGTGCTTGCGCCGCCACGCAATGAGGTCGGCGATCGTCACGACGGGAATGTCGTGCTCGTGACCGAACGCGAGGAGGGACGGCAAACGCATCATCGTGCCGTCGTCGTGCATCATCTCGCTCAGAACCCCGACTTCCCGCAATCCCGCGAGGCGGCAGAGATCAGCAACGGCTTCCGTATGTCCCGAGCGCACGAGCACGCCTCCATCCTTCGCGCGCAGCGGAAAGACGTGACCGGGTCGGCGGAAATCTTCCGGATGCGCCACGGGATTCGCCGCGCTGCGTACGGTCTTTGCCCGATCGAACGCGGAAATGCCGGTCGTGATTCCCTCGGCGGCATCGATGCTCACCGTGTAGGGAGTCTGGAGTCGCGATGTGTTGCGTTCGACCATCGGGGGAAGATTCAATTGATCGGCAACGCCATTGCTGAGCGAGAGGCAGACCACGCCTCCGGTATTCCGGATCATGAACGCGATCTTCTCGGGCGACGCGTGCTCGGCCGCGAGGATGAGGTCGCCTTCGTTCTCGCGATCTTCATCATCCACAACGATCACGAACTGTCCGTCGCGGAGCCTGTCGAGGGCCTGGGGGATGGGGGAGATGTGGTCCATGGAGGGGAGACTATAGCAAAAGTTCCCGCAGGGCGCTGAAAAGTCGAACTGCAAATGGCGAATTGTGAATTGCGAACTTTGCTCATTCCATTCGCAACTCGTAATTCGTAACTCGTAACTCGTAACTCGTAACTTCTCAGACGTCACCTCTTCACTTCACCTGCAGCGTGTACGTCTGACGACTCCCGCGGACGAGACCGTGCCCGATGCGCAGGTAATAGGTTCCGCCCGGGAACGCGTACTCTTGACTGCAGAGGGGTCCCGCGAATCCGTAGATGTCCACGTCCGTCCAGGGATAGATGAGACAGGTGACTTGCGAAGCACTGACCGTCTGCACCGTCAGCGGCACGCCGTTCCCCGTCGGATCTTTGACGGTGAACACGTACCAATCCTCCAGATCGTTCGGGCCGAGATCGGCGGTGCGCACTTGACCCAGCGCGATCGGCGATGCCTGGGAGATGCCGTCGTTGCCGTCGCCTTTGCCGACCGCAGCGCTCACCATGAACGCGGCGTTTTGGACGGTCGCGCGCAGATCGAGCTGGTAATCGCCGGCAGTGAGTGCATTGAGGAGGAAGCAGCTCTGATTCTCCTGGTAGCCGAGGTAGTACTCGGGCGAGAAGCCGTCGGACTGAACGTGGAAGAGACGGCAGGTGAGTTGCGCATGCACCGCGTTGACCAGGCTCGCTTGGATGCTGGCGACGGTGGAGGATGCGAGGCGGAATTTGTAGGAGAGGGAGTTCGGTCCGCTGAACTGCCAGGATTCCTTGAATGGGAAGTTGACCGCGTGGATGTCCGGCTTGGGGGGATTCGCCTTCGCCGAGGACGAGGAGGAATGCGCACTCGCGCTCGCCGCGGAGGAAGACGAGCTGGTCTGCGTCATCGACGCCTCGCTCGCTGCGGATGCTTCGCTCGATGAGGAAGACACGGTGGCGCCCACGGAGAGGCTGGCTTGCCACGCCGCGTAGACGAGCGCCGCGGCCTGTTGGCGTTCCATCGGATCATCGGGATAGAACTGCGCGTTATCGATGCCCGTGAGAGGGAGGATGCCTTGCTTCACCGCCGCAACGAGATACTTGCCGTACCACGCTTTCGGATTGGCGTGGGGGAGGCCCGCGGCTGCGATGTCATCTTGGATGACGTCGTTCACCCCGAACTCGAAGACGGTGAAGGCCATCTTGATGCCTTCGGCGAAGGTGACCGCACTGTTTGGGCGGAACGTGCCGTCCCCGTAGCCGCTGATGAAGCCATGCTCGAATGCATCGCATACGTACGAAGCGAACCATGCATCCGCCGTGAACTCCTTCCCGAAACATCTTCCGTTTGCGGGAGAGGCGGTTCTGCCCGCGGCGAGGTAGAGCATCTTGAGCATCGCCGCGCGGTTCACCGGGTTCTTGGGATGGAAGGTGCCGTCAGGATTCCCGCGGATCACGCCGTTCTGGACGAGCGTGGCGATCGCGTCTGCGTACGGAGACGTGCTGGGGACATCCGGAAAGGTTGCCGCAGAGGCCAGGAGCGGGACGAGGAGAAGGGAAGCGACAAGCAGACGTGAAGTGCGCATACGCAATCGGGGGCAACGACGGAAGACATCGTAGCCTGAACAAAATCGTTGCTCAATAGATCAAGAGCGGAGCGACTTGAGTTGCGCAAGGGAATGTAGCACGACGCGCGCAGCTTCCGCCCCTCGAGCGAACCGGGCGCGCGCCTGCCGAAGGTTCTTCACGTAGAGGACTTCGAATGCGAAGGGGGTCTGGAAGCGGAGTTGCACATCCATGATGCCCCGCGCGACTTCACAAGCGAGGAGTTTCGCATGATGCGTTTCCCCTTCGATGATGATACCAAGTCCGATGAGCGCATCGACCTTCTTCTGCGAAGCGAGAACTGCACCGAGAAGGGGAATTTCGAAGGAGCCCGCCGCCTCGCATTCGATGATGTTCTTGGGGGGAATTCCCGCTTCCAGAAGTCCTTCCCTGGCGCTCTCCCGAAGCGGAGCCATCTCCTCCTTATAATAGGAGGAGTGGATGATGGCGATGCGCCAGGAGAGGTCGGCAGAAATGGCGGACGGAATACCGCGGATCATCTTCATGGCAATAGGATAGCAAATTGCGAACCTTATGCGGCCGTCATTGACTCAGGGGGCTTCGCTGCGTCGACAGTGGTCTTGAGTTCTTCGGGGGATTCCACTTCAACCATCTCATTGAAGAGCGAAACAATCTCGGGAACGTCGTCCAATGTCTCACGAATCTTCAGCAGCCTGTCATTCCTCTCAACGCGGTCGTATGCGCTGCGAAGAGCACGTATGGCATGAAGATCATCTTGCCAATTGGAGGAGACGTTGAATTGAATCTTTGGGCCCTGCGCTACTTTTTTTACAAATGCTTCTATGCTCATCCGTTGCTCCTTCATATCTTCTTTTGCTTGTGTGAATCGCCTATTTTGCGGGGAGGTTGTTTCCAATTTGGTAAGGAGAACTTCGAGCCGACTTCGAAGAGATGTTATCCGTTCTTCCATTCTCTGTTCCAAGATACATTTCGGATGAAGGCGACTGATGCCGTCTTGTACTATCGCTCGAGAAAGCGAATCAGATGCATTGAGCCTCGTGCTCTCTTCTAAGCACTCGCAGTACGTGCGTTTTTCGATAGTGACCGAAATTGCAGTGTGGGGGAGAAATGTCTTAATATATTATAAACCTTACTCCGTTGCTGTCCAGGCAACCGCGGCTCTTCTGAATTACGGCATCTCCTTGCGCACCGATCGCACAAGGAAATCCGTCTCCACATTCACGAAGTCGCCGATCGCGAGTGAACCGAGCGTCGTCTTCTCCCGTGTGTGCGGAATGAGCGCGACCGTGCAGCGACCATCCTCCACCTGAGTGACAGTGAGGGAAACGCCGTCGATGGCGATGGAGCCTTTGGGGACGACGAAGGGGAGAAGATTGTTCGGAAGGGAAATGGTGAGGAGGGAGTTGACATCTTCAACCCTCTCCCCTGTCCCCTCCCTCCCAGGAGGGATGCGCGTAGGAAACTCAATGCCTAAATTTCCCTCCACCCCCGACCCCTCCTCCGGGGGAGGAGGGGGGAATGTTCGAATGGTCGAATGAATGACAGTGAGGACAGTTTCCAAATGTCTCAGGACGTCTTCATTAGTGAATCGTAGCGTGCGGACACCGAGATATTCTTGAAGCGAACGATAGCGGAGATCATCCTCCTTCCGAGCCGCATCGCTTCGATGAATCGATCCATCCACTTCGATGGCAATGTTCAGCGATGGACAATAGAAATCCAAAATGCGCCCGCCAAGCGGATACTGACGTCGGAACCGAACGCCAAGTCGTTCGTAACGCAATGCTTGCCATAAAGCCTCTTCGGCTCTTGTTGGTTTCTTTCGCATTTCACGAGAAAAATGCAGGATGTTTCGGTTCATGGCGCGCTTGTGTGTTCTCTCCCCTTCCTCCCGCGGAGGAAGGGGCAGGGGGATGGAGGTGACTGTGCCAATGCCCTCCACATGCCCTTGGACAATGTGCCCCTCGAAGCGATCCGCTGCCCGCATCGCCCGCTCGAGGTTCACGCTCTCGCCATTCCTGAGCATTCCGAGCTTGGTTCTCGACCACGTCTCGGGGATGATGTCGAACGTCATGGACCGGCGATGAAAGGCAATGACGGAAAGACAAACTCCGCTGACCGCGATGCTCGATCCGATCTTCAGATCATCGAAGAAGCGCGGGCGTTCAAGGACAATGGAATGATCGTCTTTGGAGAGAACCTTCGCCGTGGCTTCGATGAGACCCGTGAACATGGGAAAAGTGTAGCGCCCCTGACCCTGGACATCCCCCGAATTTTCTGCTAGGCTGAGGCCTCTGCGGCACCGCACGGCGTCGGGCCGTTTTTCGTGTTCTTCGCTTCGTCTTCATCTATGGACCATATCATCATCAAGGGCGCCCGGATGCACAACTTAAAGAACATCGACGTGTCGATTCCCCGGAACAAATTGACCGTCATCACAGGTCTTTCGGGATCCGGAAAATCCTCCCTCGCTTTCGATACGATCTTCGCGGAGGGACAGCGGCGGTACGTGGAGAGCCTCTCGGCGTACGCGCGGCAGTTCATCGCGCAGATGGAGAAACCGGAGGTGGAGAGCATTGAGGGCCTCAGTCCCGCGATCTCGATCGACCAGAAAACCGCGCCCAGGAACCCACGTTCCACCGTGGGAACGGTGACGGAGATCTACGATTACATGCGCCTCCTGTGGGCGAAGGTGGGCAAGGTGCACTGCAGCATCTGCGGGCGGATGCTCGGGAAGCAATCGGCCTCCCAGATCGTCGACACGATCGCGCGCATGCCGGAAGGGAGGAAAATCTTCCTGCTCGCGCCGATCGTCTTGGGGAGGAAGGGCGAGCACGTGAAGGTGATCGAGGCGATCCGACGCGAGGGCTTCGTGCGCATGCGCATCGATGGGCAGATCGTGACGGTGGATGAAGACATCCGGCTCGACCCCAAGAAGGCCCACACAATCGAGATCGTCGTGGATCGCCTGATGGTCCGGGATTTGCAGACGAAGGACGGTGAGGTGAATGCCAACAGAACGAGACTCGCAGATTCCGTCGAACTCTGCCTGAAGAAAGGGGAGGGCTCGCTCATCGTCCTCGATGCGGAGACGAATGAGGAAACGCGCTTCGCGGAATCGTTCGTCTGCCCCGAGCATCCCGAGGAGGACATTCCGGAGATCGAGCCGCGCAGCTTCTCGTTCAATTCGCCCCACGGCGCGTGCGAGAACTGCCATGGCATCGGATCGGTGCTGCAGGTGGATGAGAGCGCGATCATCCCCAATCCCCGCCTCTCGCTCAGTGAGGGGGCGATTCATCCATGGGCGACGTCCGCGAGCCGCACGGGATTCATGTCTCAAGTTCTCAAGTCTCTGTCGGAGAAAATCGGCTTCGGCATGGCGACCCCGTGGGAGAAGCTCGAGGAAGAGATGCGCCGCATCATCCTGCACGGGTATCCGAGTCCGCTCACGGTGGAGATTCAGTCGATGAAGTTCGGCGGCGCGTACCAAACGACGTACGAGGGCGTGATCCCCAACCTCGAGCGGCGTCACAGCGAGACCGAGAGCAGCTACATGCGCACGCAGATCGAAGGGTACATGCTGGAGCTGCCGTGCAACGTGTGCGGCGGCAGGCGCCTGAAGAAGGAAATCCTGGGAGTGACGGTGGGAGGGGAGAACATCATCGATGGGACGGATATGGCGATTGATGAAGCGAGGAGTTTCTTTGTGGGACTTATTCCAGTGGAAATTGCGAAGGGCCCTTCGACTCTGCTCAGGACAGGCGAATTGCGAAGGGCGAATGATGGAAATAATTCGCAAATCGCACTTCGCAACTCGCAAATCACCGACGGTCATGTATCGCTGAGTTCCTACGAATTCACAATTGCGAAGAAGATCCTCCAGGAAATCATCGCGCGGCTCTCGTTCCTCGAGAATGTGGGATTGAAGTACCTGACGCTTTCGCGGTCGGCGGCGACTTTGAGCGGAGGGGAGGCGCAGCGCATCCGTCTCGCGACCCAGATCGGCTCGGCCCTCCAGGGCGTGCTCTACGTGCTGGACGAACCGAGCATCGGACTGCACCAGCGCGACAACGCGAAGCTGATTGCGACTCTCCTGCAGTTGCGTGACCTCGGCAACACCGTCATCGTCGTGGAGCACGACCGGGAGACGATCGCCACGGCCGATTACCTCCTCGAGATCGGCCCGGGCGCGGGGAAGTACGGCGGCGAGGTGATCGCGCAGGGAACGCCGGAGGAATTGATCGCCGAGCCCAAATCCGTGACCGGACAGTACTTGAGCGGCAAGAAATCGATCGAGATCCCGAAGACGCGACGCAGCGGATCCGGAAACTCGATTGTCGTCCGGGACGCGCACCACCACAACCTCCAGCACGTGACGGTGGAGTTTCCGCTGGGGACGTTCATCGGCGTTGCGGGCGTCTCGGGATCGGGGAAATCGAGCCTCATCCACGGCATCCTGGGGCCGGAGCTCCAGCGCGTCCTCAACGGAGCGCACAGCAAGCCGCAGGACGTCGGCGCCATCGAAGGCCTCGAGCATCTCGACAAGGCTATCGTGATCGACCAATCCCCCATCGGCCGCACGCCGCGCAGCAATCCCGCCACCTACACGGGCGTCTTCACCGAGATCCGCGACATCTTCGCGCTGACGCCGGAGGCCAAACTGCGCGGCTACAAGGCCGGACGTTTCAGCTTCAACGTGAAGGGGGGACGGTGCGAGGAGTGCGAGGGCGACGGATTGAAGCGCATCGAGATGCACTTCCTCCCCGACGTGTTCGTCACGTGCGAGTCGTGCCACGGCAAGCGGTACAACCGGGAAACACTCGAGATCACGTACAAGGGGAAGACGATCGCGGAGGCGCTCGACATGACGATCACGGAGGCAACGGGGTTCTTCGCGGCGATCCCGCCGATCAAGAACAAATTGCAGACGCTCGAGGACGTGGGGCTCGGCTACATTCACTTGGGTCAGAGCGCGACGACGCTCAGTGGAGGTGAAGCGCAGCGCGTGAAGCTCGCGACGGAATTGACCAAGCGCGCGACGGGCAAGACCTTCTACATCCTCGATGAACCCACGACCGGCCTGCACTTCGACGACATCACGAAGCTCCTGGAAGTGCTCCAGCGTCTCGTCGACAGAGGCAACACCGTCCTCGTGATCGAGCACAACTTGGACGTCCTCAAGTCCGTCGACCGCGTCATCGACATGGGACCGGACGGTGGCGGGGGCGGGGGCAAGATCATCGCCGTGGGAACGCCCGAAGAGGTTGCCAAGGCGGAGGGGAGTTATACGGGGGAGTATTTGAAGAAGATCCTGAGCAAGAAAAAGGGGTGATGGATTGGATTCTTTCTTCTCGACAAACACAGGCAGTAAGCCTGCTCCCCGGTTGCAAAATATTCTTCTTACCGGGGAGCGGCCTGTCACCCTGAGCTTGTCGAAGGGCAGGCCGCGGATGGCTCAAGAAAATTATTTCCACTTGATGCTGCACCCAATTGCATTTGCTTCTGACGTGGGCGGCGCCTTTCCTTGGATGAGCGCCGCGATCGCATCACGGAGATTGTGTTCATGGACTCCGGAGGGCTCTTTCCAATTGTCGTCGATGCGGCCTTTGTACTGGAGCGCGCGATCACGGTTGAAGACAAAGCAATGTGGCGTGCAGAGAGCGCCGAACGATTTGGCGACTTCCTGAGTTTCGTCATGGCAATACGGGAAGAAGTAGCCTTTCTCCTTCGCGCGGATGTTCATGTTGTCGAAGGAATCGTTCGGATACTTCTTCGCATCATTGCTGTTGATGAGCACGAACTGGACGCCCTTCGCTTCGAATTCCTGCGCGAGTGCGACGATGCGATCTTCGTACGCCTGCGCGTAGGGACAGTGATTGCATGTGAAGATCACGACGAGGATCTCCGAGTCGGGCGTCTTCGAATCGACGATCGAACCATCGATGTCCTTGAGCGAGAAGGGCGGCATAGGGTCGCCGATGGAGAGCTTGGCCGAGTTGTCGTTGATCAAGACCATGGGGTGAAATTGAAAATTGATAATTGAAAATGGATCATGATGGTAGAAACTCTGACACAGGTGATACTTCCATCATTTTCAATTATCCATTCTCAATTTTCAATTGAAATGCAGAAGCATTTCACCGCCACCGCCTTCGTCATCGATTCCAAGAAGCGGACGCTCCTGCTGTGGCACAAGCGCCTGCAGCGATGGATGCCGCCGGGCGGACACGTTGACGAGGATGAGACACCTGAGGATGCCGCAAGGAGAGAATGCAAGGAAGAGACGGGTTTGGATGTCGAGATCATCGGCGAGAGCGGGGAGGATCTCTTCGCAAGAAATCCAGAGGAGGGTCGCATGCTCAAGAAACCGATTGCCCTTCTCCTGGAGAACATTCCCGAAAGCACTGAAAGGAATGAGCCCTCGCACCAGCACATGGACTTCCTCTATCTCGCGCGGCCGCTCGACGAATCGCCAATTCTGAAGCTCGCGGAGGAGGAGGGGCGCGAGATGCGCTGGTTCACGCGTGGGGAGGTTGAGAGGCTGGATGAACGGACGGAGATCTTCGGGAATGTGAAGGGGTACATCCTTGGTCTGCTGGAATGAAAGCGTGTGGAGAGATACCATTCGTCTCATGCCCTCCTTTCCGAAATCTGTTCGCGAAATGGCGAATGCGCTTGGCCCCAAAGTGCGCGAGGCGTATGCGCTTGCGAACAAAGTCCATGCAGGGGAAAAGCGGCGATCCGGCGAACCGTACATCACCCACCCGGTCGCTGTTGCCCGCATGCTCTTCGAAGCCGGTGCCGACGCCGACATCGTCTGCGCAGCACTCCTCCATGACACCCTGGAAGGCAATGGGGCATCCGAACAGATACGAGCAGAGATCTATCGGAAATTCGGCGGCCAGGTTCTGTACCTCGTCGAAGCTCTCTCCAAAGATATTCGGTTGGAAGACAAAATTGAACAACAGGCCGTGTACATCGAGCAGATCCAACGTGCCCTTCAAGTGGACATCTTCGTCTTCTTCATCAAGATTGCGGATATCACCCACAACATGAGCACCATCCACGGTTTACGTCGGAAGCGAAAGCTCCAGTGGCTCCATGAACTACGAGGACAGTATCTCCCTCTCTTCTCGGAATACCTTCATCGCATTCCCTTGGCGCACCGCGCTCTGTACCACCAGATGATGGACCAGATCGAGCGGCTGCTCACGGCGCACGATGGGTCGCGCACGCCTGCTGAACACGCTATGCTTCCGCCTACGCATGATTAACTCGCTTCCGCTCCACACCCGGCAGACGCTGAAATCCTTGGGATTCACCGAGACAGAGTGCTCGCTCCTGCTCCCTCTGTTTACCCAGAAGAAGATGTCGGTGAGGGAACTCAGCAAGCAAACGGCGTTGTCCTTCGATGCGTTGCACTACGCACTGCGCGCGCTGGAGAAGAAGAAGCTCGTTGGTCTGAAGAAACACGACACCGTTGAAGTGTGTTCCAGCCAGGAATTTCTCGCGTGGATCGAGGAACAAAAACGCGTGAATGCGGAGGTCTATGACGATGCGAAATCCACGTTGCGGACGTTCCTTTCGAGTGTCGCCGAAGCCACGTGGAAACCGGAAGTCATCTACTACGAGGGCGTCGAGGGTATCAAAGCAATCTACGAAGACATGCTCCTCGAAGGCAAGGACATCTACGGCTGGCGAGACATCGAGAAGCTCCACAGCGCGCTTGGAACGTACGTGGACGAGTACATCGAGAAGCGCATCAAGAAAGGCATCCGCACGTACGGCATCATGCCCCGCAACCCGACCAACATCGAGTACTCAAAGAAGAAGAGACAACTTCGGAATGTCCGCTTCTCGGACCACTTAACCATTGAAGGGGAGATCCGGATCTACGGCAGCAAAGTTGCCGTGATCACCTTCCACGGCAAGAGGCCCGTCGGCTTCGTCTTCAGCGGACCGATCACTGCGCTCTTCCAGGGCATCTTCGACCACGCCTGGCAATGCGAGAATGCACGCGGCTCATGCAGGTCACTCGTGGGAGGATGACGACAATGGAACCAGCCCTACGGTTGTATCTTGGGGGATCGAATCGTCGACAATGGGGCTTTCATCCATAGGTTGATTCCCCGATGGAACGTCCTCCTTCGATGCGAGCGGGCGCTCCCCATCCGGCAATTCTTCCTCTGTTTCCACAGTTCCTTCTCCTATCTTGAGCAATGGATCAGATCGGCGAGGCGCAATGATGATGTAGAAATGCTGTCCCACTCCCGGCATCTCAAATCCCTGGACCACTCCCTCCGTTTTCCAGATTCCTTCTCGGTCGAACCATGGACCCAGAATTTTCAGCCATTCAAGGAGTCCATGCGACCCGCGGACAATGCCATCGTGATTGAGCATAAGCCGGTCTTTCACAAGTCCGTACGTCTTGTCCTGCCATTGCTTCCGATGAACGCGGGCGCGCCCGGAGGGAGTGATCTCGGCGATTTTCCTCGTATCCTCGTACAGGAGTATTCCGCTCTTCCGATCACCCAGGAGGCCTTCCGGCGCCTTCACGCCGAGGGCCAAGTATCCGCCTGGTTCCAGGCAATCGTGGATGAGGTTGAACAATTCTTCCTGGGCAGACTTGTCCCAGTAATGACTGCTTGAATTACTCGTGATGAGACGAAACTTTCTCCCCTCTCGTCCCACATACCGCAAACCTTCGTGCATGTTCTCGGCATCCCGGATGAAGATACATTTTTGGACGTCAGGATCGAGCTGTGCTTTACGCTGCAGCAGTTTTCCAAGAACAGATGGGCTCGAATCGATCACTTCGACTGAGTGAGCTCCATGCTTCAAATAATATTCGACATCCGCTCCTCCTCCGGGCCCAAGTTCAAGCACATTACCGGCGACCAGTGGTTCCCCATCCCATGCACTGCGCTGCGATATGACGTTCCGAGCGAGAGGAGTCTCTTCGGAGGCCTCCGCGTGTCGGTAAATGCCGCGGCGCTGCACGTCGTCGTACTCCTTCCGCAGGACGCCCCCCAGGAGCACAACGTAGTCCATCCACATATTCTGGAGAACCCACAGGAGATTCGCCGGGACCTGCATGCCGTGGATGTGCGTCATCTCCTTCCCCGGCAACGCAAGCGTACATACATGGTGGGTGCCATCGAGAATGTCGTGCAGATATCCGCTGATCTGATGTATGCAACACTGAATGACTGCAGCGACGAGGAATGAACAGACGTACTCCGCTGGAGTCAAATTCTGCCGGATCGCGTACTTGGTAAAGTCGTGAACTGATCCACGGAGCAAATGTTTTCCGCATCCCTGTATTTTTGTCCTCGGTATATTGTAGGTCCCCTTGAATTCGTCCACGGCCATCCCCAACTGATGCTTCTCAATGAATGATCCAATCGCAGCGGGATCCGACAGATTGGTGACGGTCATGAGCATTTCCCAAAAATGTCGTGCCATGCCGCTGATGGCGCGAAAAGACAGCTGATTATTGGATTCTTTGAAGGACTGCCATACCGCATCGACATCCATCAGGACCGGCCGGGGCGGTTCGTCGTCCCATAATTCCCGAGACATATGCAAGAATTCAGAAAAAAGGAAAAAACAGTACAGGATCCTGAAGGATGAAATACATTATTTTCATGTCTGTCAATGGACAAAACACCTCAGACCTTGGGCTTGCAGGAAAAATCATGGAACTGCGGCGAGGTCACGACGCCCTCTCCGCGCGGAAGTTGATGAGTTCCGCCGCAACGGAGGAGATCACGATGAGGATGGCGCTGAGGAGGAGAACGACCGTGGGGCGCACGGAACGGAGGAGGAACGTCTCCATGCTGAAGGTCACGATGACCGAGAGATTGAACAGCATGAAGGCCAGGTAGCCATCGATGCGCTTGAATGCCTCGTAGTTGAGCAATTGGCCGGTACCGACGAAGAGCCCGATGCCGAGCCCCAGGAAGAAGGTCTTGAGCGTGAGTCCAGCGAGGATCGGTTGGTGAGCGAGGAGCAGGAGCAGGATGGCGGGAGAGACGAAGGCCAGCAGGAAGAGGAAGACGTGCTCATTGAGGAGGAGGCCGTCCGTCTTGGCGAATTTCTTGATGTACTGGATCTGACCGACCGTCAGAAACACATCGAAGAAGGTCGAAATCATCGCGAGGATATCCCCGAGCGCGGTGGCGGATGAATGCTGCACATCGTTGAAGAAGATGAGGGAACTCGCGAAGGCCGAGATCACAGCCAGCAGAAAAATCCAGGACATGGTCTTGGGCTGCCGGAGGTAGGGGATGTCCTTCCGCCAGAAGATAGAGGCGATGAGGAGCCCCATGACGGGCGAGAAATTGTTGAAGAGGAGAAGATTCGTCCCGCTCGTGTAGATGAGGCTTGCGTTCTTGAAATACATGTAGCCGGCCTGCCCAAGGACGAGGAGAACGAACGAGCGATCGTAGGGAAGGCGCAGACGCGGGCGTTTGCATTGGACGATGGAACGGAGAAGCAGGATGCAACTGGTGGGGACCAGCACGCCAATGCTGAGGAGAAACGTCCGCAGGAAGGGCGAGAGAACATTGACCGGCGTATACCGTATGTAGATCGGTTCGATGCCCCAGATGAGGACGGCGAGCACGCGGATGACGTAGCCGACGGTCTTGCGATGGAGAACAGCTGTCCTTTGCTGCTGCGAAATTTCCCGAGGAATTTCCTGATTGATTTCCGTGAAGAGCGCCTGGCTCTGGATGAACCGATACTCCGTGTAGAGCAGAGAGAGAATGAAGACGCCCACGAGCGGCAGCAAGCTCGTCTGAACGCGGGCGTAGATGCCGTGGGAAATGAGGAGGATCAATCCGAGGATGTTGAGGAGGAATCCGAGGCCGAGGAACCACTGATCCTGTCGCATGCGGACGATGTAGTGTCGCAGGAGCTTCAGGAGATAGTAGTTGGCGCCAACAATGGGAAGGAGCGGCAACACCTGCACGAGCGTCAAGGGGAGCACCGAGAACGCCCCGAAGAGACGCTCGTAGTAGGGCAAGAGCAACACGTCGATGACGATGATGGCGAACGCCAGCGTGAACGACCCGAAGAGGAACAGGCGCTGGAAGGGCGAGAGCAACACATCGACGTGCGAGATCCACTCCTGGCGCTCGAGGACGGTGAGGAACTCCGCAAAGTGGGTGCGATCCGGCGCGCGACCGCGGAGGAAGAGATCGAAGGTTCCCGGCGTCTGCGACACTACATCGACCTGGCGGATATCGATGCCTTCGATGCGCGCAATGCTCGTGAGGAGATGCAGGACATCCTGCTGGCTCGATTGCGTCCCGCGCACGTGCAGCCGGAACGATTGCGGCAGGTGGGATACTGGAGCCGCACGGAACGAAAATGTCCGATGCTCCGGGAAGAGGTGGAAGACGATGTCGCGAGCCTCGAGAACGCCCTCACCCACCATGGCCACCACTTCCTCGAAGCTCTGGCGGCGGAAGTGCGCGGCAACGTCATGCTGTTGGCCTTTCGTGAGCTCGCCGATGAGACCCCTCTTGAAGCGGTCGAATTCCTTCTGCAGCAACTGACTCCCGACGCGGATCTTCTCCTCGCGACTGCGCTGTTTGAGCGCTTCGGTGATGAGGTTTCTGGCGAAGCTGCTCACGACATCCTGGAGCCGCTCGAAGGAGACGGTGCCATGCTTGTCCAACGTGACACGCAGCACGTCATCATCGGAGAGAATGGAGGAGAAGCGCGCGGGGGCGCCGTTTCTGTCGATTGCGGCGATGCGATGAGCGTCCTTGCCCAGCTGCGCGTACGCGGCGTCGAGCGCAGTGCTGCCGAGGGCCAGCGCGAGGGAGTTTCCGTCGACCGTCACGTTGACGGTCTCGTGGAGGAGATCGGATTGGAGCGCGGTCCAGAATGCCTCGCTGCTCTCGCGGGTGGATTGGTCGAGCACCTGGGAACGGCGGATCCAAGAATCGCCGGGACCCCCCATCGTCCCGCCGAAGACCGATCGCACGATGCCGAGGCGTTGCTGCACATCCATCTCCCAGGTGCGGATGCGGACTTCGAGCAGGGAATTCTCGGGGCCGATGACGGTCGTGGAGATGCCCTGGCTGCCGCTCTCGGTAGGGGCGGCAATGAAGTCGCGGAAGCGGGAGCCGACAGGACGGTAGAGGGCGTGGAGAATCCGCAGGATCGCGTAGCATGCATCTTCATCGCGGACGAGCAGGACGAGCGTGAAGGTCTGTTCGTCGGAGAGCTTGCCTTCGGTTTGGAGCTGGAGCAGGTGCTGCATGGATCGCGCATCGCTGCGGACGAGCTGAAGCTCCCCGCGCGCTGCCTGCTGCACGCTCTCTTCGACGGCGGTGGCGATTGCCAGGATCTTCGGGGAGGAGCGGCTGCGCATCTGCACGAACTCCTCCGCCTGCGCGGGGGAGAGGATGGGAACGCAGACTTCCCCGAATTCCCGCTCCAGATCGTGCATGCTCAGGTGACGCGCGATGATGCCGTAGATCTCGAGCGTCTCGCTGGCCAGGCGTTCTTGGCGCTCCTTCGGCAAGACTCCGACCGTGCGGATGTTGTGCAGGCGGTCGGCGAGTTTGATGAGCATCGCACGGATGTCGCGGCGCATGACGTCGAGGAGCTTGCGGAGTGTTTCGATTTTGCGATCGAATGCGGCGCTCACCATGTCCGCCTGCGTAAACTTCGTGACTCCTTCGACGAGGGACGCGACAACCGGGCCGAAGGTCTGCTCCAGCTCCGCACGCGTCACGGAGGAATCCTCCAGGACATCGTGGAGGAGGGCGGCCTGGATGGTTTCGCTGTCGGCATCCCATTCGCACAGGATCAGCGCGACGGCGATGGGGTGCTCTGCGTACGGCGTTCCATCCTCGCGCGTCTGGTTCGCATGAATCCTCTTCGCGAAGGCAAGCGCCTCCCCGATGCGCCCTCGCTCGGCGTCGGCGAAGGATCGAATGGCGCGTTGGAAGCTCTGCTCAATGTCCTCCACAGGCTCATCATGGTAGCAGAACGCGTGTTGGTGTTTGTTGTTTCTGTGACCTCACCCCCAACCCCTCTCCTGTTCTTGGGCTGTCCTTTCCTTCAGAATTTTTGCATGTTTCTCGTGCAGGAACGGCAGGAGAGGGGGGTGTTTTGTTTATGTTTTGTCGTGTGGCAGCAAAAAAACAAACAAAACATTCCCCTCTCCTTGCTCAGAGCCTTCAGGAACATTCTCCTACATCGAAGAAAGGAAAATGGAAGGAGGAGAGGGGTTAGGGGTAAGGTCAAAACACCAACACCATACAAAACAGACCCCTGTCTTCGCCGAGATCTCCTCTTTATACTCTGTCTGATGTTCGACCCCGTCGATCCACGGCAGAATTTCCCCTCGCTCGAGCGTGGCATTCTGAAGGAGTGGCGTGAGGAAAACACGTTCAAGCGATCGATTCATCAGAGGAGCCGCCAGGAGGGAGACCCGCTCGACGGGAAAAAAGGGGCGAGGGAAGACTGCTTCAGCTTCTACGACGGGCCGCCGTTTGCGACCGGGCTCCCCCACTACGGCCACCTCCTCGCGGGGACGATCAAGGACGTCATCCCCCGGTACCAGACCATGCGCGGCAAACGCGTGGACCGGCGCTTCGGGTGGGACTGCCACGGGCTCCCCATCGAGAACATCATCGAGAAGGAGCACGGCATCAAGAGCAAGAAGGAGATCGAGGCCATGGGCGTGAAAGCGTTCAATGACTTGTGCCGCAGCGCCGTCCAGCGGCACACGAAGGAATGGAGAGTCGTCGTGGAACGCATGGGAAGGTGGGTCGACATGGATCACGACTACCGGACCATGGACCCCGAATACATGGAGAGCATCTGGTGGGTGTTCGCCTCGCTCGCGGAGAAGGAGCTGATCTACGAGGGCCGCAAGCCGATGCATATCTGTCCGCGATGCCAGACATCGCTCTCCAATTTCGAAGTGACGCAGGGATACAGAGAGATCACGGACTATTCCGTCACGGCGAAGTTTGAACTCATCGATGAGCCGGGAACATTCGTCCTCGCGTGGACGACGACTCCGTGGACGCTACCTGGGAATTTGTTTCTTGCTTTGAATCCTAATATCCAATACGTGAAATTTAAATACAAAAATGAATTCTGCATTGTTGCAGAAGCTATATGGAATAACCGTGAAAATCCAAAAAATGTATTGCACTCACTCATGTACGCCAAAGCGCATGAACCAGGTATGCCAATTTTTGATACCGAAAAAATCGTTGGTAATCCATTTTCAGGGAAAGAACTTCTCGAAAAAAAGTATGGTCCTCTCTTCCCCTACTTCGCCGAAGAATACCAGAGAAGCGCTTTCCGGATCGTGCCAGGGGAATTCGTCACGATTGACGAGGGAACGGGCGTTGTGCACATCGCACCGGGATTCGGCGAGGACGACTGCAACATCGGGAAGCGAGAGCGGGTTCCCCTCCTCCAGCACGTTCACATGGACGGAACGTTCACGAGCGACGTGAGAGAGTTCTCCGGCATGCACGTGAAGCCGAAGGAAGATCCCAGCAAGACCGATCACAAAATCGCCGCATGGCTCGATGCGCACGGAAAGCTGTTCGCTGCGGAAAACTACTCTCACACGTACCCCCATTGCTGGCGATGCGATACTCCCCTCCTCAACTATGCGACCTCCTCCTGGTTCGTTTCGGTGGAGAAAATCAAGGAGAACATGCTCCAGGCGAACGCGGAGACGGAGTGGGTGCCCTCGCACATCCGCGATGGAAGGTTCGGGAAGTGGCTCGAGAATGCGCGCGACTGGGCGATCTCCCGCTCGCGGTACTGGGGCACGCCGCTGCCGATCTGGCGATGCAGCGAGACGGGAGAGACGGAGGTGATCGGGAGCAGGGACGATCTGATGAAGCGCAAACCGATCCGGTTCACGAAAGTAACGGTGCTGCGCCACGGTGAGAGCGGGGGGAACGTGGCGCCGCTCTACCAGGGAAAACCACCCGGAACGGATCTGACGGCGAAGGGGAAGAACCAAGTGCGCGCGACGGCGGATCGCCTTTCCGACGAGACGATCGCGCGGATCTACTGCTCCCCGCTCGCGCGGACGACGCAGACGGCGGCGATCATCGCGGAGGAGACGGACGCGGAGGCAGTGACTGACGAGCGCCTCCGCGAGGTGGAATTCGGCGAGTACGAGGGCACATCGATCGATTTTTCCGACCTCACGCTCGTGAGAGCCAGGAGAGCCCACAAGCTCGAGACGGGGAAGATGGAGAGCATCTACCACTTCCCGGGCATGGAGACCTGGAAGCACGTGCACGCGCGCATGAGCGATTTCTTGACCGACGTCCTGCCCAGGCACCGCGGCGAGCACATCGTGATCGTCACGCACGCCGATCCCCTCCAGAACATCCGCACCTTCTTCACGGGCGAAGACCCGGTGAAGATCTCGCACCAGCCTTACCCGGGCTTCGCCGAGCCGTTCACCTTCTACTGGGATCACGACACGGGGAAGGAACTCGATCTCCACAGGGAGACCGTCGATACGATTCGGTGGCCAGGATCTCCGAACGAGAAGAGCGTTGAGGTGACCATCGTGCGGCACGGGGAGACGGACTGGAACAAGGAGCGCAAAGTGCAAGGCGGCGATGTCGACGAGCCGCTGAATGGCGAAGGGGGAAGCCAGGCGCATGCGCTCGCGAAGAAGCTCGCGAAGAAAACATTCGACGTGATCCTCTCTTCCGATCTGAAACGGACCGCCGGGACAGCCGCCATCCTCTCAAAGGAGCTCGGCGTTCCGCTCGCGGGTGAATGGAGAGAGCTCCGCGAACGGTTCACGGGTGAATGGAGCGGGACGTCCATCGATGACGTGATGAAGAAGCACCCGCGGATACACGAGAAACAGAGTCCGGTTTCCCAGCACGCAACACCGCCGGGCGGCGAGAGCCTCTCAGAATTTCTCCAGCGCATGGAGCGCGCCTACGACCGTCTCCTCGAAGAATTTTCCGGGAAGAAGATCCTCATCGTCACGCACAAGGGGGTCATTCAGGGGCTCGCAGCGCTCGCGGAGAATCTGACGCACAAGCAGGCGATTGATCATGCGAAGGAGAATGCCGAACTGCAGACGCTCACCCTCCATCCCCTCCTCCGGCGCATCCCCGAGGTGCTCGATTGCTGGTTCGAGAGCGGCTCGATGCCGTATGCGCAGGGGCACTTTCCCTTCGCACTTCGCACTTCGTACTTCGCAATTGATCAGGAGCAAAAGGGCGAATTGCGAATTGCGAGTGGCGAATTGCCCCCCGGCTTTCCCGCCGACTTCATCGCCGAGGGGATCGACCAAACGCGCGGGTGGTTCTATACGTTGACGGTGCTCAGCGCGGCGCTCTTCAACCTTCCGGCGTTTCGCCACTGCATCGTGAACGGGACGGTGCTCGCGGAGGACGGCAGGAAGATGAGCAAGCGGCTGAAGAATTACCCCGAGCCGCTCGAGGTCGTGGAGAAGCACGGGGCCGATGCCGTGCGCTTCGCGCTCATGAGTTCGCCTGCCGTGCGTGGCGAAGACCTGCGCTTCTCGGAGAAACTCGTGCTCGAGACGGTCAGGAGCGTCCTGCTGCCCCTCTGGAACACGTATTCATTTTTCGTGACGTACGCGAACGCGGCCACGTGGGAAGCGAGTGAAACTCGAAGACATTCGACGCATCCGCTCGATATTTGGATCCGCGCCGAGGTGCAGGATCTCGTGAATAGGATGACGGAGCAACTCGACGGCTACGATCTCTCCGCAACCTGTGCGGAGCTGCACGACACGATCGACGCGCTCACCAATTGGTACATCCGTCTCTCGCGCCGGCGATTCGCCGGGAAGAGCGGCATTCATACGGAGACGGCATTCGATGACCATGGAGAGGATCGCCATGCGGCTCTCCACACGCTCTTCGATGTTCTCCTGACCCTCTGCCAGCTCCTGTCACCCTTCTGCCCGTTCATCACCGAGGCGATCTACTTGAACCTCGTTCCCGAGGAGCACGGATCCATCCACCTGACCGACTGGCCGGCCCCTCGGGCACTGACGAAGGAGGAAGAGATTCTCCTCTCGCGCACGCGGCTCCTGCGGATGATCGTGACGCTCGGGCTCTCGGTGCGCGCCGAGCGGAAGGTGAAGCTGCGTCAGCCGCTCAGCAAGGCGACGGCGGCGATTCCGCAATCTCTTCGGGAAGGCGGCGATCTCACTCTCGATGAACTGCGGCTCCTGCAGGAAGAATTGAACGTGAAGGCCATCGAAGTGGTGGACGATCCGGGGTCTCTCGCGCAGGCGATCGCACAGGTGGACGCGCGGAAGGTCGGGCCGCGATTGGGGGGTCGCGTGCAAGAGATCATCATCGCCGGGAAGAGCGGCGACTTCACCGTGAAGGAGAACGGCGAGGTGTTGATTCTCGAAGAAGTTCTCTCCCCCGAAGAAGTCACGATCGTCTACCGCGGACGCGAAGGGGAGAATATCGCGGCGGACCGGGGGATCGTCGTCAGCATGGAGACGGCCGTGACGCCGGCATTGAAGAAGGAAGGGATGCTCCGAGACCTTCTCCGCGCCATCCAGAAGCTGCGGAAGGAGGAAGGCTTCGCGGTCACCGATCGCGTGACGCTTTCAATCGAGGGAGCGGATGATCTGATTCAGCACAACAAAGAAGTCATTGAACGCGAGACGAACGTCGTCGTCGACGGGAACAAGGACGGAGAGCACCATGTGATCCAACTCGACGATGACCATTCCGTGACGATCACCATAAAGAAGTGATTCAGCGGCGAAGGAGAAGAGAAACTTCCATCACGGAACCGCTGCCTGCCCTGAGTGTGATCGAAGCGAACCGCTGCTACACTTCTCCCATGTCCGCCCCTGCCCGCATCATCGTCCGGTTCGTCCTCAATGTCCTCCTCGTCTGGGGACTCGCAACGTATCTTTCCGACTACGTTTCCGTGGAAGGAGGCTGGACGGCCTTCGTCGTGATCGGGGCATTGCTCACGCTGATGAATGCGATCGTCCGGCCGCTCCTCACCCTCATCACGCTGCCGTTGCGATTGCTCGCGACGATTCTGACGGTCGTGATTGTCAACGGCATCTTCCTCTGGCTCACGATCCTGATCGTCGGTGCGATGGATCCGACCGTCGTCTCGCTCCAGATCAACGGCGGCATCGCCGGATGGATCTTCCTCTCGCTCCTGGTGGGTCTCGCGAACTGGGTGATGAAGGAAGTGCTGCACTACGAAGCGAGGACATAGATTTGCATCTTGTTTCTTGTATCTTCGATCTTTTTCCTTTCACGCCGCCCACCCCTGCATCACCCCCGCAGCGGCGCTGAAGAAGGCAACCAGTGCAGCGCCGAGCATCCACCATCCGGTTGCTCCGAAGATTTTCTTCGCCGTCGGATCGTCGCTGCGATGGAGTTGGCGCTTCCACGCGTCCGCAACGAGGAGGAATGCGGCGCTGAGAATGAGTGCGCGGAATGACTCGTGCGCCATGACCATTCGAAACACCACGAGGAGAATCACAACCGAGAGAAATTGCAAGAGCCCTCGTGCAACATGCGGGCGAGAGAGCAATCGCGCATCGACCCATGAGCCGATGATGAGCCCGAGCATGGAGCAAAGGAATGCAACGAGCGGAGATGCTGCCATCGTCGCGTAGCTGGATGTGAAGAAGCTGAGCATCCGTTCCACCGGCAGCGTGAGGACGATCGCGGCTGCGATGAGGAGACCGATGACCATGCCGCAAGCGGCGAACGGTCGCGAGGGACGCAGAAGGAGTCGCGCGGCAACGGAGAGCAGGAACAGGAATGCGAGCGCGCAGGCAACCTGACTGTAGAGGAGCACGCTGAATTCCGGCGCGTGATCAGGCGTGTTGGCGCTGACAATCGAGGCGACGCCGTTCTGGCTCTTCGCGTACAGGAGGTACGGCTCCCGATCCGCGAGGGCGTTTCCCCAATCATCGCTCTGCGAGAGAAAGACGACGGACTCGGGGAACGGCCCCTTGAACGGATGGATGAGCCGCACCTGGGGCATCTCCCCGACGAATTTCATGCGGCCGACGAACACGCTGTCCGCGCTTCTCCAAAGATCGAACGGCGTTGAGAGGAGCTTGGCAAGGGCAGCAGTCGATACACAAAAAATAAGAAACAACGCGCCGAAGAGAGAGAGAATGGATCTTCGCATTGGGAAGAGACTAGTCGCACGCTCGGAGAATGGCCAGATGGTTCGATGGTGAGATGGTTGCAAAGCAAGATCGAGATCGATGGAAACGAACTCTGAGAATCGCTTGCGAACCATCTAGCCATCACACCATCGAACTATTCGTTCCCTCATCACTCACTCCACTACATCGTCTTATTGATGAGATCGTTCAGGGCCCAACTGACACCCTTGATGGCTGCGGGGGCTGGCACGTCACGGTACGAGGAGGCGACGCCGAATTCGTCCTCGCTCTTCTTCCACCCGAAGATGACGAACCCCGGGATGCCCAGCTCCGCGAGAAAATCGTCGAGCCGCTTCTGGATGTCGTCTTGTTGCATGAAGGAGATGAACGTGCGCCAAGTGTAGCCGTCATCGATCGAATCGGGAAGATCCATGAACAGCATGACTGACTGAATCGCTGAGCCACTGAATCACTCCCCATCGACCTAGGGCAATCCACAAAAATCTGCTATACTATGGGGAAAACTCACACCATGCCCCTCCTCAAGACTGCAGTCCGCCCGGCGGGAACCAGGCAACGCTTGCCGTGGTACGCGCTGTGCTCGGCGTTGTGCGCGCTCGTGGTGATCGCCGCATCGGGGCTCTTGATGGTGGATCTGTTCGATGCATCCGCCCTGCATGGAATGCACATCGCGACGACGATCCTCGGATTCGTCGGATTGCAGCAATTCAGCACCGTGCAGCGGGAGGAAATGATCCTCGTGCTGTGCATCCTCGCCGCGGCCATGGCCGGCTTCGATCTCGCGCGTTTGGCGGGGGCGCTGCACACATCGTCCGCGGGCATGCGGGAACAGATGGAATCCGAGCGCCTGGCGCTGCTGGATCTTGCCACCCATCAGCTCGGGGCGCCGCTCGCAACCTTCAAATGGTGGCTGGAGATCCTGCAAGATCCCGAGATGGAGAGCACGATCGACAGGAAGGAAATCTACGCGCAAGTGAAGGAGGGCGTCGACCGGCTCGATGCGCTCATGCAATCGCTGAGCAAGGGAACGACCGCCCGCCTGGACGCCCGGCACTACCGCAAGGACACGATCGATTCGCTCAAGTACCTCGTCGTGCGGGCGGTGGAGGAAGCGCGCATGGAGCTCAACGCGCACTTCCTCACCGTGAAGATGAAGATCGATGAAACACTCCCGCCCGTCCAGGCCGACGGCGAGGAACTCTTCTCGATCCTCCGGGAATTGCTGAAAAACGCCATTGCGTTCTCCAAGCCAAACGCGGCGATCACGGTAACGGTGAAGAAGAAGTGGGGGATGTGCTCCATCGCCATCGCCGATCAGGGCCACGGCATTCCGGAGGAAGATCTGCCGCGCGTCTTCGAGAAATTCTTCCGCGCGTCGAACGCCGCCAAATACAAACCGGTCGGCAACGGCATGGGGCTCGCGACCGCACGGGAGATCGTGGAGCGGTGCGGCGGCACGATCGCCATCGCGAGTACGGAAGACAAAGGAACGACCGTCTCGCTCATGCTCCCGTTCGCGGTGAAGGCGAAGCAAAGTGCATCATGAGGTCTGCGTCGAGATCGTGAGCATTCAAGAAGAGAGAGCTGCTGCCGGGCGTCGCCGTCACACGATCTTCTTCGCAATGGCTTCGTCTGCAGACCAGGCTCCACCGCCATGGACGATGAGCGGCAGGAACATGAAGAGGAACAGGAGCGGGATGACGAATCCGGTCATGTAGCCGCTGCCGTACGTCGCCGCCACAGCGCCGATCATGATGACCGCCAGCGATGCTGCGCAGAATCGTGTGCAAAAACCCACGATCATGCTGAGCGCGCCTACACTCTCGCCGAGAATGACAAGGAACGCGATGAACGATGGAATTCCCTGGCTCGTCAGAAATTGCATCGTTCCCGTGAACGTTTGGAGCTTGAGAATGCCGAAGGGCAGCATGGCAGCACCGGCCCCCACGCGCAGGAGGAGGGTGCCGTAGTCATGGTTCGTCGCGAAGAAGCGCTGCATAGAAAAAGGGGGGGAATGTCTGCGCGACTATAGCATCTCTCATCAGCATCTGCATCTGCAGAACAATCTCTCCCCGCAAACATTCCGCAATGCCAAGGATCATGCTATGCTCATCGTCTTCGCTCTCTGAAACCATGGGCGAGAAGTTCTCGGTCTCTCATGCTTTTCTGTTTCTCTGAGTTTTTTTGGGGGATGACAGGTTTCGACAGCGTGATACGAGTCCGGTCGTGCTTCTGTTCGGGATGGCAACGGTTCCCGTCACCCACCGCTGCGCACCATATCTGCCAAACTGACAGATCGCGTTTCCGATTTCGTGAGCAAGGTCACAGGCTTCGCAAGAAGCTTCGTGCCTTCGTTCGCACCGGCATTCGCCTAAGTCCGCACGTGCTGCGGACACGTCTCACCCCCGATTCTCGCTACGGGGATGAGGCGCCACCAGCGAGACAGGCAGAGCGTCTGATGTCGCGCTCCGCCTGACTTCCGACATCATCCTCCGCACCTTTCCTTGTTCCTTCCTCAGGGGTGCGGAACGCGGAAGGAACACGACAGTACGAGCCATCGCACTCCACGTTGGACCCGGGTTCAATTCCCGGCATCTCCACCAAACTTCGCGCAGCGAAGTTTGCCCCGTGTAGCCCAAGATGCTTTACTTCTTCGCCGCGTGGTGCCCCATTTGCCACCAGACCAACCAGACGCTCACCTCGTGGTACACTCACGGCGATGGATTGCTGACGATCTACAGAATCAACTACGACACGGAGAAATCCCTCGAACAGAAGTACGGCGTCACGTACCAACACACGTTCGTGAAAGTCGATGGCAAAGGCAATCTCATCACCATCCTCACCGGTCCGAGCGACGAGGAGTTACGGGATCTCCTCAAGGCGTAAGGCGTCGTCTTCTGCGACCATCTCTCTCCATCTCTTCTATGCTCTCCATCGCGTTCACGCTCTTCACGTCGGGACTCCTCACGATCCTCCTGCCGTGCATCCTGCCGTTGATCCCGATTGTCCTCGGTGTGAGCATCGCCGATCGAAACCGCTTGAGACCACTGGTGACGATCCTCGGACTGCTCCTGAGCTTCGTCGGCTTCACGTTCCTCCTGCAGGTCGTGCTGAGCCAGTTCGTCGAGCTGGCGGACTACATCCGGATCGCAACCTTCTATGTCCTCCTGCTCTTCGGGCTTGGATTCCTCTTTCACAAACGTGCGATCCAGCTCACAGGAGCTGTTCTCGGCAGCATCTTCTTCTTGGATAAGGGATGGATCGCCATACTCATAGCGGCCGTTCTCGGCATCATTGCAATGAAAATCGGCGGCAGGGTGGCATCGGCCATCCAGCAACTCGGTAGCGACGTGCAGGGGGCGGCTCGCACTGGATTGGGAGCGAATTCCCTCCTCACGGCCTTCATCATCGGTCTCACCATGGGGCTCGTCTGGGTTCCCTGCGCTGGACCTGCTCTTGGCTTTGCCCTTTCCATCGTACGCAATCAGCCGGGGTTGAAGGCACTCCTCTTCCTGAGCGCCTATGCAATGGGAGCGGGCATCCCACTCCTCCTCATCGGCTATGGCGGACAAGCTGCGACGCACTCCGTGCGCGCTCTCAGCCGCTACAGCGGACGCGTGAAACAGGCATCCGGCGTGATCCTCATCCTCGCTGCCATCGGCTTCAACTACAATCTGTTTCAGGATCTGCAGATCTGGCTGATCACGCACACGACCTATGGAACCCTTGGCACGAACCTATGGAACCCTTGGCACGACGATTGAAGAGAAGATCTTCGGCAAGGACATTGGACGCACAGCATCTCCTCAGCGTTCATCGTCCTCTGCCTCATCCCCCACCAGCTCGGTTCGCACTTCCTCTCTCGTTTCATCCGAAGCAGGAAATGCGGCCTCAGGGGAAACGCCCGTTCCAGGAGCTCTGCAAACGAGAGTGAAATCCGATTTGCCCATTCTCGGTGCCGCACCGTCCGCATTCGTGGGCTTGGGTCCATGGCACAACAGTCCGCCGCTCTCGCTCCAAGACTTGAAGGGCAAGGTCGTCCTGATCGACTTCTGGACCTACAGCTGCATCAACTGCATCCGCACACTGCCCTATCTGGAGGCGCTCTGGCAGAAGCACAAGGATCAACCCTTCGTGCTCATCGGCGTGCATACGCCGGAATTCACGTTCGAGAAGAGCGAGAAGAATGTGGCAGCGGCCATCAAGGAGCATGGCCTCACGTATCCCGTCGCGCAGGACAATGACTACGGGACGTGGAATGCCTTCAACAATCAGTACTGGCCCGCCCACTACCTGATTGATGCCGAGGGAAACATTCGCTATACCCATTTCGGCGAGGGGGCGTACGACGAGACGGATCAGGCGGTGACCAGTCTGCTCGCGGAGATCGGCTCCGCCTCGGTTTCGAAGTCCATGCCGCCAGAAGCCGCCCGTCGACAGCGAGACGTCACCCCGGAGACGTATCTCCATTCCCGCAGCTGGGACAGCTTCGGCAACGCCCAGGGTCAGCCAGACGCCGCCGTCCACACCTACACTGCACCGACGCGCATGAACCTTCACAAGTTCTACCTCGTTGGAACATGGCAGCTCGTAGCGGACGAACGGCAAGTGCTGCAGAGCGACAGCGGCGAGATTCGCATCAGAGCGTTGGCTGGTGAAGTGAATCTCGTGCTCGGCCCGGAAACGTCCACGCAACCGGTGAAGGCGGATATCGAAGTGGACGGAACATCATACAAAACGATCGCCATCCAGAATCATGATCTCTATACCCTCTTCAAAGGTTCCTACGGACAACACGATGTCGTCTTGAAACTGCATGGCAAAGGCGTTGCCGCATACGCATTCACATTCGGCTCCTGAAATCATGCAGAAATTGTTTCTGATCGTGGCTCTCCTTTTCGTCATTGTTCCGCTGACGCTCGTGAAGGCGGCCAAGACCAGGTGTACCGCGGAACGTCTCCGCGCGACGTACCAGCAAAACATCCAACGGGGGGCAGAGGTCACTCATTTGCAACGGAAGACATGGTGGAGGAACTGCCCTTTATCCATCCGAAAATCTGTGTATGCGGGACTGTTCGCTCCCGCTCAAATTTCTTCTTCGTCTGTTTCCGTTTCCTCCTCGAGGCACACTCTATCGGTACAGTCTGATCTCCCCATACTCGGCAAGGCGCCTGAGCTCCAGGGACTCGGACAGTGGTTCAATAGTGATCCGCTGACGATTGCCTCACTGAGAGGAAAAGTGGTTCTTGTGCACTTTTGGACGTTCGAGTGCATCAACTGTATCCATACCCTTCCCGCGATACAGGGCTACTGGGACAAGTATAGAGAGAAGCCGTTCGTGGTCCTGGGAGTGCATACGCCGGAATTTACCTTCGAGAAGAGTGCCGATCACTTGCGAGATGCCATCAAGAAAGATGGCCTGACCTATCCTGTCGTCCAAGATAACGACTTTGCGACATGGAATGCATTTGGGAATCAGTACTGGCCCGCGGCGTACATCATCGATACGCAGGGTACTATCCGCTACGAGCACTTCGGCGAGGGCGAATACGAGACGATGGACAAGGCGATCCATGATCTGCTCGGAGAGGCGGGGGCATGACCCTGCGATGAGCCGAGCAAATGCCGTGGCGCAGGCTACAGAAAGCACGAACGGCTCATGAGGATCAGTTCTCCGGATTCTCGTATAGCTCGCCCCGCATCGGGACTGCAGTGGCAAGCGATCATGCAGGAACGGAAGATTCCACACAGCAGCCACAATGTCACTGCTTCCGAGATAGACCTCGCAGGCAAGCAGACCCTGACGGACGGCGGCACATCCGTTCCCGTGCTCGTCGTTGATAGGGGGACAGAGAATCACGAAAAATCTATTGCATTGAATATTTATCATATGCTATATTTTCAATGTGCTATCTCCTGCTCATCAGCAGTTCCTCAAGACCCTTGGCAATCCCAAGCGGATGGAGCTTATGCTGTTCCTCCTGAAGAAGCCTCTGACTGTCACGGAGCTCGTGGAGAAGAGCGCCATGGAGCAGTCCACCGTCTCTCATCACCTCAAGCGTTTGAGGATCTGTCAGTTCGTGAAAAGCACGACCAACGGAAAGGAGCGCATCTACTCCGTGAATGAGGAGACGGCGGGACCTCTCTTCCGACTGATGAATACGCACGTAGACAAATACTGTCAGCGTGTTTGCTGCTCCAACAAGAAACGAACCTCGTAGCTCTTTCTCTGTACTTTCTTCCCCCCATTTCTATGGTTCGATCCAGCTCACCACAGGCGGCCACGTTTCGCGTCTTCTCAGCGGACTGCCCTCTGTGCAGGGCAACCCTTACGACCTTGTGCTCTGCCATCCAGAAGCGCGGCTGCGGCTGCCAAGTGAAAGAGCATCGTTGCAGCGGCGATGAGTGCTGCGAACCTGCGAAGGAGTACAACGTGAAGTCTGTCCCCACGATCATCCGGGACGGCAAGATCGTTCACGTCGGCAAGCTCACAGAACAGGAAGCAGAAGAACTCCTCCCCGTTTCATGAGCACCGAGGCAGCGGCCGGGCGGCACTTCCATGCAGCAGTGCTCGGCACCATTGCCGTTGCCATCTGCTGCTTCACGCCGATCCTCGTGCTTGCGCTCGGCGCAGCAGGCCTGGGGATCATAGCGCCATACCTGGACTACGTTCTCCTGCCTGCTCTCGCTCTCCTCGTTCTCGTGACAGTCCTCTCCTACCGCACATGGAAGGCTCATCGATGATCGACGATCTCCATCACCGGCGTGCGAGTGACTCACGATGCAGTAGCCTAGGCTACTGCATCGGCAACAGAGCCGACGGAGAATGATCCTGCAACTTCCCTCCGAATCTATGCACACCTTCGATCTCTACACCACTCCCCAGTGCGGCTACTGCAAGCAGCTGAAGACGATCATGCAAGAACGGAAGATATCATACAGCAATCATGACGTGACCATCTCTGAGTCGGATGTAGCGGACATGCAGACCCTGACGGACGGCGGCACATCCGTTCCCGTGCTCGTCGTCGATAAGGGGACGGAGCATCAGCAGGTGGCGCAGGGACTCAACGATGCCCAGTGGCTGCTCGATCACTCCAAGTGAACCATGACTGCACACGAGCCACCGTCGGCGGTTGCACACCTGACGTGTCCCAAATGCGGCCATGTGCAGGAAGCCACGATCCCAACCTCTTCCTGCGTTCCTTTCTACGTCTGTAGGAACTGCAAGGCTCTCATCAAGGCGAAGGATCATGATTGTTGCGTGTTTTGTAGTTATGGGGATCGTGACTGTCCCTTGAGACAAGAAAGGCGGTGAAATTTTCTCCGGCATCTCCACCGCACTTCGCTCGCTGCGGCGAGCCTCGCGCTTGCCTTTCCGTAACTCGCAAGCGGAGGAAGGTGGCGAGCCGCAATTCGTTCTTGTTTTTCAAGAAACATGCTCTACTCTCAAGAGCCATGTTCGGCATGAACATGCAACAGGCGATATCTCTCTCCGGCATCGGTCTGCAGCTCGCCGTGATCGTTGCCGCGGGGGGCGGTCTTTTTCCGGCGACCGTGAGCGCAGGAACGTCCGAGAGCCACGTCGATTGGCAGCAGACGGCCGGGCCCATCGGAGGAGTCATCAACAGGATGAAGACGGTGAACGGTGAGGTATGGGCATCTCTCTACTCCGGCGGCATCTACAAGTTCATCGGCAGCCAGTGGCAGCAGATCGGCATCTGGCACGGACTGCCCGAGAATCGCGCCTTTGATTTTGTCGTCGATCCCGTGGATTCTCACATAGTGTACGCCGCACAACTCATCGCGTGTCTCGCGAAGAGCACGGATGGCGGCAAGAGCTGGCAGGGCCTCTGCGACGGGTTCCTGCCTCAGTTACAGGTCGATAACTACAGCTCGAAATCGATTGCCATCGATCCGAAGGATCATCGGAAGATCTACGTGGCCGGGAAGGATTACCATGAGGAAGCCTCCATCGTGATGAGCCCCGATCAAGGGAAAACGTGGATGATGGTCCATGCGTTCGGCAAGCCCATGCCGATCAATCACCTCGTGTTCTTCCACGATCGCATGTACCTGGCAACGGAAAGCGAGGGCGTGTACCGCTCGGATGACCGGGGAAAGAGTTGGACCGCGCTCTCCGCCGGCCTCGACCAGATGCGCACGGGGCAATTCGTCGTCGATCCCGACGGAAAGAACCTCTCCCTCTTCACCGGACTCCTGCAGTACAACGTGCGGGAGGGGGGGAAGGCCTACGTGCTCGACGAGGGGGCATCGCGCTGGAAGTCTCTCGGAGGACCGGACCTCGTGACCAGCCTGACCTGGAACAACGGCGCACTCTGGGCCGGGAACGTGGCGGGGGAAATCTGGAGAAACGATGCGAAGGGTTGGAAGCTTCTCAACCGCGGCGCCGAGCTCCCCGCAACGGTGACGGAGCTCGCATTCACTGACAAGAACACCCTCTTCGCGGGAGCGCGCGGCTTCGGCGTGTATCGTTCAACCAACGGTGGGAAGCGGTTCGCGGACGTCAGCGCGGGTTTGGTCGCGAGTGCCACACGGGAAGTCTCCGTGGATCCTGCAAACGGGAAACGGTTCTACGTGATGAGCTGGGATCGTCCTGGAATCTATTATTCCGAGAACGGTGGCGCGTCCTTCACCGTCCTGGGGAATGACACCTTCGTGATGAGCATGGCAACCGTTCCCGGGGATTTTTCCAGGCTCTACGCCTCGGGTTTTGGTCCCACCGGCGGCCTGATGGTCTTCGCAGTGGCGGTGAAGGGCGCCAAGGCAACGTGGACCCCGCACCCGCAACCGGGCCCCGATGGCGCGGTCGTCAAGATTCTTGCCGTCGATCCGGGCAATCCCGCCCATGTGCTCCTGAGCCTCGGCAAAGACCGGGCGGAAACTCCGGCAGGATACGGCGTGTACGCGTCGCGTGACAGCGGACGCACGTGGAAGAAGCTTGCGCTGCCGGATCTCGCATCCTACGCGATTCTGTTCAATCCCAAGGATCCGAAGATCGTCTACGTCGGCTTGCTCGGCGGCGGCGTCTACAAGAGCATGGATGGCGCAGCGACGTTTGGCAAACTCGGCGATGAACGCCTGCAGTACACCTACCGGATGGCGATGTCTCCGAGCGATCCGACTATCCTGCTCGCGGGATCCCACCTCTTCTTCGCAGGGCTCTCGACGGAAGATCAGATCTCGGGAAAGTATGGCGGCCTCTTCAAGAGCACCGACGGCGGCGCCACGTGGCGGGACATCACCGCCGGGTATCGCAATTACGGTCCCGATGCGCAGGGCAACTTCATCGGCTCGCTCTACAATCTCGGACACATGCCGAACTTTGAGCAGCTGCTCTTTGACCCGAAGGATCACCGCCACATGCTCGTCGCCCACCATGGCGAAAACGTGTTCATGACCAACGATGACGGGAAGACGTGGACCAAACAGAAGTCGGGAATGATTCCGGAAGATATGCACAACTACGCCTACTGTCTGGGGGCCGATGCAACATTTACAACCGTCTATGCGTGCACCTGCGGAAGGGGGCTCTTCAGCGGTGTCGTCGGCCCCGGAGGGAGCGTGCGCTGGCGCCCCGTCGGACTTGCGAGTGTCCTTCCCCCCGAGGATCGCGAGCGATCGCCAACAGCGCCCAAGAACGCCGCCCAAGCGCGCGAGCGCATCGTGGAGGGTTTGTACACGGACGAACACTGAACGCACCCTCTCTTCGCGTTCTTCATCATCCCGATCGGCTCTACCCATCCCATGATCAACAGCTCCAGACGGTTTAAACTCTCTCGCAGGATCTCCACCATTGTTTTCTGTAAGCCAAAAGACAAACCTCACCCCTCAATGACGCATGCGGGTGATACCGCTCCCCAGACTGATGAGTGGGGTCAACGTGAACGACGGCAAGCGAGAGGTAGTTTATGTGATGGTAGAGCTCATGTTGCACGTCGTTTGCAATCTCATGGCCTTCCGTGACGGAGAGAGAAGACTCAACGGCAATATTCATCTCCAGATGCAGCTTATGCCCGATCCATCGTGCCCGTACGTCGGAGACATCCTGCACGCCGGTGACATGGCTCACGGCATGGGTGATTTCCTCCATGATCTCTGGCTCCACGCCATCGAGCGCCCGGAGGAAGACCGCCTTCACGGAATCCCAGACGATGAAGAAGATCGCAACGGTGATGCCAAGGCCGATGAGAGGATCAGTGAGCGGGAAGCCGAGCCAGACACCAAGTGCCCCGAAGAGCACCGCGAGACTCGTCCAGCCGTCCGTCCGTGCGTGGCAGCCATCCGCGATGAGCGCGGCACTCCTGATCTCCTTTCCCACCCGCAAACGGAACAGTGCCACTCCCTCGTTCCCGAGGAAGCCGACGATGGAGGCGATGACGACCGCCCAGAGATGCTTGACGTGCTGGGGATGGATGAAGCGGTCGATGGCCTCGTAGCCCGCCACGATGGCACTGAAGAGAATAATGAGCACGACAGCCATTCCCGCCAAGTCTTCCACTCTGCCATAGCCGTAGGAAAAACGCTTCGTGGGTCTGAGGCGAGCGAAGAAGAAGGCAATCCCCAGAGGAATGGCGGTCGCCGTATCTCCGAAGTTGTGGATGGTATCGGCAAGGAGAGCGACGCTCCCTGAGAGAATGACAACGACGACTTGGAGACAGGCAGTGATGAAGAGGCCGATGAACGACCACTTCACCGCCCAGAGACCCTTCTTCGAGGAAGCAATCGAGGGATCGACGACGCCGTGCGTATGCGCGTGTTCTCCGCAGTGTGTCCGTGTATGGCCGTGCTCTTCATGAGAGCGGTCACCATGACGATGTTCGTGTGACATGCTGACAGAGTAACACAATGCCTTTGCTCTGGTAGAATTGAAAACAGCATGAAATGGATCACTCGTGAGCGGCCCAAGATCGATCGGGTTGCCTGTCCATGGCTGATCACTCGTTTCATCGATACGGCGGCAAAATTCCTGTTCGTGCCACCTGACCAGGTGCTGCCAAAAGCGAAGGCGGCCGGAGCGACTCCCTTCGACGTTCCGGGCGTCGAACTGACGCATGATGGACCTCTGTGTAGCTTCGATGCGGTACTCAAGAAGTACAAACTGGCCGATCCCGCCCTGCATGAACTGGCCGTGATTGTTCGTGGAGCCGACACCGATCGACTCGATCTGGCACCCCAATGCGCTGGCTTACTGGCAATCTCGTTGGGGCTGTCCCGTGCGCATAGCAATGACCGCGAAATGCTCACGCATGGATTCGTCGTGTACGACGCTCTGTATGCGTGGCTGAAATTTGTGCGCAACGAAAAGCATGACTGGAACCCGCAACGAAATCCGCAACGGGCGTGATGACCGCGGTGATGTGCAGACGCACTCACTTCTCTGCCGAAAGACACGTGCTACTATACGGCTGATGCATCAAACATGGACACGACATTGCATGATCATTCTCTACGTACTCGCTGCGCTCCTTCTGACGTGGTCGGCCTTCACGTTCTTTTATCAGTACGTTGCGGCGGTTGGTTCTCTTCATGGAGTAATCGCAGCTTTTGGAAACGATCGTATTTTAACGGCGCTCTGGCTGAGTTTTTCCTCCGCCATTGTTGTTGCCATACTGAGCATCATTCTCGGCATCCCGCTCGGTTACGTCTTCGCTCTCAAGGATTTTCCGGGAAAGGTCGTCATCGAGACGCTCGCAGTTGATGTGCCGCAGACCTTCCCGCCCATCGCCGAAGGCATGATCTTCCTCCTCATGTTGGGACCAACGTCGCCGCTTCATTTCAATCTCTCCCTCACGTTCACGGCACTCGTCATCGCCAAGCTCTTCATCTGTGCCCCATTCGTCGTCTCCTTCGCGGCGAGAGGCTTCCGCGAGATTGCCAAAACCGGCATCAACGTGACGGCGCGCGCGCTCGGTGCAAACCGCTTCCAAGTCTTCTATTCGGTCTTCCTTCCTCTGGCGCTGCGAGACATCGGAGCCGGGGTATCGCTCTGCTGGTCTCGGGCGATGGGTGAGCTTGGAGGAAGCCTCCTCTTCGCAGGCGTGATCCCCGGAAAGACCGAGATCATCCCGACCTTCATCGCAACACAGGCACACACGCTCACCGTGGAAGCGCTGGCTGCAACAATTCTCGTGACCACTGCGTCCACGCTCGCTCTCGTGTCCTTCAAGCTCTTCACCGTCCGCACATGAAAAGGTTGACCGTAGAACACTTGGCATCTGGCTACGAGCAGCACCGAGTGCTGCACGATATTTCCTTTGTTGCACACCCGAATGAAACAACGGTCATCATGGGGCCATCAGGGAGCGGCAAGACAACGCTGCTGCTCACCATTCTCGGTATCATCGGCCCGCAAACAGGAAGGGTATTGCTGGGGAACAGGAATATGACGCATGAACCGATAGAAACGCGGCATATCGGCTATCTCCCCCAGGACTACGGCCTCTTCCCACACATGAGCGTACTGGACAATGTCTCCTACGGTCTCCGCGTGTGGGGTGTGCCGAAGCAGGAGCGGTACAAGATTGCAAAGGACATGCTTTCGCTCGTAGAAATGGATGAGTACGCCGACAGGCGCATCGCACAGTTATCGGGCGGCCAGCGGCAACGCGTTGGCCTTGCGCGGGCGCTCGCCATCAAGCCTGACCTTCTGCTGCTGGATGAACCGCTCTCGAACATTGACCAAGTGACAAAGTTGGACGTCGCCAAAGGACTGATCGATCTTTTCAAGAAGCTCGATATTCCCATTCTCCTCGTCACGCATAACTATGAAGATGCCCATTGGTTTGCAAAGCACCTCATTGTCCTCATCAATGGGCAGATTGCGCAAGAAGGCACGTTCCAAACAGTGAAGGAATCTCCGAGGACAGAGTTCATCAAGAGGCTGATTATGCCCTTTTCGGGGCATGTGTGATGCATCACCCGTAGAGTTGCCCAATCTGCTCCGCCCAGCCAAGAATCATCTTCTCCAACCGGTTCAAACTTTTGCGTACCATGTCCACCATTGGCTTCTGTAAGCCAAAATTATTTTCCCACCCTTTCCACCCAGAAACGAACAGTCTCATTCATGTTTGTTGGAGTAATTTGAATATCGGGATATGTATTTTTGAATACTCTGAATATTTCATCCGCAAAGGCTTGTCCTATCGTACGCACTTTATCGAAATCGAGAATGATGGACTTAAATTTTTCTAAACCTGCCAATACTCTACGAGCCTGCGACCGTGATACGTGCACAGTTCCCAGAGTATAAAGCTTCATCTGAATTTTAGTCTTATCGAATGCATGCTCTGTCGGATCGGTTTGGTATTCCTTGAAAACACCATTGAGATGTTTTTTTGAATCACAAGAAATTTGGAAGAATACCTTCGTGCCTTTTTTGGAAGGTTTCACTTCTTCGATGAAGATATCTTTCAAAATATTGTTGATAGTCAGTTTTTTCCCGAAGCTTTCAAGGCTGAATATATCCGCCACTTTTGACGTGAAGAAGATGCCTTCACCCGAATGGGCTTGGGGCTGCGTTGTGGTTTTTCCTTTCAAGAGATCTTGTATTGCTTCTAACTCAGATTGAAGTTTTCGTTTTTGCATGACGTTACGAAATACTCCGACTCCAAAATCATTGACCATGAAGACGAGAGTATCCGTGCGCTTTTCCACCTCCACATGAACATTTTTTGAGCTTGAATGTTCGATGGCGTTATTGAGCATTTCTGAAAAAGCATATTCAAAAATACTCCTCTGATTTTCAGAAAAAGATCGGCGGAATTGTGATCTGCTTTCAATGCCCTCGAGCACTGAGTGCTCTGCCAAATTTTGATTGTGAAATCGCTTGTCATATTTCCATTGCACTTGATCCGCGTACTTGGGCGGCACATAGGAAGCAGCTCGTGTAGAACCTAATTTTATAAGCAGGCCCTGTTTGATAAGATCCTTCAAGATCCTTTGGGCATACTGCCTGCTGATCTTCAATGCATCGGCAATTTCTTTGGATTGCAGGTTGCCTCTCTTTTGAGCCATGGAGAGAATTTGACCCTTGGTATCCACGACTCCATTGTAAACTAAGTTTTTTTAATTGTAAACACAAAGTCTTCTCCCATACAAGATGAGCATGGACCGTACACCCGATTCTCATGCAAATGAGCATGAGGAGAGATGACGAATTATCATGCAAGATGAGCATGGAAAGGAGGAAGAACGCCGCTCACTTCCGTGAGCCGTTTTTA
>JACOTD010000034.1 GCA_016178535.1 Candidatus Peregrinibacteria bacterium
CTGCGCGGCTACGATTGGGAAGATTTCGTCGGTGAAGAGGGGCTCACGCCTGCGGATCTCCAGTGGGCGAAGTTTCCGTCGGACGAGGAGATCGACCGGGTCGGTGTGCGCGGCATCTTCCTGGGCGTCTACCTGTATTGGGACGGCAATGCCCATGCCCGTGATATGGAGGAGTTCGGCTTTCGGGTGAACGAGGAGTCGTTTGAGCGCACGTACCGCCGCACCTCCAACGTCGACGACATCCACGAGAACGGCATCAAGGACTGGATGAAGTTCGTGAAGTTCGGCTACGGCCGGTGCACGGATCACACCTCAAAGGATATCCGCCTTGGCCTCATGACGCGGGAAGAGGGGATCGCGCTCGTGCGGCAGTACGATCATGTCCTGCCACGGAAGTCGCTCGACTACTACCTGGCCATGATAGGAATGAAGGAAGACGAATTCTTCCTCATCGCCGACACATTCCATGATCCCCGCGTGTGGTGGATACAAAACGGAGAATGGTGGAAAGACAATATTTGGGGAGAGCCGTCGTCGTATGGCCCCGTCCTTCTTCCTCAGAGCGCATGGGGTCCCTACACCAAGAAGCAAGCGCTCGCCGTGTGAATTTTATGGCCGCACATGCAACCCCTGATCGACGAGGTACTTCCTCGTTTTGATCGGGCTTTGGTCCGTGAAGTGGAAAATGCTCGCAGCGCTCACGGCGGATGCGTGGCCGTCGACGATGCCGCGCTTGAAATCCTCCAGCGTGCCCACTCCTCCCGAGGCGATGACGGGAACTGAGACTGCGTCCGCGACGGAGCGAATGAGTGCGAGATCGAGCCCTTCCATGGTGCCGTCGCGGTCGACCGCGGTGAGGAAAATTTCGCCCGCTCCCCGCGCCACTACCTCCGTGGCCCACGCGACGGGATCTTTTCCGGTCGCTTTGGTGGCGGCGTGCGTGAAGACCTCGTACGTGCCGCTCCCATGCTTGCGCGCATCGATCGAGACGACGATCGTGGAACTGCCGAACGCCGCCGCCGCCTCGCCGATCAGCCCAGGCACCTCCACGGCGGCGGTATTGATCACGGCTTTGTCCGCGCCGCATCGCAGGAGCATGCGGATGTCGGCCACACTGCGGATTCCCCCGCCCACTCCCAGAGGCATGAAGCATTCCGCCGAAATCTCGCGCACGATCTCGAAGAGAATGTCCCGTTTCTCCTGGCTCGCGGTGATGTCGAGGATAATGAGTTCGTCGGCGCGCTGCGCATCGTAGATCTTCGCAGCGGTAATGGGGTGCCCGACGTCGCGGTAACGCTCGAACCGGACGGACTTCACCATGCGGCCATTCTTGAGCAGGAGCGACGGAATGATTCTGTTCTTGAGCATAGAAACGCCGATCAGGGCTGCCAGGTGAGGAAATTCTTGAGCATCGTGAGGCCGTCCCGCTGGCTCTTCTCCGGGTGGAACTGCGTGGCAAACAGATTCCCCTTCGCGATGCATGCCGGGAATGCATATCCGTACTCGCATGTGCCGAGGACCAAGGATTCGTCGGCCGTCACAAGATGATAGCTGTGGACGAAATAGAAGTCCGCCGCATCTCTTATTCTCGTGAGCATGGGATGGTCGCGCAGGAAATGAAGGTTGTTCCACCCGACGTGCGGCACCTTGAGCGCCGAGTCGTCGGGGAATTGGAATCGCACCACCTCCGCGTCGATCCATCCGAACCCCGCGTGCTCTCCAAATTCGACGCTGCGCTGCGCGATGAACTGCATGCCCAGGCAAATCCCCCAGAATGGCTTGCCCTTTCTCAGCACCTCTTCCTGCAAGGCATCCGCGAGCCCGGTCTGCTTCAGATTCCGCATGCCGTCGGCGAATGCCCCCACCCCGGGGAGGACGATCCGCTCCGCTTCGGCCAGTGTGGCGGGATCACTCGTCAGACACATGTCGGCCCCCACGTGGTCGAGCGCCTTGGTGATGGACCCGAGATTCCCCATGCCGTAATCGATGACCGCGATCATAATCAGATCGTAGGCCACAGCGGCTGGTCCCACAATTCCGGCCCGCGCTTTGTCGTCGCAGGATCGTGCCTCCACGGGCTCACCGCGTGGCGCGTGGCGACGGCATAGAATTCCTCCTCGCTCATGCCCAGCCACTGCAAGAAGATATCCAAGCTGGCGGGCCGCAGCCCCTCCCATTCCTCGATCATCGCGAGCGCTTTCTCGCGCGTGAGGCGGCCATTACGGATGTCGATGGAGGCAAGGTGCGTCATCCGTCCGTAGCCCCGTTTGATGAACTTCAGGTAGTCCTGCACGCCCTGCAGCATGTCTTCCACTTTTTCGTAACTGTACTCGGGAGGCACGCCTTCCACGTCGTCGCCCTCCCAGGCTAATTCTCGCTTGATCACCTCGGTATGCGCTTTCACGTCCCACGGAACGTAGCTGCCCAGGCAAATCGAGCGGCACTGCAGTGTTTTCAAGTCGGCGCGTTTGGGATAGGTGTAGGGCCCCATGTCCCGTGCGGTCACCGCCGGAAGTCCCCGGAAGAGCGGATGTTCATTGAGCATCCCGAGCATGTCCTCGGCCGTGATTCCTAAGTTGATGAACATGTTGAAGCGGCGTTCGTCGACTTCCTCCTCTTCCTCGAACCCGTAGTAGCTCGTGTACTCCGAGGATCGCTCGCCCCAGATCATCATCGGCACGCCGAATTTGACGGCGATCTGCATCGGGTAGGCGAAGATGCCGCAGTGCTGGTACCACAGGATGTCCCCTTTGCGTTCAAGGGAGATGCGCATCATCCGCTTCACGAGCTGCCAATCCGCGCTGAAGCCGAGGTAATCGACGCCTAATTGTCGCAACGTCCGCTCACGATTCTGGATGACGCGCGGGCGCAGGAGGTGATGATCAAAGCTGACGATGAGCGGCTTGAGTCCGTACGTCCGCACGAGCGTGTACGCCGTGTACGTACTGTCCTTCCCGCCGCTGAACGGAATGACGCAGTCGTAGGGGTACTTCCCGCGGTACCGTTCGAGCAACGCGGCGAATTCACGTTCCTTGCCGGCCCAATCGACCGCCTCCTTCAGTTCCATATTGCGGCAGGCCCCACACACACCCGCAGCATCGAACGAGATGATTTCCTGCGTTTCGGGCATCATACACCGGCTGCATCGGCGCAGCAGCCGCGGGTCGCTCACGACACGCGCAAGAGCCGGAGCATGGTCTGCGGGAGAGGACGAGTTCATGCCGTGCGATGGTAGTGGCTCCCTCCGCCACTGGCAACGAGTTTGGCTTGGAGAGTGCATCGCTCGCCATCTTCGTTGTCTCTACGGAGCCTCTCTGCGCATCACGAGCTTATCGAAGAGCACGCCGTCGTGATTGATGGCGCCCTTCTCCACCCTCACGCGCGCGAAGCCGCATTTTTCGTACACGCGGATCGCCGCCGCGTGATCGGCGATCACACCGAGAGTAATCGATCGTAGATGAAGCAGGGAGAACGCGTAGTCGCTGATGAGGTTCGTCGCCTCCGTCGCGATGCCCTTTCCCCAGTACTCCTTGTCACCGATGAGAATGCCCATTGTGGCCTCGTGCGCTTCGCGATCGATCGGTTCGAGCTTGATGTTGCCGATGTGCCGGCCATTCTCTTTCCAGAAAATGCCGAAGAGCAGAGCGTCCGGGCTGGCCGCCTTCTCGCGAATGTAGGAGCGCAGTTGCTCGAGGGTCACCTGGCGCGTCTCCAGGTATCGGTTCACCTCCGGATCATTGAGCCAGGATGCGTAGGCCTCCGTCGCATCCTCCTCGCGCAGTTCCCGCAGGAAGATATGGTCCCCCGTGAGTGGACCTTTAGAGGAGGGAAATGTGACATGAGTGTTCATGACATCGGCAAGGATAGTCGTTTTCAGGAACGAAGTGGACAGCGATCAGCCAATCCTCAATACTTCGTTTCGTGCGTGCAGGCCCCGACCTCTACCGGAAGGCGAGGACGCTGATCCCCGGCGGGACGCAGCTCCTCTCCAAGCGCCCCGAGATGCACCTGCCCGGGCACTGGCCGAGTTACTACAGCCGCGCACAGGGCGCGGATGTGTGGGATTTAGATGGCAACCACTACGTCGATATGGGCTTGAGCGCCGTGGGCGCGTGCGTGCTGGGAATGGCAGACCCCAACGTGAATGCCGCCGTGCATGTAGCGGTGGATGCGGGCAACGCATCGACGCTCAATTGCCCGGAGGAAGTGGAGCTCGCCGAAGTGCTCTGCGAACTCCATCCCTGGGCTTCCATGGTTCGGTATGCCCGCGGCGGAGGAGAAGCCATGGCCGTCGCCGCACGGATTGCGCGCGCATCCACCGGCCGCGAAAAAATCGCGTTCTGCGGCTACCACGGATGGCATGACTGGTACCTTGCGGCCAACCTTGCCGAAGACGACGCTCTGGACGGCCACCTGCTTGCGGGGCTCGCTCCTGCGGGAGTGCCGCGGGGGCTGCGGGGAACCATGCTGCCATTCCGCTACAACGCGCTCGATGAACTCGAAGCCATCGCCGCCGCGGAGGGGCAAGCCCTTGCCGCCATCGTGATGGAACCGCTTCGCAATCACGGTCCCGCCGAAGGTTTTCTGGAGCGCGTGCGGGCGATTGCGACTGAGACCGGCGCAGTGCTCGTGTTCGACGAAGTGACCTCGGGCTTTCGTCTCGCGTGCGGCGGCGCGCACCGCACCCTCGGGGTCGAACCCGATATCGCCGTGTTCGCCAAAGCGCTGGGCAACGGATATCCCATCGCCGCCATCATCGGGCGACGTTCCGTGATGCAAGCGGCGCAATCCACCTTCATCAGCAGCACCAGCTGGACGGAGCGCATCGGCCCCACTGCCGCGCTCGCCACGATCCGCAAGTTCGGGCGCTGCACCGTGCACGAGCACCTGATGCACATGGGCACACTCGTGCAAGAGGGATGGCAGAAGGCGGCGGCGCAGGCAGAGCTCGATCTGGAGGTCTCCGGCATCAAGCCTTTGAGTCATTTCTCCATCCGGTCCGATGCCGGCGAAGCCCCGCGCACGCTGTTCACACAACTCATGCTTGAGCGCGGCTTCCTCGCGCATACCAACTTCTATGCCACCTATGCGCACACCGAGCAGCACGTCTCTTCGTACCTCCAGGCGGTTCGAGAGGTGTTCCCGATCATCGCTTCCGCCCTCAAAAAAGGAACCCTCGAGCAGATGCTCCGGGGCCCCGTGGCGCACGCGGGATTCAGCAGACTCACATGAAAAGATTTCCTATCACGTGATGCGAGCGTTCCTCGTGTCATCCTGTCGCATCGCTTCATCGCAGATGAAACGCCGCACCACCACGAGCACGTTCTTCCCGTAGCTCCCGCCCTTTTCGATGGTCAGAGCATATCGTTCCTGCCGCTCGCGCAGTCCCACGGACTCTTTGGATTGTTCTCGGCTGAGCGCCGAAAGGGCGAGCTCGATATCGGATACTCGCCGGACATGATGCGTGAGTCGTGTCGTCTGAACGTACCCAAAGGATGATCCGCCGCCTCCGCTGGACGGCATGCCTTCGTCGAAGCCGATGAGTTTCTTGCGCAGCGCGGATGCGAGGATCACCGACGTCGAACCCGGGTGCACGATGGCGATGTCCGAGGCGCCGATCAGCCATGCATCCGCGCACGCGTCGCCCTCCTCCTCCGGCATCACCATCTGCCATTGTCCATCGAGCAACGCATCACGCTCCCGGATCGCTTCTCGGAGAAAGAGGAGATTCCGCTCGCTTGGATGCGCCCGGAAGTGGAAGAGCACAGGCCTGCCGTCGATACTCTTCAGTTCCCTGAGATGGCGCAGCAGCCGCGCTTCCCTTACGGGATCTTTGGAGCCGGACACGTACACGACCAGGTCCCGCGCATCGATTGCAACTTCCTCGCCCGTACCTTGGCGCCGCTTGCTGATCTTTCCTGCGGATCGCAGTCGCATTCCTTCCCGTATGGCTTTGAGAGCGAAAAACCAGTGATCCGGCACGCCCACCGCATGGACGCTCCTGTAGACTGCGCGCTCCGCTGCCTCCTGCGGCAGGAGCAAAATGCTGCAGAGCCGGGCATCCTTGCCGATGCTCCGGAGGACCGGATCGTGGATGCCCGAACTGCCCGGGAAGTCTTGAACGAAAAAGATCTTGCCGGCGAGCGCGGGATTCTTCCGCAGAGCCTGGGCCGCGATCCTCGCCTCCGGCATGCCGGTGGAGATGCCCAACACCGCAGCACAGCTCTCCTGCAGCCGGTCATGGAGGTCATCGGGGATCGCCGTGTTCAGCCCGGGGAAGCGGACCACGTCGATGTCGTCGTGCGCGTGCGCCGCACCCGCCACCGCATCGAGCACGTTATTGGCGCCCTGATCGTTGCCGTACACGGCGATGGTGAACTTCGTCTGGAAGCGGAACGTTCTGCGGTGAATCAGCACGATGTTCACCGAAGAATCCCGTCCGGCATTCAGTTGCCAATCATTGATCAAAGGGAGATGTGTGTGCATGTTTGATTTTTTTCAATAATATTATATCATATTCTTCATTGCTAGGACTTACGCACTGACAAATCCTACTCCTGTGGTTTGAATGAAACTTCGTGCGGCCTCCAGATAGAGGTTGCGCTTCAATGCGTACCAATTCTGGAGCCGTCCTTCGAGCACTTCTCGTTCGAGAAATGAGAATGCTCTGAGGACGCAGAAGAGATGATTCTTCTGTGCAGTGGCACTCCGTGTGCTGCACCCTTCCGCCGTGCAGAGTTGCTTGATGGCGCGGTGATAGGTTTCGATGTTCCAGTGACGTTCATGATGGAGGTTGAAGGCTTCCAGTGTCATATCGAGCATCGAGGTGACGTAGAATCGCGGGACGCCGTGTGGATCGTCTCTCCGGATGATGCGTACCTGTCCGTACCCTCGCAGGTGCACCTGCTCATCACCTGCGCTGGTCAGGACGTCTCGGACCGGTCGGGAATCATGTGCCGTTTTGGACACGATGCGATTCTCCTTGAGTCCGAAGAGCCAGTGGATGCTCTTGTGACGGAGGAATTTCATATTCTCAAGACTGCCGTATCACGCATCACCTGTGACCATCGTGGGATGCACTCCCCATGACAGAACTTCCTCCAGCATTTCCTGGAAGAGATCGTTCTTCGTCACTTGGTCATCACCTTCTTCTGCTGGCTCGTAGATGCGGAAATTGACGGGGAACTTTCGATCCTTCGCATCATGACAAAAGAGCGTGACCAAGCAGATGCCCTTCACCACATGACCGTGGAGTCCGGAGTAGTGCCAGAGCACGAGATCGTTGCAGAGAGGATCTGCATACGGTTTGTCGAGCACACAGTCATCAATACTCAGGTTACACCCTTCGAGGATGAGATGCTGCTTGTTCTCTTCGAAGAGCTCGTGTGGAAGGCACCGTTCTCGTTGCAGGAAACGCGTGATGGCATCGTGCGACATCGATCCTGTCACCCGTGAACACTGCACTGCAGAAGTACGTTGAGATTCGGAAAGAAGAAAGTTGGTGTAAAGGTCACGGTTGCACTTGGGTGCCATGGGATGAAGATGGGAATGTACACAGAATGTATACAGAACAACATTCCCACATCAAGTCAGTGCGTAAGTCCTAATTGCAGAAGAAGCCTGCGGTGTCTTTGTGCTATCTGGCAATGCAACGTCTTTATTTGAAAAATTCAGCGCGTGAGGTTGGCAAGGAACTAGAAGCGTGAGCGGAGCCAGCGAACTACGGATCCGATCTTCTTTCCGATATACCCGAAGAAGCCGGGACGGTCTTTCTTTTCAGACAGCTCTTGCTTCTGCGTGGTTTCCAATCCATGCGGCTCTTCGTTCTGGTCACCCTCCAATCCATGCGGCTCTTGCTTCTGCGTACCTTCCAATGTTGCCAGAATCTTCGTGTAAGGATTGTCTGCTGGATACGTTTTATACAGGGAATTTTCTCCCAGCAGCTCCATTGAGCGTTGTGCCAGCCCCAGGTCATTGCGCCTTTTCGCCATCTCCACCAAGTGCACCAAGTCATTGAACACGGCTCGATTGGTGTTCTTCCAGAGTGGCGTTCCCTCTTGGGCGTTTTTCATCATTTGCAATCCTTTTTGCACATCTGTTTCCAGCTCGGGTATTCCCTTCGCAAGGAATTCTTGTGCGACTTCTTCCAGCTCGGGTTGTTCCTGTGCAAGTAGTGCGTCTGTCTTCCGATACACGAAGAGTCCATCGATATTCCCTCGTGCGGCCAAGACGCCGTACTCGTCGCCCGCTTCCTCGCAGAGAGCCGCAGATTCTTCTGCAAGCTTGGTGGCCTCGTCTTGATCTCCATGGTCGCTGGCGAACATCGATTCCTCATACAAAACTTTCGCGACCTGTCGCAGAGCCAGGGGATCGTTCTTTGCGATAGCATCTTGCAACTGTCCCCTCACTTTCGCCGCAAAAATTCTCATCTGATCTTCCTGCTTACCTCTGCGATGATGCTCGACGAGGCGGATGAGCACAGGGAGCTTCGCTCCTTCGGCATACTCAGGGTGCTCGTCGATCAGATCTCCCATGCGTCGGAGAACGAGACCAAAGAAATCGCTTCCGTTTTCGAGCAGAGAGGAGTGAAAGTTGAGATTGTCGAAAGCATCGGATTGCTGGAACAAGCGCATCGCCGTGGTCGTCACGAAGGCAGCAGCTCCTGCAGCATTTTCTTTCGCGAATTGTGCGTAGACGCCATCAAGTTCCTGCAATTCATGGACCGGGTTGCTGCCAGGAATGACAAGCGCTTTCAGGAAGTGATCGACTTTCCTGCCGATATCCAAATCTGCGTACGATGCCTCACCGGGACGCTGCGACTCGGCGGGTTGTTCGTGATTTTCGGGTTGTTCTGGGACGATTGAGGACATAGAAATGAAATGAAGGATAATGCAGGGGGTTGATTCTTTATGACAATACTACATTTTAAGAATAATTGTCAATAGCCGATTTTCATTCAAGAAAGTTGTGTCGTCCGCCCCAAGGAGCACCCTCTTTATCTTGCACCGCCTTGCATCCTGCCGCCCTCGTGCCGGATACTCCTCCCATGCCTCAGAATGTTCCCATTCGTGCGATTGCCGCGCGGTTTTCGTTTCGATTTTCGCAGCGCGCGTTGGAGCATGCGTTCCGCGCCTACCCGTTCGAATTCTGTGCGGGCATTTCGACGGAGGCGCGCTCGCAGCGCTTCGAGGGTCTTTCGCCCAAGCAGCAGGAGTGGTTTGATTCGAGCGAAGTGCGCAACGCCCACTATGCGAGTGTGGATTGGGATGACATCGCGCCGCTCGACGAAGACGTGATCCTGCGCATGCGCGAGTGCGAGGCTCTCTTCATGTCCGTTGTCACACGGCTGGAGCCCAAGTACACGGTCCCGTTCCTCACGCGCAAGCTGTGGTACCTGCGGCACCTGCAATTCTGGAACGATTACCTCACGCGCCATCGCATCAATCTTTTCCTCTCCGCCTGGATCCCGCACGAGATCCCCGACATCATTCTCTATCACCTCTGCAAACTGCGGGGCATCCCGGTGCTCTACTTCACCATGGAATTCCGCGATGTTTCCTTCTTGGAGCACGACATCACGCGCTCGGCTCCGCAGGTGGGGGAGCGGTACCGCACGCTGCTCACGGAGTACGTCGGACGCGATCCTGCCACCATTTCCCTCGCCGAGCCCTTCGCTTCGTATGAGCAAGGGTTCCTGGTGCCCGATGCGAAGCCGATGGACATCGCGGTGTTCGCGCTGCCCACGTACTGGACGCGTCTGTGCTCACTCACAAAGCGTCCTCTCGCCTTCCTCCGTGCGGTCCTGCGGTTCTGCACCCCGAGCGGATGCGCGCGCGCATGGTGGGCGCTGTATCGCCTGCACACTCAACGGCAAACAGAAGGTTTCTACGACGAGCACGCGGCCGAGCCGGATCTGACGAAACCATTCGTATACTTCCCGCTCCACTACCAGCCGGAGGCGACGACTCTCCCGATGGGGGGCGTGTATGCGGACCAGATCCTGATCGCGCGCATGCTGAACGCCGAGCTGCCCGAGGGCGTGATCCTCTACATCAAGGAACATCCCTCCCGGAGCAACTGGCAGAGCCGCAGTGTCGAGTATTACAAAGAGTTCCTCCAACTCTCGAAGGTCCGATTCGTTCCCAAGCGCTTCAATACGTTCCTCCTGCGCGAGCATTGTCGGGCGGTCGCAACGGTCACCGGCTCCGCCGGGTTCGAGGGGCTCTTCCGCGGGAAGCCGGTCTTCCTCTTCGGCACGCGCTACTACGAGAACGCGCAGGGCGTGTTCCCCATCCGTTCGCTTCGCGATTGCCGCGAGGCGGTGAGCGCGATCTTCGAACGGGGCGAGGCGCCGACTCCATTGAGCACGCATCTCTACCTGAAAGCGATGGAGGAGACGTGCGTGCGCGGCTTGCTGGATTCCTGGGGACTCAAGATCACGCGCATGACGGAAGAGGAGCATTCCACCGTGATGGGAAAGACCATCGTCGCCGAGCTCAAGAGCATGCACGACGACATTGCCCGCGCATTCCTGCCTCCTCCCACGATGCAGGAAGAGGTTCCCCGCGTCTCATCGTGAGGATTGCGCTCTTCTCTTCCACCGTCGACGCCATCGACGGGTACGGCACCATCACCTACGAGCTCTCTCGGCACCTGCACGAGCGCGGCATCGGGATCACGCTCTTTCTGCCACGCAGCCAGCGGGAGATCGTCGAGCGTCTCCATCTTCCCTTCTCTGTCCGTTGCGAACTGCCGCCGTACATCTACCGCGTCACGCAGCCGGCAGTGCTGCAGCATCTCCGTCGTGTCGATGTTTCCGCGTGCGATCTCGTGCACGATCTCTTCGCGTTTCCCCACTGCCTGGTCTCCTCCCGCTCCGCGCGGAAGTACGGGACGCCGTATTTGATGGGAGCGCAGGGGACGCATGGCGTGCGGCCGCTCACGTTCTTCCCCGAGAAGCAGCTCCTCAAACGGTGTTACCGTCAGGCGCGACGCATCGTCGTGCCGAGTGCCTTCACGCGGCAGAAAATTCTCGAATACGCCGGCGAGACCTACCCGATCGATATCATCCACAACGGCGTCAATTTCGGGCGTTTCTCGAAGGCACCTGTCTCCCTCCCCACTCTCCAAGAACAGTATCGGGGCAAGAAGATCCTCCTCACGGTCGGTGGGCTGTGGGCACGCAAGGGTCACGATCTCGTCCTGCGCGCACTGCCATCGCTCGTGCAGTCTCATCTCAATCTCCTCTACCTGATCATTGGCGAGGGCAATGCCCGTGCGGGCCTGGAGGCGCTTGCACGTGAACTCGGCGTGCGCGACCACGTCGCCTTCCTCGGGTACAAGACGGGCGACGAACTCGTCGCGCACTTCCACGTGTGCGACGTCTACGTCCACACACCCCGCGTGACCGGTCTCAAGTTCGAGGGGTTCGGGATCGTGTACTTGGAAGCGAGCGCCTCTGGCAAGCCCATCGTCGCGACGGATGCGGGAGGGGTGCACGACGCCGTCGTCGACGGCAGCACCGGCTTCGTGGTGAGGGATGGCGACGTGCCGGCCATCGCATCAAGTATCGAACGACTCCTCACCGATGGCGCACTGCGTGCATCAATGGGCGAGCGGGGGAGACGGTACGCCGAAGAGCACGACTGGGCCTCCATTGCCGCTCATTTCGAGGAACTCTATGATGCGATCCTCCATGGCTAAGAGTCCTTCCAAGCACATTCTCGTCACGGGCGGCGCCGGCTTCATCGGCATGAACGCAGCCATCCGCTTCCGGGAGCTGGGGTGGGGCGTCACCATTCTCGACAATCTCTCCCGGCGCGGGACCGAACTCAACCTTCGCACACTGCAAAAACGTTATGGCGACGGCGTCACCTTCGTCCGGGGAGATGTCCGCACCGATCAAAAAACACTCGGCGAGCTCGTGGAAGCATGCGACGTCGTCCTCCACCTCGCGGCGCAAGTGGCCGTGACCACGTCAGTCACAAACCCCCGTGAAGATTTCGAGATCAACGCTCTGGGCACGTTCAACCTTCTGGAAGCCATCCGTACCTCCCGCAGGCGCCCCTCGCTCCTGTACGCCTCCACGAACAAAGTCTACGGAGGGCTGGAACACATCGGCGTTCGCGAAGAAGAAAAACGCTACGTGTTCCAGGGAGAGCTCACCGGCGTGAGTGAGCGGGAACCGCTCGACTTCCACTCGCCGTACGGTTGTTCCAAGGGTTCCGCCGATCAGTATGTGCGCGATTACGCGCGGCTCTACGACATGAAGACCGTCGTGTTCCGGCAGTCGTGCATCTACGGGCCGCAGCAGTTCGGTGTGGAAGACCAAGGGTGGGTGGCGTGGTTCCTCATCGCCGCGATGCTCGGGCGCCCCGTCACGATCTACGGCAACGGCAAGCAGGTTCGCGATCTCCTCTCCGTCGACGATCTCCTCGCTTGCTACGAGGCCGCCATCGCGCGGATGGATCGAATCAGCGGTTCCATCTACAACGTGGGAGGCGGCGCTGCGAACACGCTCTCGCTCCTCGAATTCCTCGCGCTCATCCAGACGCGATTCGGGCTTTCTCTGAACGCGCGACGAGGCGGCGTGCGCCCCGGCGATCAGCCGATCTTCGTGAGCGATAACGGCAAGGCGTTGCAGGAACTGGAATGGGCCCCCCGCATCGGCGTGCACGCCGGTCTGGATCGGCTGCACGCCTGGTTACGCGAACATGAACAGGACATTCGCGTGTTTTACGATTGACCATTCTCCTCATGGCACATTCTGACACCTGGAAACGCAAGCGGGAGAGGGCCGAGCACACGCTCAACGCTTTCCTCAAAAATCGTCTGCCTTTCCTGCATGCGGGCATGCGCGCGCTGCGGCTTTGCGTTCGCAAACAGCTCTGGCGACGAGAGGTGACGAACCGTCTGCGACGCAATCAACCCCTCACCAACAGGAGCCATCTTCCCGTTCTCCTCTCTGTGCTCGGTCTCCGGGGAGAAGGCGCCGAAGTGGGCGTGCTCAATGGCTATTTCTCCGAACTTATCCTCATGTACAGCGATCTCTCGGTGCTCCATTCCATTGATCCCTGGCACGAGTTCGATGGGAGCTATGACGACAAGCACAACGCGTTGCAATGTGAACAGGACGAGCGCCACGCATTCACCTGCAAGCGGCTCGCACCGTACGGAGAGAGGAGCAGGATTCATCGGATGACCTCCCGCGAAGCGGCCCCGGCATTCGCGGACGGGTCGCTCGATTTCGTCTACATCATCTGCATCCCCACGAATGCGTGATGGTCGGCAACCGGTCGAGCGATGTCGCCTTCGGGCGGGCCATCGGCTGCTTCACGGTCATGATCGTCAATGTGCATCCGGTCAAAGAGCTTCCCGACGTCATCGTCCCCGATCTTCCGACTCTCGCCTCCTTTCTCGGTCGTCATCCCGACCCAACATCTCCCGTCATGAGTCTTCCAGAAGCCGCGAGTTTCGCAAAGAAGACGCAGGAGGAAGGGAAGCGCGTTGTCACGACGAATGGTGCCTTCGATCTACTGCATCCCGGGCATGTGTTTCTCTTCGATGAAGCGCGCAAACACGGCGACGTGCTCATGGTCGGGGTGAACGGCGATGCATCGGTTCGCCGCTCCAAAGGCCCGGATCGCCCCATCGAGCCGGAAGCGATTCGCGCACGCAAGGTCGCTGCCTTCGTCGATGCCGTCTTCGTCTTCGAAGAATCTGATCCTCGGGCGTGGCTTTCTCTCATTCGTCCCGATGTTCACGTAAATGCGGAAACGTACGGTCAGGATTGCGTCGAAGCTCCGGTGTTGAAGGAGATCGGCGCGAAGCTGGCGCTCGTTCCTGTATGTCCCGACTTGGGGTCGACGACGGAAATCCTGAAGAAAGATACAAGAAACAAGATACAAGATACAAACGCCTGATGAGAATTTGCCATTCATTATTGGTGCAATATTTGTTTCTTGTTTCTTGCATCTTGTATCTTCCAAACCATGAACACCATCCTTTGGACCATCCTCACTGCGCTCTGCTCTCCATTCCTCTTCCTCGAGGCGATGCTGCGCAAGCGTCCGGAGCGCAGGAACATCCTCATCATTCAATGGGCCAAGCTCGGCGACATGGTCTGCACGACCCCCATGTTCCGCGCGATCAGGCAGGCGCATCCGGATTGGACAGTCCATCTCCTCTGCCGTGAGCAGTGCCTTCCCGTCGTTTCCAATAATCCCTTCCTTGACCACGTGATCACGCACCGGGGGAAGCGCAGCGCACTCGTCCGAAGGCTGCGGCGCGAGCGCTACGATGTCGTCATCAATTGTCTGCCGGTCGCCTTCTGGTCGATGCTCGGTCTCTGGTGCGGCGCGCCCGATCGCATCAATACGTTCTCCTGTCGCCACGGACACATCGTCCGCTGGGCGCGGCTCTTCAACGCGGTCAATGTACCGTTTGAACTCCGCACCCGCACCTTCGATCATTATCTGTCTCTCCTCTCTCCGCTGGGCATTCCAGCCATTCCGTACGCGCTCGATTTTTTCCCGTCTTCCGATGACGAAACAAAGACGGCGCTTTGGATGAACGAGCATCACCTCGTCGACCGTTCCTTCGCCTGTTTCAACGTCAGCGCCGGCAATGTCATCAAAGAATGGCCCGCCGAGAAGTTCACGCAGCTCGCGAATTTCGCGATCGATCATCTGAACCTCACGGTCGTTCTCTCGACGCTTGATCGCGAGCGCATCGAGCGAATCCGGAAACTCAGCGCGCATCCGGAGAAGATCATTGATGGATCATCGCTCACGCTGGGGCAGATGGGGGCACTCTGCAAATCTACCGCTGCGTTCGTCGCGGTCGACACCGGCCCGCTCTTCATCGCCTACGCCGCGGGTGCGCCCGTCGTCGTGATCGTCGGCGGCAGCGATCCTTCTCAGCAGATCCCTCCGGAAGGGGAGCGCGTCATCCACGTTCTTCCTCCGCAGGGCTGCGAGCCGTGGATGTTCGTCGCGGCGTCTCCTCGGGGAGCCTCAGTCGAACAATTGCGCTGCATTCGGGAGACGAGTGTGGAGGCCGTTGCCCGGGCGCTGAAGGAACTATGTGCCTGACGCAGCGATACATATCTGCTTCGCATCGCTATTCTTGGGACGGGGATTGTGGCCTCGCGGATTTCGATAGAATCTTGCCGTCTGCGCGATTGAGGAGAATTTTCCCCAGAACATTCTGCTTCGTTGAATCAAGAACGGTGATGAGAATTCTCTCCTCATCTTCATGAAAATTGAGAACGAGCTGGCTCTCTGTATTAGTAAGTCCGAGCTCTCGCCGTATAACGCTTCCGATTGTGTTCGCTTTTTGCATGCTGATGGATTGATTGCTAGTGAAGTCTCCGATGAAATGACTCAATGACAATGCAGGAAGTTCCAGGAGAGTTCCTGGATGTGATGGATCGTTCCGGAATAGCACAACAATGCGATTGTTATTGAGAGTTGTCGCTCGAGCGCAAGAAGGTGGCTCTGTTGTAAAATTCGTTTGCAGCAAAGTCCGAACATCATCGTCATCCACGTTTTGCAGATATGTATTGTCGGTAAAGATCACTGGTGCAATGTTGAGGCGTTCTATAAATCTCTTCCGCAGTTCTGAACTATCCGATACCTCCGCATACGCCAGATCGGTAGGAGAATGCATTGTAAAAATTTCAATGCCGGCAGCACCCCCCAGGGCGTAATACTGGGCGAAATTGCATTGATACAGGAGATCGTCGGCTTCTTTGGCGATCGGTTTCCATTCAGAGGCTCTTTGAGAAGACTGCTGCGCAGTCAAAAGCTCTTTCTTGTACTCCAGTATTGGATGATAGAATGGGATAAGCAGAAAAAGAACAATGGGAAGAAAAAGGAATCGCGGCTTTTCGACGAAGAGAAGGAAAACCACCGCGTAGACCGGAATGGCGAGGAGAAAATGCTGACTGAGAAAGTGGCCTGCGCCGATGGCGAATGTCGTCAAATATGCTGCCATTCCAGAAAGGAGAACTCCAAAGAACAGAGTTCGTGAGAAAAATCCGAGAACGCCGAGCGCTATGACGAGTGCCACGAACGAGCCAATATACTGTATTGTCTGCAGACGTATCACAGAATCGTACGCAGGGGATGATTGCCGTAAAATGGGAACGATCTGCAAGTACCACGCGGTGGTAATTCCCGATTCCCACGCCTAGCGCAGATTGACTTGCCATGTTCTGAACAACTCCTGTATACGTATTGGCCATGCCGGAAGTCTGGTACTTGAAGGAGATACGCGAGAGGGACAAGGAGGTCCGTCGTCTGAAGCAG
>JACOTD010000008.1 GCA_016178535.1 Candidatus Peregrinibacteria bacterium
GGTGCGGTGATCCGCGTGCTCGGCACGGGAGGTGCGGGCAGCAACGCGCTGGCCCGCATGATCACGGAGAAGGTCCAGGGCGTCGAGTTCGTCGCCGTCAACACCGACGTCCAGGCGCTCTACCACAATCCGGCGTCCAAGAAGATCACGATCGGTCGCGGCACCACGCGAGGACTCGGGGCGGGAGCGAACCCGGACATCGGGAAGAAGGCCGCGGAGGAGAGTTTGGAGGAGATAAAAGCAGCGATCGAAGGCACCGATATGCTCTTTATTACCGCTGGCCTCGGAGGAGGCACGGGCTCCGGCTCCGCGCCGATCATCGCGGAGGCGGCGCGCAGCATGGGCATCCTCACGGTCGGAGTGGTCACGCGGCCCTTCAGCTTCGAGGGGTTCAAGCGCAAGAAGCAAGCCGATGAGGCGCTCGAGAGCCTCAAGGGAAAAGTCGATACGCTCATCACGATCCCCAACGACAAGATCCTCTCGCTCATCGATAAGACCACCCCGCTCACCGAGGCCTTCCAGGTGGTCGACGAAGTCCTCAAGCACGCGATCGAAGGCATCTCGAGCCTCATCACGGTCCATGGGCTCGTGAACGTCGACTTCGCCGACGTCAAAGCCATCATGCAGGACGCGGGCACGGCGCTCATGGGCATCGGCTATGGAACCGGGGACAGCCGCGCCGCGGAGGCCGCGCGCGCCGCAGTGGATAGCCCCCTCCTCGAGACCTCCATCCACGGCGCCCAGGGCATCCTCTTCAACATCACCGGCGGCAACGATCTCTCCATGTTCGAGGTCGACGAGGCCGCGCGGATCATCACCGAGGCCGCCGCCCCCGAGGCGAACATCATCTTCGGCGCGGTGATCGACGAGGCCTACACCGGACAGATCAAGTGCACGGTGATCGCGACGGGCTTCGTCGAGGACAAGCCTTCGATGGCTTCCATGGCGCCAGCCCAGCGACTCATGAAGGAAACGTTCTCCTCGCGTTCGACGGGCCGTTCCTCCGAGCAGAAGCCCGAGCAAGCCCGTCTCAACTTCTCAGAGACGACCGCCAAGTCCACCGCGCTCGATCTGGACGAGGGAGAATTGGAAGTGCCGGCGTTCATGAGGAAGCCGCTGAGTAAGTAGGGAATCGGGCAATGACCCAGTGTTCCTCTCCCCCCAGCCCCCTCTCCGACGGAGAGGGGGAGCAATGTTCCAATGTTTCATTCCTCCCCTCCTCCCCCGGAGGAGGGGCAGGGGGTGGAGGATTGTTTCAATGGCTCCCCGTGCTTCCAAACCCTCCCCTCGTCTCTTTCCCGTGCGATTCGACCACGTCCCACTCCGCCCGCTCCACCTTCACGAAGAGTCCCTGGGCGATGCGCTCGCCGCGCTCCACCGTCACGGGCTTGTCTGAGGTGTTCTGGACTTGGATCAGAATCTCGTCCTTGTCGCCATGGTAATCCTGATCGATGACGCCGATCGAGTGCGGGCACACGAGCATCTTCTTCCGAGGGAGCGACGAGCGCGGCACGATCAAGAGCGCATGCCCCTCGGGGACCTTCACGATCACATTGCCCGGCACGAGGCCGATATTCCCCGGTTCGATCACGGTCGTCTCCCGCGTCACGAAGTCGAACCCCACGGCGCCGCTCGAGGCGTACTTTGGGAGAGGGAGCGTGGAGTCGAGCTGCTGGAGGGAGACGCGCATGGAAAGAGAATGCCTCCATTGTTCGTGCTGCGCAATCATGCATCTGCTCGGGTTTTTTCATAGCGTTCTTTGATAATTCCGACAGCATCTTGTACGTTGAAATCTTTACTTCCTCCTTCATTGTGAAATCGCGGTCCCTCTTCTCGTTGTGAATACGCACGGAGTATTTCTTTGAAGGTACCTGCATGTTCGCGTATCGCCTTGGTAAGGGCGATATCGAAATTTTTTGTGTAGCTATAGAGCTCTTTCGCTTTATCTTGATTATTGTGACGAAGAGGCCCCTCTGGATCTGTTTGAATAAAATCTTCGACCTGCACTGGATTTCCACCGATTGGCCTGATGAGCGGATCCCGATTCAAATTTTCCTGAATGTGAGGACGGAGCTCCCTCACGATTTCTCGAAGGAAGCCAGTCATTCCTTGACGATAGTTTTTCGTTGTGGTGACGCCGGAAACGGGCACGGAATTAAATTGGTTGTCCGTGAGCACCAGACGTTCCGTGTCGGCGAACAGATTGGTCACGTTGCGCGTGATGATGTTGTCATACCGTATGTACCCCGTAAGTGTTTGTGCCAGCATGTCAATATCACCCGCAGACACGCGTTCATATCCTTTTTCTTCCGCTTCCATAAGCGCTCCAAATGATTTGAATTTGGAATTCCATCCGACATACGCATTCTTCGCCCCTTCTGGTGACACTTTCGCTCGCGTTCCGCTGATGACGCCCGTCATGTTATCGACGGAGGAAACGTCCACGTTCGTGATGAAAAATGGGACGTCCTCGTGGTCAATACCCTCAGCTCGCGCACCGGAGAGCGCCTTGCTCAAACGTTCTTGAGCGCCCTTTTCACGTGCGACTTCATAGTGGAGCCACAGCGTTGTGCGGATGCCCGGCTTGAATTTATTGCCAGGCGCCGTCTCCCTCAATCTGTGCGCAAGAGCTTTCACTTCCGGCAACGTGTTATTGCGACCGTAAAAGTAGTCGATGAACGGGAACTGATTGAGGTATTTGCCTGCAAGCACACGGAGCCGGTCGATGGAGAGAAGATTGGTCGCAACCCCTTGGACGAGATAATACATTTTCTGTTCCATCGTCATTTTCCCTTTTTCAATGGCGTAGGAAATCACTTCTTCATACAGATGCGGCTTGACAGCATCGGGAAGTTTGCCGCGCTTCTCTTTGTTCCATTCCACCCAGATTTCGAGTTGTAATTCCAGTTCCGCGGCCATGCCTCCTCTGACGTTCGAGAGTTGATCAACCTTGGCTTCAAAACTCTTTTTCCCGCTCTCGATTTTGCTGTCGTTCGTCTGGCGAAACTGGTAGTAGAGCTCTTTGTCTTTCCAGATGGCGGCAATCATAATACGCAGCCATGTGTCACGGAGAATGTCGCTTCGTCTGCATGCCGTTTTGGGGAATACGTGGTGATATCCCGAGAGATGCGCCAGCGTATCCCAAGTGCCTTCATCGTTCCAATCCATTTCGCCGCGATCACAGAGGAGCGCGATGATGCCGCGTACTTGATCCTTGTTGTGACTGCCGTGAATCATGCGGAGGATCGTGTTGCTGTCCTCGTTCGCGAGTCCCTCTTTCCATTCGTTGGCTGCCTTCACTTCTTCTCCCGCATACTTGCGTTCATGGTATTGGTGCAGCTCGTCGAGGTAGTGACCGGCGAGCGGGATCGCTTTACCTGCCTTCAGAGCGCGTAAGATGGGGTCTCCGACGTCTTTCAGCGTCCTGTCCTGTCTTCGCTTGTAGATGTGCTTGATGTCTTCCTTGGTGTCGTTCCAGAGCTTGACGATGTCCATGATGCTCATGAAGCGCATGCGTGAGAAAAATCCACCCGGATCTCGCTGTTCTTTCGTCGTGTCCAATTTTTTGGCATCGATTTCATCGATTTGCTTGGTGACGTTCTCCACGCTCTTCTTCAAGTAGGCTATGGCTTTTTTGACGTTCGCGTTCTCTTCTGGTGATGGCGGATACTGCGAGTCCTTTCTGATGAAAATGTCATTCAGTCGTTGGTATCCCGCATTGAGATTCTTGATGAGGCCGTCGGGCTTGATGGGGATCTCATCGTAGGCTTCGTGAAAATCCTCGACTTTCTTGATTCCTTTCTGAATGTCGTGCAGATCGTCCTTGATGTCGCCTCCTTCGCCCACATCCGCCGGAGCTTCTTCCGCCGCAACCGCCGCAACGATGTCTTCCCCCTCGGATGCTCTCGTGAAGACGCGCAGCGCAGGGTCGTCATCCTCCAGTGACACCCTGTAGCCCTCCTTGTTCCTCCGGCCCATGCCTTCTTCCAGCATTTTGAAGAGCCGCCTCTCCCTCTTTTTTTCCTCCGTCTTCGGCTCAACTTCGCGCTTTTTCTGGTCGAGATTTTTCCATTGGGCGTACTGATTCACGAGCTCATCCATGAGCATGTGCGTGTACTCGCGCTCGGCCTCGTCGTCGGCTCTTGCCGGGTCGTCCGGATATTTCTCCCGGAAGCGCTTGACGATGCGGTTGTGCTGATAGGCGATGCCCCAGGGTTCCGCCATGCTGCGCAGGAGCTCGTCGAAGGTATTCCCGTCCTCATCTTCCTGGCACTTGCTCTGCAATTCCCGATGGAAGGAGTTCATCAGGAAGGGGAACGTCTTGGTGCGGCGCGTGAGGATGTCGACGATGGCGTGTCCACGCTCGTGCTGTTCCACCTCCTGTCGCTGCTTCGGATCCAAGTTGTTGCGGATGTAGATGATTCCGGTGCCGTACTCATACCAGCCGTCCTTCTCCGTCGGCACGCCCATTCTTTGCATCTCTTGAACGGAAACCTCCTGTACGCGAATGGCGCCCGAGAGAGCCGCACACTGGTCCAGTTGCTCGAGCTTTCTCTCCTGGATCGCCAGTTCCTGGCCCGTGTTCGTGATCAATGTTTTCTTCGCCCCGACGGTCGCGAGGCCGCTCTCGATTTCGTTCATCCTCTCCCGCAGCGCCTTGGGCACGCCGAGCATCTCGCAGACGTCGTGCCGCAGCCCATCGCAGAGTTCTCCGTTTTGGAACAGTTTCTCTCCGATCTCCCGCACCCTCGATCGGATCCTTTCCACCTCGGCGCGCGTCTCTGCCGGTGTGAGATTCCTCTTCGTGTGTTTGGAGAGAGCGTCCATGTCGCTCTGAAGTGATTCGGGGTTCTGGATGACCGCGCAGAGCGTCGCGCTGATGCGGTCGCGGCGTTGCCGGGTGAGCGTCCATCTCTCCTGCCCGGTTTCGCTATCCTTCACATCGAAGCTCGTGGTGGTCGTGACGCACAGCTCGGGGTTCAGCCGCAGCTTCTCCAATTCCTCGGGATCTCCATCGGCGTCGACGTACGGGTCCAATCGGTCGTGCAGCTGCTCGTAGAAGTCGATGCCCGCGTCTCCAACCGCTGCGCGCACCTGTTCCTCGAACACAGGATCGTTGCGGCGTGATTGAAATTCGCGCAAGAGATTCCCCGTCTGGTACGCCCAACGTTCGAGTTCCTCCTGTTCCGCTCGTTCTTCGGCGAGGAAGCCGTCCTCCGTTTCCAGTTCGCTCTCCATTTCTGAGAGTTCACGCAAAGAATCGTCGGCATATTTCTGATAATCGCTCTGCCCCGGCTTCCGCATTTTTGTAGCCGATGCCTCGCCCACGGGTTTCCTCTGAATGCGGTGTAGGTTCGTCGTTCGCTCGAAGTAGGCTTCCTTGGCTGCTGCGTGCGTGACCCCGAATCGCTTGAGGAATTCCGTATCGAGTTCGTCCCCCGTTTGGGTTTCGTTGTTGAAGCACTGCCGTTGAGCATCATTGAACGCGTCCGAGAGCTTTCTTTCGTTGGCGGAGGACTTCATTTGCAGCTGCTCATCCAGGAATTTCTCCGTCGCGATCGTTTGTGTCGTCAGATTTTGCAGATACTTCTTCCAACGCTCGACGGGATCCGTGCCTTCCTTTTCATGATACAGACCCGCAGTCTGTTCTTTGCGCATGAAGCTCTGCGCATCGATGACGAGCCGGATCAGATCGTCTTTGGACGGCGCTCCCGGCGAGCGCAGAGCATTTTGAAGATCTCCATCGTGATCGATGATTGTCTCGATGGAATATCGATCGACGCGGTCCCGCCGGAGGATTTCTTTGATCTCTTCTTTGGCTTCTTGGCCGGGAATGTCGAGCGTGAGTTCCTCCAGATGCTCCGGAGTCATGCTCGATTCCATGAACAGCAACGCGAGCTTTCGACTGTTCATGCCAATGGAGGGACTCTTCGTTGACCCCAAGAGCCCTCGGATCTTGTTCACAAAAAATCGCGTCAGACCGCCGCTCTGCGCCGTTGAAGGACGGAAGAGCGCCTGGATCTTCGCATCGAGCCCTCTCGTGAAACCGTCGACCCTTTCCGCGCGCGATCGCAACTCTTTCGCCAGATGAAGCGTTCCCGCCGGATCCTTGAGATATTCTTGAACATGGCTCCTTCGTTCGGCCTGCAGCGTCTCCTCGATCGTGTCTCGCCGATCGTGCGGAAGTTCGCTGCGCCACCTTCCACCAGTCGCAAGCTCCTGCTCTCTCGCAGGAAGCTTCTTCCGCACCGCGTTCTCTTCGTCGAAGTCGGCATACTCAGCCGCTTCCGGAGAGTCGTAGACCATCTCCATGTCGGGGATCATCACTTCCGGAATGACTGCGGATGCCCCTTCGCGAAGCCCCTTTGTGATGTTCTCTTGATCCTGTCTTCCAGAACCTTTCCCTTCTGTTTCTCTGATGTTGCCTTTCTCCCGATCGTCGTCTTTGTCCTTCGCAAAAAGAATCTCCCTCCGCTCCCGGGTGGGAGAGTCGTTTGAGAGGGCGAAGCGGGCAATGGTGAATCTGCCCAGCATGCTAGAGTTTACAAATGCGAATAATTCTGTCGAGGAGGCGCTCGGTCCGATCCGCACGCTCCGTGAGGAATGGGCTCAAGGCTGCGCGAATATCGATCACGGGGATCTCCGCGATCTGGATCACAATCTCCTGCTTTGCGCTCGTTCGATGGAGATGGACTTCGATCGTGAGGGGAGTCTGAATGAACCAGAACCCATCGAAGCCGCTCCACGGCGTAAAGGCGCCATCGAACGTCACGCCCGCTGCCGCGATCGTGATTTGCTTGACGATGGGTGGGCTTTTGCGCAGCAGGTAGTACATCGCCGCAATGAGGAGCACGACGAGCGTGAGGCTCCAGGCGCCCGTGAGGATGCCGTACGCGGCGAAGGCAAGCGCAACGATTCCGCCGATCAGGTACCACCGCTTCGATCGCTCATGCACCGGGTGGATGGGCGCGCTCCAGGAGAGCGGCAAGAAGGGAGGGGAATGTGTGGTCGATATTGGTGTGTTTGAGGGCTCCAAATCCTCTGATTATAGCGGAAAACGATGATCGTGTCGTCGGGTCAATAATTGAAAATAATTATAAAAAATGTTATAATATCTACATGGATATAACGCGGACGCCGACCGGCCCCGGAGCGCATTATGATTACTACGGGAATCTTCCTGATCATGCTTTCAGTCCCGCTGACAGCCGTCTCATTCGAGAGGAATTACAAAGCGGCGATGCAATCAATGTCTACGCAATGGGAAGGGATAAAATCGCTGTCATTTTCAGCACTTGGGGCAAAAACGGCACTCACACGGTCTATCGTTGGATGCTCAATGCCGATGGGAGCGTTTTCGGTTTTCATCATGTGCTGCCGACCGGAGAGGAACCGCAAATAGAAGTGGGAGATGTGTTACAACGTGTCGGCCTTGCAAGAGTTCAAAGGGAGCTGCAGCAGATTTGGGGCATTTCTCTCGACGTTCATACAGCCATCGAGGCATCGTTGAAAAGAGGTTCTGCAGATTTGGAAGGCTCGTATCTTCGTGCGGCATGAAATTCCTCCGTCGGCACTCTCTTGTCTCGTGTTTTTTTGCATAGAAGATCATTTGCCATTGTGGCGGATCGCGTCGCTCCCGTTCTTCTTCATGGTATGATTGCGTTACGGGCAATTAGCTCAGTTGGTTAGAGCGTCACATTGACATTGTGAAGGTCACTGGTTCGAATCCAGTATTGCCCACCATTCGTCCGCCTGAGGCGGACTCATGGCAAGCCAGCGCGGCCATTCATATTCGGCATCATGTTCGCGTTTTTTCATGTGGAACTTGCTTCTCGATTTCCTCTTCCCTCGCCGCTCGCTCTCCGGAACGGAAGGGGAGTGGATCACCGATGAAGAGCGGCGCCAGCTCCGTGCCAAGCCGATCGTGCTCGAAGCGCCGATGCTCTGCTCACGCGGCATCGTTGCCATCGACCGCATCGTGGTGGCGGCGATGTACGATGATGCGCCGCTCCTGAAGAAGGCCATCCACACCTTCAAGTATCGAAGGATGCGATCACTCGCGCCGGAGATCGGGCGGCTTCTCACCGAAGCGTCGCGTGTGCGTTGGACCGATGGCGCGCCAGTGCTCTGCCCGGTCCCGCTCCATTGGACGCGGAGATTCCAGAGAGGATTCAATCAAGCCGATTTGCTTGCGGAGATCGTCGGTTCCACGCGGAGAGTTCCCGTCCAATCACTTCTTCGTCGCGTGCGTCTGACCGGGCACCAGACGCAGCGCACTCGCGAGGAGCGCCTCGTCGCAGTCCGCGATGCGTTCCGCGTTTCGGTTCAAAACGTTCCCCCCTTCGTCGTGTTGATCGATGACGTAACGACGACCGGTGCGACGCTGGATGCGTGCGCGGCGGCACTCAAGCGGGCGGGAGCGACGAGAGTGGAGGGGTTGGTGGCGGCGTATGGATAAATTGAAGCTTCCGTTAGCCGGCGGTTTAAACCGCCGGCTAACGGTCGCATTCATGTCGATGACAAATTCCTCCAACTTCCGTCCACCGCGAAATGTTTGCTTCACCGAGCAATCCAAACCAGTGTGGAAAACTTTTGAGTTTTCCACGGGGTTGCTACGATTGCACCGATGATCAGCATTCTCCTGTCTGCTGTTGCGTTTTTGGCGCTCCTCACGGTCCTCGTGCTCATCCATGAGCTGGGGCACTTCACCCTTGCTCGACGCGCTGGAGTGACCGTGGAGGAATTCGGTTTCGGACTTCCGCCGCGCGCCAAGACCCTCTTTTGGAACGGCGGCACGAGATTCTCGCTCAATTGGATTCCGTTCGGAGGATTCGTGCGGCTCCAGGGGGAGAATGCGGAGACCCAACAAGAGCGCACGGCCAAAGGAAGCTTCGCCAATGCATCGGGGTTCTGGCGCGTCGCCATTCTCGTCGCGGGGGTCGCGATGAACTTCCTCTTCGCGATCGTGCTGCTCACGATCGGCTTCTCGGTCGGTCGCTGGATTCCCACGTATCTTACCTTTGAAGAGATGCGCGCCGCAGCCGTGGCGGGCGAGATTCACATGGATCCGGGCGTCCTCATTGACCAGGTGCTTCCCGGCGGTGCGGCGGCAACCGCACATGTTCCGCTGCGCGGCGTTCTCCTCACGATCGACGGCGCCCCTGTCTTCGCTCCCACGGACGTTGCCGCGATCCAGCGGGGAAAGACGTCGGTGCGCTACACGCTCCTGCCCGCAGAAGACGCGGCGCGCCCGCTCACGATCACCGTGCCCGTGAGGGATGGCAAAACCGGGATCGGCCTCGTGCCGTGGTTGCACGGCGTTTCCGCACCCGAGAGGTCCGTGTGGACGGGTTTTCTCCTGGCGCTGCGCGAGTCGCGCGTGATGACGGTGCAGACGATCGAGGGCATCGGCAAGCTCGCCGCGTCGCTCCTCCTCGGCGGACGGGTGCCCGAAGGCATCACCGGGATCGTGGGGATCGCGCAGCTGACGCACTCCTCGCTCCAAGAAGGCTTCCTCACGTACCTGCGTCTCGTCGCTCTTCTCAGCCTCAGCCTCGCCATCCTCAACATTCTCCCGCTGCCCGCCCTCGATGGCGGGCGGCTGCTCTTCGTGCTCATCGAGCTCGTGCGCGGCAAGCCGATGAACCGCACGATGGAAACGTGGACGAACGCCGTGGGGTTCGCCGTCCTGCTGGGGCTCATCATCATCATTACCTACCACGACGTCGTCCGTCTCTTCTGAACGATGACTGCGCTTTCCTCTCCGCCGGCGCCCGCCGTGCAGATGGATCCTTCGCTGCGCGATCTGTGGATCGACGTGCTGAGGCACCTCGAAGGGAAGCTCCAGCGCAGTCAGTTCATCACGTGGTTCAATGACACGGCCATTCTCGGCAGAGAAGAGGGGACGCTCGTCGTGGGTCTCCCGCTCCCCATGTTCCTCGGGTGGCACATGGAGCATTACCGGGCGCTCACGCTCGAGATCGTGCAGCAATTCGATTCCTCCATCCGCCAAATCGTCTACAAAGTCGACATCGGCCTCAAGGACAATCCTCAGCGCTCGATCGACCTGCTCAAGTATTTCCCGGAGCAGAGGCGCAGGAAAATACCGGGCAAGCAGGAGGTGAAGCTTGCCGAGGGGATCGTGACCAAGATCCTCAACCCGCGCTACACGCTCGAACACTTCATCGTGGGATCCAACACGCGCCTCGCGCACGCCGCGTGCCAGGCGGTCGCCATGCAGCCGGGCGGCAAGTACAATCCGCTCTTCCTGTATGGCGGGGTGGGACTCGGGAAGACGCACCTCCTCCAGGGCACGGGGACCGCCATCCTCAAGCAGTCGCCGAAGGCCGCTGTCGTCTACACCACCGCCGAAGACTTCACGAATCAGGTGATCGAGGCCATTCAGCATGCGAAGATGGAGCAGTTTCGGCGGCGCTACCGCCTCGTCGACGTGCTCATCATCGATGACGTGCAGTTCCTCGCGAACAAAGAACGCACGCAGGAGGAATTCTTCCATACCTTCAACGTCCTCTACGAGGACCGCAAGCAAATCATCATCAGCGCCGACCGCCCCCCCCAGGAACTCCAGCTCGAGGATCGACTCATCTCCCGCTTCGAGCGCGGCATGATCGCCGATGTCTCTCTCCCCGATTACGAAACCCGCCTCGCGATCCTCTCGGAGAAAGCGGCGGACTACGAAGTGTTCCTGGACACGCACGTGCTGCAGTTCATCGCGGAGCACGTGACGCGCAACGTCCGCGAGCTCGAGGGCATCCTCATGCAGGCCGTGGCGCTCTACGAACTCGAGCAGCGCATGCCCACGATCAAGAGCATCGCGGAGATCATGCGGAAGTTGAACAAAGATCCGTACGTCGATGAGACGCCGGTCGGCTTCGAGAAGCCCGAGAAGAAGCAGCCGACCTTCCAGGAGATCATGGAAGGCGTCTCGCGGTACTACTCCGTCTCCGTGCAGGACATGATCGGCGCTTCCCGCGTGCGCGAGATCCTCATTCCGCGCCAGATCGCGATGCACTTGGGCCGCAAGCACCTGCGCATGAGCACCGTGCGACTGGGCGAAGCCTTCAGCAACCGCGACCACACGACCGTCATGAACGCCTGCCGCAAGATCGCGGATCGAATGCAGAACGATTCGCAGCTGCTGCGCGAGATCCGGGCGATCGAGAAGGAGGTGGGGTTGAAGGATGATTGAACAAAATTAGTCTCACATTCGATTGCCTTCAACCTTCATTGCGCTACAATTTCGTCAATGTCCTTCCTGTCCATGACCACCGCGCAGACGACCTCCTCACGAGGGAGCTGCTAGATTGTGGAATTTGAAACTCCTTGCACCTCTCTCAGCGAAGAGGTGTGTTTCGGTTTGTCATGGTGAGCTTGTCGAACCATGCTACTCTTTCCCCAATCCTTATGGCAAAAAATTCTTCTTCCGACGCGCAGGCCGATGCCCTTCACAAACTCCGTCATTCCCTCGCGCACGTGCTCGCGCAGGCGGCGCTGAAGCTGTGGCCCGGGACGAAGATCACCATCGGTCCGCCGATCGATTACGGGTGCTACTACGATTTCCTTTTCGAGAGTCCCATTTCCGAGGATGACTTCCCCGCGCTCGAAAAGGAGATGAAGAAGATCATCCACCAGGCCCAGACCTTCCGCCGCGATGAACTGAGCGCGAGCAACGCGAAGAAATTCTGGAAGGACCGCCAGCAACCGTTCAAAGTCGAACTGATCGAGGATATCGTGAAGAACGAGAGAGTCAAGACTGTCACGCAGTACGCGAACATCGGACCGACGGGAGAGGAGACGTTCGTCGATCTGTGCCGCGGCGGTCACGTCGAAAATCTCAAGGAGATTCCCGTCGATGCATTCAAAATCATGAGCGTCGCCGGCGCGTACTGGAGAGGGGATGAGAAGAGAGAGCAGCTGACGCGGATCTACGTTGCGGCGTTCCCCACCAAAGTCGAACTCGAACAGTACCTCAAGAACCGCGAGGAGGCGGCCAAGTACGATCATCGGGTGCTCGGGCGAGAGATGCACCTCTTCGTCCTCTCCGAGATCGTCGGCCCCGGTCTCCCCATGCTCGCGCCGAGGGGAGCGATCATCCGGCAGGAACTCGAGAACTGGATTCGTGAGGAACTCAAACGCAGAGGCTACAGCTTCGCCTACACGCCGAACATCGGACGGGCGGATCTGTACAAGAAGTCCGGCCACCTCGATTTCTTCAGGGAGAACATCTTTCCGCTCCTGGAAGCCGACGATAGCCAGTATGTCCTCAAGCCCATGAATTGTCCGCATCACATGGAAGTCTACAAGAGCGAGCCCCACAGCTACCGCGATCTCCCCGTGCGCATCGCGGAATTCGGCACGGTATACCGCTATGAAAAAAGCGGACAGGTGGGCGGTCTCACGCGCGTGCGCGGCTTCACGCAAGATGACGCGCACATCCTCATGCGCCCAGACCAGATGCAGCAGGAGATCGAAGGCATTCTGGATCTCTCCTTCCACATCTACCGCACGCTCGGTTTCAACGACTTCACGCTCCGTCTGAGCCTGCACGATCCCGCCAAGAGGAAACAGTACGTCGGGAGTGAGGAGAATTGGCGCATGGCCGAAGAGACGCTGCGAAAAGCGCTCGGCGCGATGAAGTTGTCGTACGTCGAGGGAGTGGGGGAGGCCGCGTTCTACGGTCCCAAGATCGACTTGATCGTCCGCGACGCCTTCAGTCGGGAATGGCAGCTCGGGACGATCCCGCAAGTGGATTACAACATGCCGGCCCGGTTCCATCTCCACTACATCGACGAGCACGGGGAGAAGAAGCAGCCGATCATGATGCACCGAGCGATCTTCGGCTCCTTCGAGCGGTTCATCGGCGTCCTCATCGAGCACTGCAAAGGGCTCTTTCCGCTCTGGCTCGCGCCCGTGCAGATCGCCATTCTGCCCGTCGCGGATGTCCATGAACATGCCGCGCACGATTTGGAAGCTCGTCTCAAGAAGGAGGGCATTCGCGTCGTGTTCCTCGATCACGCCGAGTCGCTGGGCAAACGGATCCGTGAAGGGGAGCAGCAGCGCATCCCGTATCTCATTGTCTTGGGCGACCGCGAAGTACGGGAGAGAACGGTGACCGTCCGCAACGTGAAGACGAAGAAGCAGGTCGTGGTTCCGGTCGAGGAGTTCGTGTCGACGATCATGCGAGATATTCGCGAACGGAAACTCGAAGCATCGATTGGCATCTCCACGTGATCCGTGCATGGTGCAAAATAATGATCACCATGCGATTCATGTGATCCGTGGGCAAGAATGTCCGCTCTGATAGTGGGGGGTCATTGATGGACTGGTGACGAACGCGTCGCCTTTTGCTACGCTCTCCCTCGATGTTCGAAGCCTTCCAGATCGGGCCGCTCTTCATTTGGACGCGACTCGTGTTCGTCCTCGTCGGCGTGTGGCTCTTCGCGGAGTTCTTCCTGCGGCTCGCCCAGAGCGCGAACCTCTCGCTCCAGCACTTTCAGGAGCATGGTCTCTGGTACGTGATTGCCTTCATTCTTGGGGAACGACTCATCGCCGTGGTCGCCGAATATCAAGTCTACCTCAAAGATCCTGCGCGCATCCCGATCCTCTGGGACGGGGGCTTCAGCTTCCTCGGCGGCGCGATCGGGATCGGCATCGTGCTGTGGTTCGCCACGCGGGAGCATCGTGCCATTTTCCTCCACTGGCTCGACGCGCTCGTGCCCGCAACAACGCTCGGCCTCGTCTTCTCGTGGCTCGGTTCCTTCTTCTCCGGCCAGGCATACGGTCGTCCCACCGATGCGTTCTGGGGCATCACGTACGACGCGATGAACGTCCGCTACGCCGTGCCCATCCACCCCGTGCAGCTCTACGAGGCGGTCTTCTACTTCTTCCTCACCTTCCTCTTGCTCATCATCCGCAAGAAGGCGAAGCGGGTCGGCTCGGAAACGCTCGTGGGGATCGTGTGTGCCTCGGTCGCAACCTTCCTCTTCGAATCCTTCCGCGGCGATTTCAGCATCCCGGTGTTCGCAACACAGCTCGACTTCTTCATTCTGATGCTTCTCTTCCTCAGCCTCGGACTGATGTTCGTCGTCGAGCTCAAACTCACGGAGCGCGGATTCCTCCTCTATCAAGCCGCGCTGGGCATCAGTGTCACCGGCTATCTTTTCCTGCGTCCGTGGCTTGATTTGGAGACATTTGAGCTGCGCATCAGCCAGCTTCTCTCCCTCCTCGCGCTCCTCGTCACCATCGTGTACGTTGTGGTGGAGCGGCGGCGCTATCCGCATCTCTGAAATTCCTCCTCATCTCATGCAGTGGTTTCCTCTCCTCTCCGCGAGCACCGAACTGCGCTTCGGGTCCCTGATGCTCCTGGGATTCTCTTTCCTCGCGGCCTTCTTCGTCCTCTTCACGGCGCGTGACATTCTCCTGCGAACGCATCTGTTCACGCTGCAGGCATGCTCCATCCTGCTCGTCGCGCTCTTCCCGATCGGCGGGTTCCTCGTGTATCTCCTCATTCGTCCGCCTCGCACGATCAAGGATCGGGCGATGGAGGATCTGGTGCTCGATCTGCTCGAGCGGCAAACCTCGCTCCTGGAGCGCGCAACGGCGATGCCGTCGTCGCCTGCTCCTCCTCCGTCTCCTCCACCGCCCGCCTCTGTGGCGTCTTCCGTTCCAAGCCCTCTCCCCCCGACCCCCTCCAAGGCATCTTCCAATGCGCAGCGCAAGAAGGGCGGCGGCAAGAAATCCCATCGACGCTGATCGTTCCCCTCGGACTCCCTATGCGTTCCAGCGCTTCCCAGCAATTTCTCCGGTTCATCTTCGCTTTCAATCCGGGCCAGGCGACCTACGGAAGCACGAGCATGCGCCTGCTCCTCATCGCCTGCGGCTCGCTCGTCGTCCTCTCCTTCCTCATCGGTGTCTGGCGCCGCTCGCTCACGAATTCCATGACGAGGAAGCTCTCACGCACGTGGCCATCGGTGAGCTTCTGGTTCGGCATCGTCGGTCTCGTGCTCGTCGTTTGCCGCGTGGAGCAAATCCAGTTCCTCGCGATGCGCTTCTTCTGGGCGCTCTGGATCCTCGCACTCCTCGTCTACATCTTCGTTCAGCTGCGTCTGTTTCGCGCCCGCCACTACGAAATCCTTCCGCGCGTCTCCTACAGCGATCCTCGGGAGAAGTACCTGCCCGGCAAAAAGAAGAAATGAGCCGGTGATGATTCATGATGCACGGACTTTTCGCAGAAAAATTCCAAGGACCAAGCGCCAAATTCCCCTTCAACGTTGCTCAGGGCAGGCAAACAATTCTTCAATCATCAAGTTCCAAAGCCTGGTTTTTGCACGTTGTTCTCTTGAACAATTCCCTGGGTTTTGCGCTTGGAATTTGGCTTTTTCTCCTTGGGAAAGCTCTGCTTCATTGACACTTCGTTCACATTCCATGAGAATCCTCCGCTATGCCTCTCAAGCATCGCACCGAGACGCTCCTCATCGCGCTCCTGGCGATTGTCATGATGCTCACGGGCTTCCTGATCACGACTCTTCCGCCGCTCCCCGCCGGCTTCCTGCCTTCCATTGTTCTCTGCACGGCGTGCCTGGCGTATGCGGGACTCCTCCATCCGCTCCTCAAGCGCAATCGCGCCGACAATGCGTTCCGCTTGCTCCACCTCGCGCCTGCCTGCCTCATCGCTCTCTGGCTGGCGCTCGGACTTCTCGTGCGACGGAGTCCCTCGCATTCCTCTTTGTGGAGAGCGTTCCTCGGGGGCTGGAGTCTCCTCCCCGTCACCATCATCTTCGTGCTCATCGTTGCGTTCTGCTTCCAGGTGATCCGCCGCCGCGCGCTGCGCCTCACGATTCTTGCTTCTCTGTACGTCGCGCATGTGTCACTCGGGATCGCGAGCACGGTGCAACGCTGGAATCCTCCCGTCACGGCGATGCTCTGGCAGGGGAGCGTGTGGCAAGCGCTGGGCGTCCATGTTCCACGAGAATCCATTCACCCCGCCCAGAACGGCGGCGTGCAGATGAGCGACGGCATCGACTGGGGCAAACGGCTTGCGGACGACCTCGAGCGTCGCAGGGAGAGATTGCCGCTTCGGATCACCGGGCGCCGACATCCGCGGCGGCTTCCTTCGGCCGGGCCGGGGCTCGATTCGACGGTCATCCTCATTCTTGCCGCGTACGCAACGATTCTTCATGTTCGCGTGAAGAAGAGGTCGGCAGTACAGGGCGGCTGAAGGGGCGCCGGAAGGATTCGCGGCATGACATGATTCGACCGAGCACTCCCTGTTTCACGTTCCCTCTTTCCTCTTCAGCTCCCGCACGTAGGCTTCGATGACGTCTCCCTCTTCGACGGGGACGGCGATTTCCACTTTCAAGCCGCACTCGCCCCCTTCCTTGGCCTCGCGGAGATCCTTGTCCACGTGTTTGAGGGAGAGGATGCGGCCGGCGCCGATCACGGTTCCTCCGCGTTGCAGACGGAAGGGAACACGCTTGAGCAGCCCGTCGCTGACGCGCCCGCCGATGATCTGCTCGCTCTTCTTGCGGAGGAAGACGCCCTTCACGTCCAGATGGCCCAACACCTTCTCCTCTTCCTCGGGTTCCACGAGACCCTTGAGCAGGCGATTGACTTCGTCGAGGAGTTCGTAGACGATCGCGTACTCGCGAATCTTCACGCCCTCGCGCTCCGCGGTGCGCCGCACATCCGCCGAGACGGACGCGTGGAAGGCGAACACCACGCCGTCGCTCGCAGAGGCCATCATCACGTCGCTCTCCGACACGGCCCCGATTGCGCCGTGGATGATTTTGACGCTCACCGTGCTGTCACGAGCCTGCGTCTGCAGCGCGTGCTGAATGGCCTCGAGGGAGCCCTGGGTATCCGTCTTGAGGACCACTTTGAGTTGTTTGAGCTTGCCCTCGGTGAGGCGGCTGACGAGATCGCGGAAACTGCGCTTCTGCTCACGACCCGCGTGCTCCTGGAACGAGGAGAGGAGCGCTTTCGCTTCCTTCTCGGACGAGACGACTTGCACGATGTCGCCGACGGAAGGGGCTGCCGCGAGACCGGAGACGCGTGCGGCGCCGGAGGGCGGCACCTCGGTCAGCCGCTTGCCGGACGCGTCCATGAGCGCGCGGACCTTCCCCATCGTCACGCCGCACACGCAGATGTCGCCGATGCGCAGCGTGCCGGCGTTCACCACGACCGTCGCGAGCGGACCGAGCGAAGAATCCAGGTGGCTCTCGATGACGGTGGCGACGGCGGAGCGCTTGGGATTGGCCTTCAGTTCCTGGAGCTCGGCGACGAGGAGGAGATGATCGAGGAGTTCGGGAATTCCCTGTCCCGTGAGCGCTGAGCACGGGACGACCGGAACGGTGCCGCCCCACTCCTCCGGCTGCAGGCCGTGCGCGGCGAGCTCGCCCTTCACGCGGTCGGGATCCGCTCGCTCCTTGTCGATCTTGTTGAGCGCGACGATGATCGGCACCTCGGCGTCCTTTGCGTGATCAATCGCCTCGATGGTTGTTTCTTTGACACCCTCCTCTGCGGATACGACGAGCACGACGATGTCGGTCACTTGCGCCCCGCGCGCGCGCATGGCCGTGAACGCCAGGTGACCTGGAGTATCGAGGAAGGTGATCTTGTTGACGCCTTCGTCCCCTGAGCCTGTCGAGGGGCGCCCCCTCTCTACTTGGTATGCGCCGATGTGCTGCGTGATGCCGCCGGCCTCTTGGGACACGACGTTCGTGTGGCGAATGGCATCGAGAATGGCGGTTTTGCCGTGGTCCACGTGGCCCATGACGACGACGATCGGCGGCCGCGGCACAAGGTTCTCCGGTTCATCTTTGAGCAATTCCTCCAGGTTGCGACTGAGGAGATCCTCCGCGCGGGCGCTGCGCAGCTCTTTTTCCACCTGCACCCCGAGTTCGGCAGCGGCGATCGCGGCCGTCTCGTAGTCGATGGACTGGGTGATGGTCGCCATGACGCCGTTCTTCATGAGCGCCTGGATGATCCGCGGCACCTGGATACCCGTCTTCTCCGCGAGTTCTTTGACGGAAATGGCTTCGGGAAGCATCACCATTCCTTCCTTGCGCTTGATCTGTTCCTGCACGTTCGTTGCCTCCTGCTTCCTCGGATGCATCAGGATTTTCTGTTCACGCTGCTGCTCTTCCCGCTCCTCCTTCGTGAGTTTCTTCATCTGCTGCTCCTGCCTGGCGATCGCCGCCTTGGGTACATCCGTGAGCGAGAGCTTGCGCAGCACGTTGAGAGAATCGCCCGATATTCTCTGCGGATCGGAGGAAGGGGATAGCTGCGGCGCTGCCGCGGGAGCATCCGTCTTCGGCGCTTCCATTACCTCTTCGGGGCCCGTCTCATCGGCTTCTTCATCCTCCGAGAGATCGAGCGATTCCATGTTCACGGTGATCCCGTGCTTGGCCGCAAGCGCGCGGATGACGCCCTTCGCGAGGGCATCGGGGACTTCCCGATCGGTCGGTTTGACCCCGAAGTTGACCTGGGAGAGTTCCTTGCGGAGCTCTTGCCCCGTCATACCCAATGCTTTGGCCACCTGAACGAGGCGCACGTGGAAAGAAGAGAAGCGGAGAAGTACGAGGGGAAGTGTAGCAGAGCGGCTCGGTGAGAGGAAGAATGGGGGACGGTTTTGTGTGTTGTTTCTGTTTCCTCTATCCCCCATCCCCTTGCTCCGGGGGAGAAAGGGGGGGCCTCAGCAATTGGTGTTTTGGAAATTCCCCCCTACGGAGGAGGGGCTGGGGGGTGGAGGAAACACAAAAAAACAGAACACACAATCACACTCCATCCCCCCCATCACGGCTTTTCCATCAGCCCCTCCACAATATCCTTCTCCTGAGCGTTCTGTGACGTCGGCGAGATCTTCGCGACGATGTCGGTGTGCGGAGCAGGCGACGGGAGTGGAGTTTCCTTCGCGGGCGGCGCTTCGGGAGCGGCTATGAAAGAAGAAACGGAAGAGGGTGCGGGCAGGGGAGCAGGGGATTGGCTGATTTCTTCCGCATCCGTGCGTTGCCGCTTCATGCCTTCCACGAGTTTCTTGACGCATTCGAGAACCTGGAGCGAGAAATTCGCGAAGGAGCGCACGCGGAATCCCGCCGCTCGCGCGTGGCCCCCACCGCCGAAGGTTTCGGCGGCGAGACGGCTGCTGTCGATCATGGCCGAGGAGCGCATGCTCGCCTTGAGCTCGCCCCAAGCGCCGGCCTTTCCGAGGGGCTCGCCTTCCTCCATCTCCGTGAAGAGCACGTGTACGTCGGCATTGGGAATGGTCGAGATGAGCTCATCGAGGATGCCGTGGGTCTCCTTGCTCAGCGCCCCCATTTCAAGCAGATCCTCTTTGCTGATCGAGGACCAAACGATCCCCGAGGCGCTGTCCATTTGGATGCGATTGAGCGCCCTGCCCCAGATCTTCAATGTGGAAAGTGGCTTAGTCTTGTAGATGTGCTGGATGATCTCCTGTTGCCGCGCCCCCCGTTCGAGGAGCTCTGCAGCAAGTTCCAGCGATCGCGGCGTGGTATTGGGGTTCTGGAAGCTGCGGGTGTCCGTGATGAGGCCCGTGAGGAGGAGAGTGGCAATATCCGGCGTGATCTTCTGGTTCCACTCGGGGATCTGGGTGAACCATGCGTAGAGCACCTCGGTGGCGCTCGCGGCGGTGGGATCGATGAGGTGCAGCTGCCCGAAGCGCGTGTTGCTGA
>JACOTD010000005.1 GCA_016178535.1 Candidatus Peregrinibacteria bacterium
CCGATGATGTAGTCGGCAGTATCGACTGCCTGTTGGAGTTTCTCCGCTCCGGGGAAATTGTTCTTGAAGATGGACGTGGCCATGGGGAAGAAAGGAAGAGGGTAGAAGTCCTCATCCTAGACCCACGATCATGGACACTTGAGATGCCCTCTGAGCTGGCTCAACGCCTTTCCGCGGTGACTCGTTCTATTCTTTTGATCAAGATTGAGGGCTGAGAATACGCGATCGTGACCATGAGGTCTGAAGCAACCGGAAATGGGGAGGCCGGGCAGATACGTGGCTTCGAGTTCCTCGGTGATCGTGCCGTCGCATCGGCCTTCGAAGATGTGGACGTCATGCGACGCATCGATGTACGCGATCGTGCAGACGAAGGAGGCGCGCTTGTTGTCTTCCTTCTTCATTCGATCCAGAAAGTAGGCGATCCATTCCTCGTCGTTCGCGTCCGGTCCCGCACCCCACCTCCGCGTGTGGATCCCCAGTTCATGCTTGAGAGCATCGACGATGATGCCCGAGTCGTCGGCGATCGTTGGGATCTTCGAACACTCGAAATAGAATCTTGCCTTCTGGATCGCATTCTCGGCGAAGGTCGATCCTCTTTCCTGCGGAACTTCTTCGATCTTCACGTCTTCCGGCGTCAAAATCTTCATCGGCAACCCCGCGAGCGCCTCACGGATCTCGATCACCTTGCCGCGGTTGTTGGTGCCAAGGAGGAGGTGCACGTGGAGAGTGTAGCGGGTTTTGTGTGTTGTATTGTTTCCTCTATCCCCCGGCCCCTTTCCCCGAGGGGGAAAGGGGGGGCATTGATCACTGGAAATTCACCCCTCCTCCCGCCTGCCCTGAGCTTGTCGAATGGGTGGAGGAGGGGTCGGGGGTGGAGAAAAACAAAAACAATACAACATACAAACCAATCACGCCACCGTCCGCTCCATGTACACCTTCCGCGGCTTGGCGCCATCGACGGGTCCGATCAAGCCCTTCTCCTCCATGATGTCGAGGAGGCGTGCGGCTCGGGCGTAGCCAACCTTCAATTGTCGTTGCAGGAGGCTTGCCGAGGCCTTCCCGGAGTGCTGCACCACCTGGACGGCCTCGAAGAACAGATCGTCGCCGCCGTTGTCGTCCGCTTCAAGGTCGATGTGCTGAGGACCGATCACTCCCGCGATGGCACCATCCTCTTCCTCCTCGTCGTCTTCCTCATCTCCCCCCAGCCCGATCTGCTCGGTGATTTTGCCGCCGCCCGCGATCTTCACGGCGTTGATGACGCGCTCCACTTCCTTGGTCGACGTGAAGATGCCCTGGATGCGCAGCGGCTTGGGAATGGAGGCCGTCATGTAGAGCATATCGCCCTGGCCGAGGAGATCCTCGGCGCCAATCCCGTCGATGATCGTGCGCGAGTCGACGCTGCTCACCACGCGGAAGGCGATGCGCGTGGGGATGTTCGCCTTGATGAGCCCGGTGATCACATCCACGCTCGGGCGCTGCGTGGCGATGATGAGGTGCATGCCGGTCGCGCGCGCGATCTGGGAGATCCTCGCGATCATTGTCTCGGTGTCTTTGCGGTACTGCCGCATCATGAGGTCCGCGAGTTCATCGATCACGATGACGATGCGGGGGAGCATGTCCTCGTCATTCGTCTGCTTCGCGTTGAACTCGTCGATGTTCCGCGCGCCCTGCTCGGAGAAGCGATGCAGACGCCGCCCCATCTCCGCCACTGCCCATCGCAAGGCCTGGAGCGCCTTCTCCGCCTCCGTAATCACGGGAGTCAGGAGGTGCGGGATGCCGTCGTAGGGGAGGAGCTCGACGCGCTTGGGGTCGATGAGGATGAACTTGAGCTCGTGGGGAGCGTTCTGGAAGAGCAGCGCGATGAGGAAAGTGTTCATGCACACCGATTTCCCCGAACCCGTGGCGCCGGCGATGAGGAGGTGCGGCATGGTCTCCAGATTCGCGACGATCGCGTCGCCCGACACGTCTCGCCCCAGCGGCAACGTCAGCCCCGATTCGCTCTGCACGAACGAAGGACTCTCGAGAATCTCTTTGAGGTGCACCGTCGTCCGTTTGCTGTTGGGCATCTCGATCCCCACGAGCGACTTCCCCGGAATCGGCGCCTCGATGCGCAGGCTCTGTGCGGCGAGCGCCAGGGAGAGATCGTCCTTGAGGCTCCCGATCTTGCTGAGCTTCACGCCTTCGGCGGGCTGCAACGTGAATTGGGTCACCGTCGGCCCCGGCCGCGCATCGCGCATGGTCACATCGATGCCGAACTCCTGGAGCTTCTCCTCGATGAGCCGAGCCTGGCGCTTGAGTTCCTCATCGTCGATCTGCAGGTGCGATTGCGCATCCTCGAGCAGGTCGAACGCAGGGAAGGTCCACTCCTCGTAGCGCGTGTCCTTCATCTCCAGCACGTGCTTCTTCGGCTTGGTCGCATCGCGGATGGCCTTCTCGCTCTTGGCCGTCACGATGCTCTGCGCGAAGACGGGACGGACGATGTTGAGCTCCGGCACGGGCGCATCCTGTTCCACCAGATCCTCGTCATCCTCATCCCGCATGTCCCTCGTCGCTTCGTCGTCTTCGTCCACATCATCCACGATCGGCGCTCTGCGCACTTCCCTGGGCCGCTCCAAGCGCTGCCGCATCGCTTTCAGCATTCCTCCAACGTCCGGCTCGAACGCGATGAAAAGCCCCACGAGGAAGATCGTGCCGAGCACCGTGTAGCCGACGGCCCCGCTGAAGAACGCGAGGAACGGAAGGCTCATGAGGAAGCCGATGGCGCCCGCGAGTTCATCTCTCTTCGTGCCGATCTCCTCGAGGGGCGCCCGAATGTGGACGAGCCCGAGGAACGCGATGAGGCAGAGGAAGAGCCCCGTCGTGCGCTTGGTCGAGAACCGTCGCTCGGGCAGGATCCATTGGAGCATTCCCGTGAGGATGAGGAAGGACGGGAAGAGCATCCCCCACGCGCCGAAGAAGAACGTGAGAATCCTCCGCACACTCGCCCCCACGGCTCCCGCCTGGTCCCGCAGCGCGAGGAAGAGCAGCACGCCCATGCAAATTTCAAGCGTGCCCGTGATCGCGGAGCGCGTGCTCGATTTCAACTCGAGTCCCTCACGGGGAGAGGAATTCTTTCGTCGCCGGACCTTCCTGCGGGCGCGGGGCATCGGAGAGAGTATAGGGCTGGGGCTGGGGCTGGGGCTAGGGAGAATCACCGTACCATCAGTGTTGTCGTCTGTTACACTCTCCGTATGAAGGTTCTCCTCTTCGGCTCCAAGGGCTTCATGGGCCGGCGATTCCTGGAGATCTTTCCCGAGGCGATCATACCGTCGGTGGACATTGCCGATGGTCGAAACGTCGGCGAGCTCCTCGATTGCGAGAAGCCGGACCTCGTCATCAATGCTGCGGGGAGGACGGGACGCCCGAATGTCGACTGGTGCGAGACGCATCGGATGGAGACGCTCAAGAGCAACGTCACGGGCCCGCTCGTTCTCCTCGAAGAACTCGGGAGGCGCGGCATCTACTGGGTCCACTTGAGCTCAGGATGCATTTATCAAGGCGACAACAACGGCAAAGGATTCGTCGAAGATGATCCGCCGAATTACGTCGGGAGCTTCTATTCACGAACGAAAGCCTGGAGCGATCAGATTCTCAAGGATTTCCCCAATGTCCTGATTCTCCGTTTGCGCATGCCGTTCGACGATTCCACGGACGATCGAAATTTGATCATGAAGCTCCGAAAGTATCCGCGCGTGCTCGATGCGCAAAACTCTCTGACGTCGATCCCCGATTTCCTCATCGCGGCAAAAGCGCTCATCGAGCGGCGGAAGACCGGCGTCTACAACATGGTGAACCCCGGCACAATCTCGCCCTTCGAAATCATGGAGCTCCACCGTGAGATCATGGACCCCAATCATCGGTTCGAAAAACTCACGCTCGCGCAACTCGGGGGCGTGGTGAAGGCGGGACGGAGCAATTGTGTATTGTCGTGTGAGAAGCTGAAGAGGGAGGGGTTGGAGATGCCGACTGTTCGAGAGTCTGTTGCGTCATCTCTTGAAAAAATGATCGCACCCTTCGGCGTGGCTCAGGATGCTTGATGCAATAAAAGAAGAACAAAGATCATTCTCGAAACTCCTTCGCGCAATGATCGCACTTTTGGATCTTCTCGCCATCTTTGACGAGCTCGACGAGGTTGCCCATGTGGCAGACGGGGCATTCGTTCTCGGCCTTGAAGGAGTGGACTTGCGAGAAGCCGATGCGCTTGGGGGCGCCGCCGTGCTCGCGGATGGTGAGCGAGCGCGGATGGTCGCGCATCTTCTGGAGCACCTTCGCCTCGATCTGGCGGATGCGCTCGCGGGTGACGCCGAACTCCTTGCCCACCTCCTCGAGTGTGTGGCCGATGCCGTCTTTGAGTCCGAAGCGCATCTCGATGATCTTGCGCTCGCGGGGGGTGAGGAACTCGAGCATCGCGTGGACGTTCTCTTTGCGCAGCTGGCGGTTGGTCGCCTCGAAGGGATTGACGGCCTCCTCATCTTCGATGAAGTCTCCGAGCTTGGAATCCTCCTCCGACCCCACGGGCGACTCGAGCGAGATGATGTCCTGGCTGATCTTCTGGATGTGCGCGACCTTCTTGATGTCCATCTCCATCTCGACGGAGAGTTCCTCGAGGGTCGGCTCGCGACCGAGCTCCTGGACGAGGCGGCGCTGCGTGTGGGTCAATTTATTGATCGTCTCCACCATGTGGACGGGAATGCGGATGGTGCGTGCCTGGTCGGCGATGGCGCGCGTGATCGCCTGGCGAATCCACCAGGTGGCGTAGGTGGAGAACTTGAATCCGCGCTCGGGATCGAACTTCTCGACGGCGCGGAAGAGGCCGATGTTGCCCTCCTGGATGAGATCGAGGAACGAGAGCCCGCGGCCGATGTACTTCTTGGCGATGGAGACCACGAGGCGGAGGTTCGCTTCCGCAAGCTGCTGCTTTGCGGAGGCGTCGCCCTTGCGGATCCGCCGCGCGAGCTCCACTTCCTTGCGCGCGTCGATGAGCGGCACGCGCCCGATTTCGGAGAGGTACATGCGCACCGAGTCGTTGCTGATTTCGAGCAGATCGATCTCGCGCTCCTTGCGGCGCTTCTTGCGCTCCTCGTCGCTCAAATCTTTATCGCTGTCCACGGCGATGCCGGCCATCGCGATCATCTTCATCGCCGCATCGTCCACGTCATCCCCCATCACTTCGACCTTCTCCTTCTCGTCGTCCCCGCCCTCGGCTTCATCATCACCGTCACCCGTATCGTCGCCCGCGACGACCTCGGTGAGGTCTTCGGTCGGCTCGGGAACTTCGAGGGTGGAGGCGCGGCCTTTCTTCTCCCAGATGAGCGCGTCTTTCACGTCGATCACCTGGATGCCGAGATCCACGAAGAGCGTGTAGATCTCATCGAGTAGATCGACGTTCTCCTCCGCATTCGGCACGACGGAAATGATCTCCTGGTGGGTGACGTAGCGCTGCTCGCGGCCCTTCTTGATGAGGTGTTTCACCTTCTCCGGGAAGCGTTTGAGTTCGTCGTCCGTCGGTTGCGAAATGAACTTGCGCGGGTGCGAGGCCATGGTTCAATCAGAATAAAGCAAGGGCAAAACCCGCCCGAGTGTACCGAGAATACAGAAGAATGGATGCGAGAGGAAGTCATTCGTCGGCGAAGCCGTGTCGAAGGGTCAATTGTCAATTGCGAGCGATCTTCCCCAACTTCAGCACTTCCTGGTACTGAATCGCAAGAATGGCCTCTTCATCTTTGCGTCCCTCCACCCGCGCGGCAAGGAGCTTGCCGGTGATTTCCTGCTGCTTGCGCCGGAGGTGTTCGCGATTGGCGCTCCCGCAGTTCCTGCGAATCTCCCGGATTGCGAGCGATTCAGACCAGTCGGCGAATCCATGGTCTTCGGCGTAGAGATGGAGGATGGAGGCGCGCTCGCGATGCTCGGGGGGAAGATCGAGAAGATCGATCGTGAGGGGCACCGAATCGGATGCGGACTTGATCGCCGCGTAGAGCGCGGCTGCCATTCCTTCCTCCGGCGGAATGAGTTCACTGAGGAGCGAGCGGAGATGCGGGTAGAGAAGGAACAGTGCGAGGGCAATTTCGACTTTGGAAAACGCTTCATGTTCCGAGGGTTCCTCCGCAACTCGGTCAGGCGAAGGACGACGTTCGCGTGAATGTAGTTGGTAGAGATCTTCCTTGAGTGCGCCCTCGCTCGTCACGAACACCGCGGCCGCTTTGCTGAGGTACTCCTCGCGTTCCACCGCGAGAGGAAGCGCTTGGAGGAGGAGCAAGACGCGCTCGAGGGCATGACGCTTGAGTGCGGGCGAGGAGAGATTCGATGCACGTATGCGCCCGAGGATCAGATCGAGGTAGGGTGTTCCATTCGCAAGGACCTGCTTGAGCATCTCGGGATCCGCTTGAACCGCATCGGCGGGATCTTTGGTCGGGAGCACGGCAGCCTCCACGTGCAGGCTTTCTTTGCAGAGGAGCACGAAGGCGCGCTCGGCGGCGTCCTGTCCCGCGACGTCTTGATCGAGACAGAGACAAACCGATGCGCAGTAGCGCTTGAGGAGCTTCGCATGCTGCTCGGTAAGCGCGGTGCCGCTCGTCGCGACCACGTGCGGAACGCCGACCCTGTGGCAGGCGAGCAGGTCGAAGTACCCCTCCACGAGCACCGCGTGCTTCCCCTCGCGCATCGCCTCCTTCGCGCGGTGGAGGCCGTAGAGGACATTCGACTTGTGGTAGAGGATTCCCTCCGACGAATTGACGTACTTGGCATCGTCATCCCCGAGCGTGCGCCCCCCGAACGCGATGAGGCCGCCTTGCGCGTCGTGGATGGGGAACATCAGACGGTTGCGGAAGCGATCGTAAATCCGTTCGTCCTGCAGCTCGCGCTGGACTCCCAGACCCGCCCCCAGAATCTCCTTGCGGCTGAAATCTTTCTTGAGCAAGTGCTCGTACGTCGCAGCGAAGGAATCCGGCGCGTAGCCGAGTTCGAACTCCTCGATTTGTGAGGCGGGCACTCCCCTCTTCTGAAGATAGTCTTGAGCGAGTTTCGAAATCGTGAGTTGCTCGCGGTAGAACTGGAGCGCTGCGTTCAGGCATTCTCGGACGCGATCCTTCTCATCCTTCTTGATGACGGTGGAAGCCGAGTACTCAGGCGACTTCACACCAGCTTTATCCGCCAGATCCTTGAGCGCAGTGCGGAAGTCCACGCCCTCGATCTTCTGGTAGAAGGTGAAGATGTCGCCGCCCGTCTGGCACGCGAAGCAGTACGCGATGCCTTTGTCCGGCGAGATGAGGAAGCTCGGGTGGGTATCCTTGTGGAACGGGCAGAGCGCCACGAAGTTCCGGCCCTTCTTCTGGATCTGGCAGTACTGCGAGACGAGCTGCTCGATCGAGAGGCGCGCTTTGATGTCCGCGACGGCGTCCATGGGAGAGGAACGAGATTGTAGCTCTCCATTTCCTAAAAAGGAATCATGGCGGAGATGCTAATCGGGATTCGATTTCCGCGGTCTTTGCTCCTCATCTCCACTCGAAACCACAAAGGAAACCAACATGCGCGTGCGGTGCAACTCGAATGCGTGTTGAATAATGTGATCCACATCAAGATCGAATCGGTCGACGGACAACAGGAGAGCAGCTGCATGGTATTCCCGAAAAAGCGCATCCCGGATTTGGCTGACCTCTTGCTGCAATCGCTCGACGATGAGCGAGCTTCTCTTTTCTCCACACCGATGCTCTACGGCTAGTCGGCGCTGCGTTTCCAACAGCTTGAAGTGAAGATCCCATGACCGACCTGAGAGAAGCTCTTTAAACGGATTGCATTGATCCATACGATCATTATACGAGATGCGTACTATTTTGCATCCTCACGACTTCAGTAATTCCCGATTCCCACGCCTAGCGCAGATTGACTTGCCATGTTCTGAACAACTCCTGTATACGTATTGGCCATGCCGGAAGTCTGGTACTTGAAGGAGATACGCGAGAGGGACAAGGAGGTCCGTCGTCTGAAGCA
>JACOTD010000015.1 GCA_016178535.1 Candidatus Peregrinibacteria bacterium
CTCCTCAGACACGCGTTGCTCACCATGCCGGAGACGACCTTCGTCCCACTCGATGCGCGCAAGACTGCATCCTGGATCAAAACCTCCGGCATCAAGAACGACAAGATCGATGCGCAGGTTCTCTGCGCCGTGCTCCTCCAATAAAACCCGATCTTTGCAGATTTTTATAGAGACTCTGCTGTTCCTCAGAAACATATCCAAGAAAATAATACGCCTCATCCACATGGTATTTATCCTTCAGGTATATCCTGAATTTTTTATGATCAATCTTCCATCCATTCTGCGTAGTGCCAAGGTGCAAATTTTGGCCGTCGATGAATGCGAGATTCGACTCTTTGTCCATAGTGCAATTCTATCAGATTCCATTCCCTGAAGCTCGTTCCTAAGCGCGTCGGCTCGGATAGTCAGTCATTCCCAGCGAACGCTGTTCTCTGTACACTTCGTGCATACTTCGATTACCTCAGTATAAATGCCCCGCACCAAAATCGCCATTCTCTACGTCGGCGGATCGATCGGCATGGTGATGAACCAGAAGACCGGCCGCATCGAGCCGATGGAATCCTTGAGCATCATCCACCGCGCCATCCCCGAGATGCAGCGTGAGGTCTCGCTCGAGTTCTTCTCCATTGCGAACCTCTACGACCACTTCGAGGGGTTCGTCGTCATCCACGGAACCAATACCATGACGTACACGGCTGCCGCCCTCAGTTTCGCGCTCCAGAATCTCCGCAAGCCCGTGGTGCTCACGGGCGCGCTTTTACCCATCAACGATCTCGCGGGAGACGGTCGCATGAACTTGATCTTCGCCATCCGCGCCGCGCAGCTGGATCTCGCGGAGGTCTGCGTCGCGCTCGGGCCGAAGGTGCTGCGCGGCTCACGAGTGAAGAAGGTGGATGAATCGCTCCTCCAGACGTTCGACAGTCCGCGCTTCCCGCCGCTCGCGGACTTCTCCACCCATGTCCACTTGCACCCGTGGCGGATGGTCCGGCGGAAGAGAACACTCTTATGTCATCCCACATTCGATTCCAATGTTCTCGTCGTCACCGTCACTCCCGGCATGCCGCAGGCCTCGCTCGATGCACTCCTCAATTCCCAGCCGCACGCCATTGTTCTGCGCGCCTACGGACCCGGTATGCTCGCGGAGAACCTGTTCCCATGGTTGCGCAGAGTCAAACAAGCGGGCATTCCAATCGTCATCACCTCACAGTCGCTGCGCGGCGCCGTTGACCTCCACCGCTTCCGCAAGCAGCTGACCCTCGAGGAGCTCGGCGTCATCTCCGGCAAGAACATGAGCTTCGAGTGCGCCACCGTGAAGCTCATGTGGTCCCTCACCCAGGCGAAATCGGCGCTTCGCCTCCGAGAGATGATGGAGAGAAGTCTCGTCGGGGAATTGGATGAATAATTTTCAATTGTCCATTTTGTTCTTTTCCTCCTCACCCTCCTTCTCGTGCTTCTCCAGCATCTTCTTCCCCACGATCGATCCAATGGCCCCGCCGATGATGATGCCGGCCACGATTTTCTCGATAATGTGCTTCTTCTTGTCCCGGCGGCGGCGGAAGAGCCACATCGGGGGGGAGCCTAGCAAAAAATCGGGCTGAGGAGGAGGAAAAGTGAAATGATACTGGAAAATTGCGAGTTGCGAAGTGCGAGTTGCCCGCCCGGCCAATGGCCGGTTCGGACGGGCAAAAGCCAAGTTGGACATTGATTCGCCCTTCGCAATTCGCCAATCGCAACTCAGAGCTCAATCTCCGGATACATCTTCAAATGCTCCATCACGATCTTCCCAATTTCCTCCAGCTTCTCGCGGCTCCTTGCCTCCATGCACACCGAGAGGCACGGGCTTGTGTTCGACATGCGGATGCCCGCCCACGCGCCTTCTCCGAAGTCGATGCGCGCGCCGTCGAGGGTATTCACCGGGTAGCGCTGCGCGAAGTGCTTCGTGATTCTCGCAGTGACTCCGGCTTTTGCGTCATCGGGGCAGTGCGGACGAAATTCCGGCGCTTGGTAGACCTTTGGAAAATCTTTCATCGCTTGCGTGATCGACGTTGAGCCGATGCTCTTCAAGATCCGAATGCCCGCCACGAGAGCGTCGTCGAAGCCGAAGGAGTCCTCCCCGCAGAAGAAGTGTCCGGATTGCTCGCCTCCGAGTGCAGAGCGATGTTCTCTCATTGCGTGCTCCACGAAGGAGTGCCCCACTTTCGAGAGGATCGGTTTCCCTCCCCATGTTCGAATTTCGGTCTCGAGAATCCCTGAGTTGCTCACGGTGAAGACGATCGGGCTGCCTGGATGCCGCGAGAGGTGATCGCGAGCGAGGAGCAGGAGAACTTCGTCGGAGGTGCGGATGCTTCCCGCTTCGTCCACGACTCCCAGGCGATCCCCGTCGCCATCGAACGCGAAGCCGAGGTCGGCCTTCGTCGCTCGCACTTTTGCTTGGAGCTCTCGCAGCGTTTCATGCTTGCTCGGGTCGGCGGGATGATTCGGAAAATTGCCGTCCGGTTCCGTGTAGAGCCCGATCACGTTGCAGCCGATCTTCTTCAATGCCGCGCAGTACGTCGGTCCCGCAACCCCGTTGCCCGTATCGACGACGATCGTCTTCCCCTTTCCAACATTGCCGAAATGCTCTTCGAGGAATGTCAGGTACGGAGCGACGGCATCCATCGTCTTCTGTGAACCTTTCCCCGTCGCGAATGTTTCTCGCTCAATCAATGTGCGCAGATCCTGGAGATCTCCCCCGCTGTACGGCTCGGCAGCGCGCAGCTGGAGCTTCAGTCCATTATCCTCCTTCGGATTGTGGCTCGCGGTGATCTGGATGCCGCCATCCAAATGCTCATTGCAAATCGTGAAGTAATTGAGCGGGCTCGGCGTCTCCCCGATCCGCACGACCGAACATCCCGCAGAAATCAATCCTTCGAGCGTCGCTTCTTCCAATTCCACACTGTGCGCCCGCGCGTCTCTGCCGAGTGCGACTGTGGGCGCATCGATTCCATATTTCTCTTTCAGGACGGTGCCAAATCCTTGGCCGATCAATCGGCACGCTTCCGTCGTCAATTGTCCATGCGCTTTGCCGCGAATGTCATATGCCCGAAAAATAGCTGGATCAATGCGATTCATTTTTTAAGGGAGAATAGGTACTTGCCGGCCGTAGTCAGCCGGGGCTGACGAAGGCTGGCGGAAGATCGTTGGATCGATTATTGTCATGCGTAATGGATCTTACGATGCCGCTCGTTTGCACAGAAGTTTGAGTGCCGATCGCCTCTTGACATTAAAAAATTAAAGTCTATGATTTGGTATCTTTTCACCCATTCTTATGAGCGCGTTGAATAAAACTCCGGGAAGCGTCGATTTTCAGTTCGACATACACTCCGGTCACTCAGAGGAGCCATTCTCGAAGACCACAAACGATGAAGTTGCCGTCGAGGAGGTGCGGGACCGAGCCAAAGCGGCGTTGGCGTCAACGGACATCGACGACAGATCGGATGATCTCCCCTTCGAGGAGCCCGAGAGCCATCAGAAGGCGCGGGAGATCCTCGGACGAGATTTCATCTCGGTCGAGGCCGCGCAGCGGCATATCCGCCCATACACGGCAGACGAACTGGAAGCACGGAAGGTGATCCCGTACTCCGAGGAAGTCCTGCGGGAGTGCGCGGGGGAGTTCGCCCTCCTCCCGACGCATCCGCTGGACCTCCCTGGCTTCCAAGCCTGTCACCCCGAGCGGTTCGTGGA
>JACOTD010000016.1 GCA_016178535.1 Candidatus Peregrinibacteria bacterium
CCTTCGTCGAGCAGCTTGTGGAACATTTCGACGCCGGTGCAGACGGTCTTTCGCGTTTCCCTCAGTCCGATGATCTCCACTTCCTCGTTCACTTTCACTTTGCCGGTCTCGATGCGTCCCGTGGCGACGGTGCCGCGGCCTTTGATGGAGAAGACATCCTCCACGGACATCAGGAACGGCTTGTCCAGTTCCCGCTTGGGATCCGGAATGAACGTGTCCAGCGCGGTGAGCAGATCTTTCAGATGTCCGATCTCGGTGGCATCGCCCTCTACGGCTTTCAGCGCAGAACCCTTCACGATTGGCGTCTTGTCGCCGGGGAAGCCGTACTTCGTGAGGAGCTCCCGTATCTCGGTCTCCACGAGCTCGAGGAGCTCGGGATCCTTCACCATATCCACCTTATTCAAGAACACGACGATGTAGGGGACGTTCACCTGGCGCGCAAGGAGGATGTGCTCTCGGGTCTGGGGCATGGGACCGTCCGCCGCCGAGACGACGAGAATCGCGCCGTCCATCTGCGCGGCACCGGTGATCATGTTCTTGACGTAATCGGCGTGGCCCGGACAGTCGACGTGCGCGTAGTGGCGCTTGGTCGATTCGTACTCCACGTGGGCGGTGTTGATCGTGATGCCCCGCTCGCGCTCCTCGGGGGCATTATCGATGTCGACGTATCCCTTCTTTTCCCCTTCCGGAGAAAAATTCATGGAAAGCGCCGCGGTGAGCGTCGTCTTGCCGTGATCCACGTGGCCGATGGTGCCCACGTTCACGTGCGTCTTGCTGCGGTCGAATTTCTTGGCGTCTGCCATACGAAAGGAGGGAAAGGGACGGGGAAAGCTCGTCAAAACACAGCGTAGCCTTTTCGAGCCCGCGCAGTCTAGGGAATGTGGAGAGGGGCGTCAACTCGAACAGCCTTCCCCTTTCGCGTAGAATGAAGACCATGCGGCGTTCCGAGCACATCGCCCGATTCCAAGAGATCATCTGGGAGTGGTTCGCGATCCATAAGCGCACACTTCCTTGGCGTGATCTTCGGCTCTCCGATGACACCGAGCGCGCGTACCGCATTCTGGTCTCAGAAGTGATGCTCCAGCAAACGCAAGTCTCACGCGTGAAGGTCGCCTACGTCCATTTTCTGGAACGATTTCCCCATCTGGAAGATCTTGCATCGGCATCCAATCGCGACGCGCTCATCGCCTGGCGGGGGATGGGCTACAACAGCCGTGCATTGCGTCTGCGCGATGCGGCGAGGACGATCGAGCAGCGATTCGGAGGAATCTTCCCGTGCGAGATGGGTGCTCTCCAGTCGATCGAGGGGCTCGGCCACTACACTGCCGCGGCCATCCGCAACTTCGCATTCAATCTCCCAACTCCCTGCCTCGATACCAACATCCGCCGCATCCTCCACCGCGTCTTCGTCGGGCCGGAGAATACGGATGGAACGTGGAGGAAAGATGATGGGTATGTATTGCGATTGGCTCGGGAAATTCTTGAAATTGCTCTTCATCAAAGAATCGAAAAACGAAAAACGCCTGCCCATCGAAGTCCGCCCGCGGCGGACGAAGTCGGGAGAAACGAGAAAACGATTTCTCGGGACACGAAAAATTGGCACGCGGCGCTGATGGATTTTGGTTCTCTCGTCTGCACCAAACGCGATCCTCAGTGGGATATTTGTCCGCTTACGCAGCACAATCTCATGAAGACCACTCCGAGGAACTTTCCGAAGTCCTTCGTCCGGAATTCGAAAGCCGAGCCTGGTCGGGCCGTCGGATCCACCTTCATTCCCAATCGCATCTTCCGCGGACGCGTGATCGAGGAACTTCGAGACAATGCGCAAGGACTGACACTCCGTGAACTCGGTCCCCGCATCGCGATTGATTGGAATCCCGCTCATCATCGTGAATGGCTTCGAGAGCTCGTCGAGAAGCTCAAACGAGATCGACTGGTGGAGGAGCGCGAGTGCCGGTACGTGCTTGCGTCGTAGAGTTCGGGCTACTCAATGTGACATCGCGGCGGCGCGTATCGAAGGGCGACATGCGTTCCTGAAGCTTTTCCAAGATGCTCACTTCGCGAGCTCTTCAATTCTGCGTTCTCGAATGACATTCACTTTGATGATTCCTGGATACGTCAGTTCGTCTTCCACCTTCTTCGCGATGTCTTTGGCGAGCTTCTCCTGTGCGAGGTCGTCGATCTTCTTCGTATCGACGAAGATGCGGATCTCGCGGCCAGCCGAGATCGCAAATGCCTTGTGCACGCCATCGAAGGTCTTCGCTACATCTTCCAGCGCCCTCAATCGCTTGAAGTACTCCTCGATCGATTCCCTGCGCGCACCGGGGCGCGCACCGGAAATCGCATCAGCCGCCGCGACGACGAACGCCTCGGGCGAGGCCATGGGGATGTCTTCGTGATGCGCGGCCACGCAGTGGATCACCTCGGGGCGAACTTTGAACCGCTTGCAGATCTCGACGCCGATCTCCACGTGCGTCCCGGTCACCTCGTGATCGAGCGCCTTGCCGATATCGTGGAGCAGACATCCTTCGACGACGATCGAGGCGTCCGCGCCCAACTCCTCCGCGAGAATCCGCCCGATCTGGGCCATCTCCACGGAGTGTTTGAGGACGTTCTGTCCGTAGCTCGTGCGGAAGCGCAAGCGCCCGATGATCTTCAGAAGATCCGGCGGGTAGCCGACGATCCCGAGTTCCTCCGTGGCCCGCTTGCCGAATTCGAGCATCATCTTGGCCACTTGCTCCTTCACCTTCTGTACCACTTCCTCGATGCGTGCGGGCTGGATGCGCCCGTCCTGAATCAGCTTCTCCATCGCCAGCTTCGCCACATACCGCCGCACGAGATCGAAGCCGGAGATGACGATCGCGCCCGGCGTGTCGTCGATGATCACGTCGACTCCCGTTGACTGCTCGAAGGCGATGATGTTGCGCCCCTCCTTCCCGATGATCTTCCCCTTGATATCGTCGGAGGGGATTTGGACGACGGTGGCCGTCGATTCACTCGCCACTTCCGACGCGTAGCGCTGCATCGCCTCGGCCATCAGATTCTTGGCTTTATCGTCGGCTTCCTGCTCCATCTCCTGACGCTTCAGCTTTATTTGACCTGCGAAGTGACTCGAGAATTCTTTCTCGAGCTCAGCCCACAGCTGCTCCTTTGCTTCCTTCTCGGTCAACTTGGAAACCTTCTCCAGAGCTTCGCGGTGCCGGGCGCTCGAGCTGGATAATTCCTCTTTCAGGTGCGCCGTTTCCTCGAGCTCTGCAGTCAGATTGGTTCGCTGTCGTTCCATCTCCTTCACCTTCTCATCGAGCGTTTTCTCCTTCTCCTCCAATCGACCCTGTTCCTTTTCCAGCTTCGCCTCCATTTCGCTCGCCTGCAGCTTCGCCTCGCTCAGGATTTCCTTGGCCGACGCCTTCGCCTCGGCCTCCGCAGCTTTCATCTGGCTGCGTGCTTCGATGAGCTTGCTCTCGACTTTATCGAGAGCGCGTTCCTGTTCGGTGATTTTATCCTGCAGCGCGGTGCTGATCTTCTTTCCTTTGCTGAACCAGAACCACCCGGCCAGCACGCCGAGGAATACTCCGCCGAGGAGTGCGAGGAAGACGATGGTGAATTCCATAGATCATGGGGGCAGGAAATGAAAATTCCTGCCATGCAACGTCTCGCGATGCTGAGCGCGTCTTTCGATCGTGCGCGGATGCGTGAAGGCGAGAGGGGATCATGGCAGGGGAAGAATGCGGAAGAGGAATCGAATGAATGAAACGAGTCTACACCCCAAATCGACGCAAGGCGAATATCCCCTCTTTGCTCTTTGGCTAGAGCAATTGTTCGTCTCTTGAATAGAATTGTTGTTCAGGGAAAGAGCATCATCGCGAACTTCGACGTTCTGTGTGTGGGCAGAACGTCTTTCCTTCGCTTCCTTCAGGGAAAATTCGATCATCGATATCTGGATCATTATTTTTTCGTGCTGCCAGACGTTTCTTTGCCTGATTTGCTGTGGGCATGAATGTTCGAAGCTTCCTCGAAAGCAGATTCATCGCTGTGAGCTGGTTCCTCGCAGCGGTATCTGCACTCCTCCTGAGCATTCTCACCTTCGAGCGTGCTCACGCATCTGCCGTCATCAGCGAAATGATGTGGATGGGATCCGATCTCGCTGCCTCCGATGAATGGGTCGAAATCGCCGGCATCGGCGGGGATTCGACTCTTTCCGGTTGGACGTTGACGTCCGTCAATACCAAGGGTGTCGAAGTGCAGATCATCCGATTTCCCGACGATGCGAAGATCTCCCCTGGTCAGTACCTCGTGATCAGTCAATTCCCCGCCTCGAATTCCAGGCTCTTGAATGAACCGGCGTTCGTCGCTCCCGCGATGACGCTCCCCAACACCAAACTCCTCGTGCGTCTTCGCGACGCGTCCGGCGCAGTCATCGACCAGGCGGATGATGGAGTCGGCGATCCGATGGCCGGAAAAAACGGGAAAGCTCCCGATCCCAGGGCAAGCATGGAGAGGATGGACGTGAATGTTCCCGGAGACAACGCCTCGAATTGGACCACGGCGACGATTGCGCAGGGATTCGATTCTGGGGCGCTCGTGCTCGGCACGCCCGGCTATCCTCGATCTCCTCCTCCTCCCTCACCGTCTCCGCCCCCAGGGGATCCCACCCATTGCACAGGAGCGATCCTGGAAGGTGCTTCAGGCGCACATCTCGATCTTCGATGGATGCCGGCTGTTCCTCTCGATCATCATCTCCTCTCGTTCATGCCCCCACTCACGACAGGCGAGGCCTCCATCACTCTTCCTGCAACGGCGAGCGGTTGGACAACCCGGTCGATAACCGCAGGGAGCGGCCAGACAATTCTCTTTCAATCGACAGCGAATGACGGGCGCCTCAGCTCAGGCGTTCTGATTCATGTTCAGCCCTTGCAGAAGACAATAATGAAGATTGCTGAGTTCCCCCTCATCACGGAGCTTCTGCCCGACCCCATCGGTTCGGATGATGCGGAATGGATCGAGCTTGGGAACTTCAATCCCGACCCCGTCACTGTCTCAGATCTCACATTGAACGTGAATGGCAAAGGGTTCTCTCTTTCCCATTTCTCCGGTTCGCTCGTGCCGCAGAGCAGTCTCTTCATTCCCAAATTCGTGGTTGGCTTTAGCCTGCCCAATGCCAGCGGCTCTTTGCGTTTGTTTCGGGGAACTCAATTGCTTGATCAATTGGACTATCCATCGCTTCCGGAAGGGATCAGCTACGGGCGGCTGGCAGGCAGTGGATTTTCCTTGCAACCATTCTGCGTCCCAACGCCAGGCATCCCGAATGCGATTCTTCCATGGAGTCCTGTGTTTGGTCTGCAATCCGGGTCGCTCTCCGGCGATGCCAAGGCCACGTTCAATCTTGCCGTGACGGCGGGGACGGGCTCATTGGCCGGCGCTTCCTGTTCCATTGACTTCGGGGATGGATCGAGGTCAGAGAGCTGCAACCCGCCATCGCATACCATCGAGAAGCCAGGTGATTACACGATCAACGCAAGCATAACGAATTACTGTGGCACTACGATGAAACGAACGCTCTCGGCTCATGTAGGAGGCTCTTCAAGCTCATCGAGTGCGCTACAGAGGAATGATTCTCACACCGCCGATACCTCCTTGAGCTCCACAGTCTCCTATGCGTCTTTTCAGATTCCTTCATCAACAGCCGGATCTTTTGTTCTCACGGGAGTCCTTCCGAATTCCAAGGGCAGCGATCGGGCAGGGGAGTGGCTCGAGGTGAAAAATTCCTCGGGATACCCGGCCTCTCTGGAAGGATGGACGATTGTTGCAGGGAATGCCAAACCCAAACGACTTCCTCCCCTTGTTCTTCACGTGGATGAGATTCATCGTTTCATGGCCAGTGAACTCCATGTACAGCTGTCAAACAACGATTCGAGTCTGCGATTGTACAATCCACAACTGACCGTCGTTTCGGAAATTTTTTGGACCAAGGCGAGGGAAGGAGAGGTTCAGATGCCGTCCCTTCGGGGGAAGCAGGTCACCGCCCACGTGACGCGCGTCATCGATGGCGATACGTTCGATGTCATGATCAGCGACCCGCCGGTCGGTGTGGGGGCTCGTGAGCGCGTGCGCTTGATCGGCGTGGATGCGCCGGAGACGGTTGATCCGCTCAAGCTGCTTCAGCCATTTGGATTCGAAGCATCAAATTTCCTAAAAGACCTTTTGGAAGGGAAAGAAATCGAACTAGAATTTGATACGAAAATTCGCGATGCGTATGGTCGTCTCCTCGCATATGCCGCGCTTTCCGGAGGTGATTCTGCCGAGAAAGATCTCCTCGAGCACGGTCTCGCACGAGCGTACCTTCTGTATCCATTTGCACGATCGACAGAGTACGTTGGCTATCAGTCGCAGGCGCAACGAGCGAAAGTCGGACTGTGGGGTCAGAGGAGCAGCTCAAAGACTTTACAAGAATCTTCGCATTCCGGAGCCATTCTCTCGACTCCTTCCCGTTCTTTGATCATCAGTGAAGTATTTCCATGGCCGGATGCGAAAGCATCTGATCCTGATCAATCAGAGAAATGGTTTGAACTCTGGAATGCCTCCGATGTCGATGTGAATCTCAGCAGATGGATGGTGAAGGATAGTCGAGGAAATCATGAGCTACAATCGTCCGGATCGATGATCATCATGGCGAATTCCTATGAACAATTTTTCGCTCATGAATCAGGACTAAAATTGAATAACGAATCCGGAATAATCATCTTGATTTCTCCAGAGGGAAGCACCGTCAATGTGCTTCACTATTCAGGAGTGAAGAAGGGCGAGTCGCTGGCATGGATTTCGAATGATGAAAGTCAAAATTCTGGGAATGCCGGTGCCTTCTGCATCACCGATCATCCAACACCCGGTCAGGCGAACATCTGCGAGCATTCCGTCGCCTCATCGTTGCGACCGAGGAAGGTCGCCTCCGGTGCATCTTCGAGGAGAAGCATTCGAGTGGCGCGCGCAAAGCCCGTTCGAGTGGCGGTACGCTATCACAATGTGCTCTCTCAGCAGGATCAATCGCAGAGTTCGGATGACAGAGTTGCTGCCGATCCTGCACTCGAAGCTTCATTGCTCCATTCTCAAACTGAACTGCAGCCGGCCCGCTCACGCGATGTTCCGCTCTTCTCCTCGCTCTCCGTGGCACTGGGATGCATGGGGTCAGTTTTCTTGCTGCAACGGCGTTCGCGGATTTGAAAATTGAGCATCATTCGCTTGTTTCAACGCGATATGTACATTATAATGGCCATATGACGAAGACGGTCACCGCATCGCAGGCAAGGAACAATTTTTTTGCGATTCTGCGGGAAATCAAGACTCCTGGCGTTTCCATTGTCATCACCTACGAAGGCCATCCCGAGGGTGTTTTGATGTCTGTGGAGGAGTTTGAGAGCTGGCAGGAGACATTGGATATCATGTCTCATCCTGAAGAAGTGGCTGCAATTGAAGAGGGTATGAGGGAGAAAGAGCGAGGCGAGGTCGTGACTTTGGAAGAATTTAAGAAGAATCTTAGTCTATGAAGACCTATCGGGTTGTCGTTGTGAAGCGCGCGCAGAAAGAAGCACAGAGACTTCCGAAGAGAGATCAGGAGCGTATTGCAGAGGTCATTACTTCTTTGCAGTTTGATCCTTTTCGCGGGAAGCAACTCTACGGGGATCATGAAGGAAGATGGTCTCTGCGCGTCTGGCCGTACCGCATCGTGTACACGATTGAGAAGAAAATCGTCACCGTGACGATTGTGAGGATCGGTCATCGGAAGGATGTGTACAGGTAAATGTTCTGTGCTCTCCGCGGCGCTGGGGTGCGTGTGTTGGTGGTGATTTGAGGAAGAGAGAAGGACACAAATGAATCAGATTTCGTGAATCTCCGCATTGCTATAGGACGATGTATCGGGGCTATGGAGTGGTGCTTTGAGGAAGGTATGGCTTGATGAGTCCTTCCAACTGAGAAACGTTAGGGAGTCCGCTTGGGTTGCTGCAACCCTTAATGATGGAATCAATCTCCAGATTCTGTCCGTCTGCATTTTTCAATTGCATCAATGCAATGACGATTTTATCCATCGATTCTGCGGTGCTTGTTTCCAGATTTTCGTCGGCATTTTTCACAAACGACTCCATTTCCGTCTCATAGAATTTTTCTCCCGGCGTTTCCTTAAATGCATTGTTGAAATCTCTGATAAAGCGAGATCCTTTTGTCCCTGGTGTGATTGGAGAATCTTTCCATGCTGCAAAATGAGAATCAATCTCAGCTCTCAATGCAATGACGCTGGTTGAGTTTCTGTCTAAAATTTTCTTTTCGGCTTCGTTCCAATTGATTGGATTTTCTTTCATTGCTTCCTTCACCTCGCGCGATTGCTTCTGCACGACGTCCCGCAACTTGCGAAGTGAGCCGGGCAAATTGCCGATCGCACTCATCGCACTCCTGAGCTTTGCTTTTGCCTCATCATTTCCGAGAAGACCCTTGATCGCCTCTGCAGCCAGCGTGGCCTTCTCCGCATTGACTTTCGCCTCGGAAACTTTTTGTTCAAGCAATGTTTGCTGTTTTTCAAGTTGCCCGAGAATTCTCTTCGCATCTCCTGCTGTACGGGCGCGCTCAAGCTGTCCATGAAGATTCGTTGCCTTGATGTAAATGTCATTTATTTCGCGGAGCGCGCTGCGGGCGGCCGGATTTCTCTTCATCTCCGCATTATCTTGAACAGTCTGAGGAACGGCTTTGATTGCTTCCCACACTTTCTCTGCATCTTCCTTCTCCTTATGTTTCTTCGTAGCATCTTCGAATTCAGTATTGAATTTTACTTGGGCGGCATTGAACTTATTCTCAATGTCTTGGCGTGTATAGCGCGGAGCGGCCGACTCGAAATTTGTGATCATATCCTGGACCTCTTCTAGATCATGCTTAAGATCAGCGGGCATGTCGGGCAGCGGAGTACCTGGCACTTTGCTCCATTTTGACCCTGTAGTAGATGGCAGCATCTTGGTGATTTCGTCTTTGAAGAATTGAACTTTCTTTATGTCCAACGGCGTGTGCTTGGCGGCGACTTCATACTTTTCTTGCGTCACTCTCTCCGCTTCCTCCTTCACCCGCTTCCACTCTGCTTCGAGCTCGGCGTAGGTGAAGTCATTGCTCTTCACTTTTTGCACCATGGTTTCGATTGCTTTGAGCTTCGCCACGATCTCGTCGTTACCATCACCCGATCCATCCAACGGAAGACTCGCAGCGCGGCGATACATTCTGAGCACCTGTTCGGATTCTTTCTGCACCTCGTCGGCTTCCATCTTTTTATCCTCTTTCGTGTGCTTCTTCTCAATTGCCTTTTCCACTTGGGCTTTCACTCGCTTCCATTCCGCTTCGAGCTCAGTGAAGCTCGCATCACCGCTCTTCACTTTTCGCACCATGGTTTCGATTCCTTCGAGCTTCGCCACGATCTCATCGGCGCCATCGCCTGTTCCGTTCTCAGGGAGAATCGCAGCGCGACGATAGATTTTCAATTGCTCCTTTGATTCCTTGGCCACGTCGTCAGCCTCGGTCTTGTGGTCTTTTTCCTTGCTCTTCTTTTCGATTTTCTTATCTGTAAGAGCCTTCACTCGATGCCACTCATGCTCAAGCTCTGCAAGGCTCTTTTCCCCCTTCACGACAGCGTTTGCGATCGTATCCACTTCGTGCAGAGCACGAATAATATCGTCGCCATCTGCGGGTACATGAGCTGTATGACGGTAGATGTTTTCCAACTCCTTACATTCTTCCTCGATCCTCTTCGCCGTCTTCTTTTTCCCTTTTTGCTGATCATGCCTCTCGATGTTTTCCTCCGCTTCTTCAACATCGAAGCGTTTCTTGCCCCAGTTGTAATAGCCGGAAATGAGCTTCGGCACGGCAAGCAGAGCCAAGGAAGCACCGCCGCTCCAGAAGACGCTCGCGGCAGGGATGCCCATTGTGACGGCGGTGCCGAGCCCGCCCACGACGGCGCCGACGTACTTCATCCACCGGCTGTTGTGTGTATCTTTATTCAAGCGTTTTTTCATGATGTGATCGATGCCCCAGCCGAGCATTCCACCGAGAACATACCCTATTCCTCCTGAGGCCACCAGCGCGCCAAACGTGGACAGAGAACCTCCGGATTCCAGAGTTGTTTTTATTGATTCATAGGCTCCATGCACAGTCCCGGAGAACCCTTTCTCTGCAAGCTGCTGACCAAACTTCACAAGATATTCCTCGACCTGAGAATAGAAGGTATGAAAAAGGGGATATCCGACCGTAGCAGCGATGGCGATCGAGTTCAGCGGATGATCTTTGATGTATCGCACCGTTCTTTCCGTATGATGTTGGACAGCGTGGAAACGGCGAACAAACCAGTCGCTCACAGCTCCTCCTTTCCACAAGGTTGATTTGTTTTCCCCAAGGTTTGTACGCAGTTTTGTCTCGTACGCCTGGACCGATTCCAATTTGTTGCGATACTCGCGATCTTTTAATTTTTTCTCCTCGCGAGTTGCAGATGGGTCTGTCAGGAGCTTCTTGCGCTCGTTGTCGATAAGTGTGAGTTCCATCTGACGCTCCTCAAATTCCGTAGCCATAGATTCCGCACGACTCTTGTCGATGATCTGGTCTTCTCGGATCACGCCTTCTTCAAACAGCGCTTTCGAGCGGGCATGGATGACGTGCGCCAAATGGCCCACGCTGTAGCGGCTTGATTCAGAGCTGTGCCTCTCCCCCGGCGCTTCGTGGTCGTGATCCAGACCCGTTGTTGTCTTGTCTGGTGCAGCAGGAGCGCTGGTCATTGGTGTTGGTATACAATCTGATTATTGTAGCACAAAATGGCATCGGAAACTATGGAAAGTGGCTTGTAATTCCCGATTCCCACGCCTAGCGCAGATTGACTTGCCATGTTCTGAACAACTCCTGTATACGTATTGGCCATGCCGGAAGTCTGGTACTTGAAGGAGATACGCGAGAGGGACAAGGAGGTCCGTCGTCTGAAGCA
>JACOTD010000004.1 GCA_016178535.1 Candidatus Peregrinibacteria bacterium
CTTCCTGCGTTCTCTCTCTCCACTGTCATTGCAGAAGTAACGCGGTGGCGAACGGAGGGGAGATCGCTGTTTGAGAAGCAACTGCAGGGAATCCTCGCCAGAGCGCCACCGGGCTAGGCGTGGGAATCGGGAATTACATTCGAAGGATTGGGGAATTCTTTGCGAGTGCTGCGGCGGAAAGTAGCCGCACAATCGTTTGACCCCCCGATCGATCCTGCCTAGAATGCACGGGCTTTCGATGGTTCTTGTGGGATTATCGATGGTCGCTTGCGTTTGAGTCCGCCGTCGGCCTAGGCCGACCACGCGGACCAGATGAACCTCCAAGCGGAGCGGGTATTCCCGCAATGTGATTCTTCAAATTCCGCGGGCTCGTCGCCCGGTTCGCGGGCAAGTATGCCCGCTCTCAGTCCAATTTTTGTTCCAATGCCCAACGGTCTCATTGCAAGGAAAGTCGGCATGTCCAGAGTCTTCCTCCCAAGCGGGGAAGCCGTGCCCGTGACGTATCTCTCCATCGAGCCCAACACCGTTGTCCGGACGAAGAAGAAAGACAAAGACGGCTACGATGCCGTCGTGATCGGGGTGGGCGCGAAGATGTGGAAGAGCCGCAAGGGGAAGGAAAATATTCGCTACGCAACGCAGAAAGAATGGAAAGTCGATTCGCTCGAAGGGCTTGAGCCTGGGAAGATTCTCAGCGCGGAAGCATTTCCAGCCGCAACACGTATCTCCATCACCGGTGTTTCCAAAGGGAAAGGATTCCAGGGCGTCATGAAGCGCCACCATTTCGCGGGAGGTCCCGCCTCGCACGGATCGCACTTCAAGCGCGAGCCGGGGTCGGTGGGCATGCGCGCCCAGCCGGGGCGCATCCTCAAGGGACACAAGATGGCGGGGCACATGGGCAGAGAAACCGTCACGCTCAAGCATCGTCCCATCGTCACCTCCGATGCGGCGGCCGGCGTGATCGGCGTCAAAGGGGCCGTCCCCGGGCCGAATGGGGCGATCGTGTACATCACCAGGGAACCCATCCCATGAACATTGAAGTATTCACCGCCACCGGCCAAAAGAAAGGGACGCTCGTGCTGCCATCGCTCTTCGAATCGCGCATCAACCAAGGCCTGATGCACCAGGCGGTGATGCGGCAACAGAGCAACCGTCGCAACGCCATCGCACACGCCAAGAATCGTCACGAGGTCGCCGGATCCACGCGCAAGCTCTACGCGCAGAAGCACACGGGCCGCGCGCGCCGCGGCTCGATCCGCAGTCCGCTTTTGCGCGGAGGAGGCAAAGCCTTCGGTCCCCGAAGCGAAGCGAACTTCCGGAAGAACATGCCCAAGGCCATGCGCCGCGCCGCTCTTCTCTCGTGTCTCTCGTTCCAGGCGAAGAAGGGCATCATCCTCGGTCTCGAGGACTATCCGAATACGATCAAGACCAAGGAAATGTCAGCGCTCCTCAAGAAGCTTCCCGTGGAGTTGGGTCGACGCATCCTCGTGGTCGTTCCTGAGCGTCACCAAGGTCTCGAGATGTCGGCCAGAAACATCCCCGGCGTCAAAACGCTCCTTGTTTCGTACCTCAACCCGGAAGACGTCCTCGCCTCGCGCTCCATCATCTTTCTCGGCGAGGCGATCGCGAAAGCGGAGGAATGGCTTGGAGAGAAGAAGACGGAGAATCCGGCGAAGACGACGATGCCGGCGAACGAAGAATCGGTCACGCGCAAGAGAACTTCTTCGGGGTCCTTGGACTCTTCGGATTCGTCGGTCCCCTCCAACGCGTAATGGATCTCACCTCCGTCATCGCCGGCCCCGTCGTTACCGAGAAAGCCGAACGCCTCAAGGCGCAAGGCCCGCGGCGCACCTACACGCTGCAGATCCACCCCTCTTCCACCAAGATCGACGTCAAGAAGGCGCTCAAGAAGTACTTCGACGTCGAGGCGGTCAGTGTGCGCATCGGCTGGGTCCGGCCCAAGCAGCGCTCTCTCCAAGGTGCGGGCATGATGGAGAAGCGACACCGCAGCAAGCGCGCGATTGTCACTGTCTCTGAAAAGAGCAAGCCTCTCGATCTCTCTGCTTTCGAAGCCCAAGGTTAATTTCCATCTCTCTTTTTTCGTTCTCCTCTCATGCCCCTCAAGAAGCCCAAACCAACGACTCCCGCGCGACGCCAGATGACGATCGCGGATTTCTCGGGTCTCACGAAGAAGGAGCCGGAGAAGACGCTCGTGCGGGGGAGGAAGCGCATCTCGGGAAGGGATTGGCGAGGCAGAGTTTCCATCCGCCACCGCGGTGGGGGGCACAAGCGGTTGCTTCGCGCAGTCGATTTCAGCCAGACGGGCCGCATGGGCGTCCCGGGCACCGTCAAGGCGCTCGAGTATGACCCCAACCGCTCCGCGCGCGTGGCGCTCATCTATTACGTCAACGGCGAAAAAACGTATCTCCTCGCGCCCGAAGGGCTCAAGGTCGGCGATCAGGTCGTTGCCGGCATCCGCACCAAGGTCAAACTCGGCAATCGCATGCAGCTCCAGCACATCCCGATCGGGTACCGCATTTGCAACGTGGAGATGCAGCTCGGTCGAGGGGGCCAGATGGTCCGCTCCGCCGGCACGGCCGCAACGCTCGTGGGGATCGACGGCGATTACGCGATCATTCAATTGCCCTCGAGCGAAATCCGGAGAGTGCGCAAGGAGTGCTCGGCGACGATCGGCACCGTGAGCAACCCCGAACACAACCTCGTCACGATCGGCAAGGCGGGGCGAACCAGATGGATGGGGCGCCGACCGGAGGTGCTGGGCAAATCCATGAACGCCGTCGATCACCCGCACGGGGGAGGGGAAGGCCACAGCCCGATCGGCCTCAAGTACCCCAAGACGCCGTGGGGCAAGCACGCGCTCGGCGTCAAAACCCGCTCCGTCCGCAAGTCGAATGCCCTCATCCTCCGACGACGCGTCCATAAGAAGAAGCGACGATAGTATGCTATTCTCCTCCGCCCCCATCGGCCGCTTCCGATTTGTATCTTGTATCTTGTATCTTGCCCAGAAGATACAAGATACAAGATACAAAATTCAGGACCCCTCATAACCCCATGTCCCGCTCTCTCAAGAAAGGCCCCTACGTCGACGAAGCGCTCTTCAAGAAAGTCATGAAGATGGTCGCAGCGCAGGAGAAGAAGATTGTCAAAACCTGGGCGCGCAGGAGCGATATCCCGCCGGAGTTCGTCGGCTTCACGTTCGCGGTCCACAACGGGAAAGACTTCGTCCCCGTCTACATCACCGAGCAGATGGTGGGGCACAAGCTCGGGGAGTTTTCCTGGACGACGAAATTCAAAGGCCACGGCGGCAAGGCCGCCACCACGGTCGCTCCCCCCGGCGGCGCGGTGCCAGCCGCTCCTGCTCCTGCCAAAGCATAGCATTTCATGAGCCGCTGCATGCAGCGGCTCGACCCATGAGCCTCCCATCGATTCTCTCCATCATCCTCCCATGCACGCCTCCGCCCGCTCCGCCCGCATCGCGCCCAAGAAGGCCAACCTGGTCGCCAGGATGGTGCGCGGCATGGCCGTGCCGGATGCCATGGAGGCGCTGCGCCGCACCGATAAGAAGGCCGCACGCATCATCGAGCTGGTGCTGCGTTCCGCTGTCGCGAATGCCTCCCATAACGACAGGCAGGATCCCCAGATGATGGTGATCAAGACGATCGTGGTCAATCAAGGCCGGGCCTACCGCCGCGGCATGCCGAAGGCCAGGGGCCAGATGCGACCGTACCGGAAATTTCTCAGTCACATCGATCTCGTCCTCGGATTCCCGGCTGACAATGAAGAAGGAAGAATGAAAAATGAAAAATTGAGTACGCAGAATCGGCAACCTTCACAACGGAATGAAAATACTGTAAAAACATCTCAAGCGTCTCCGGAGAATACAACGAACGTGACATCCGCTTCTGGCACGCATTCGTAATTCTTCATTCTTCATTCTTCATTCTACATTCTTCATCCCGCACATGGGTCAGAAAGTGAACCCCAACGGCTTCCGGATCGGCTTCACGCACACGTGGCCGAGCACCTGGTTCGCGCGCGGCGCCAAGTACCGCGATCTGTTCCTCCAGGATGTGCGCATCAGGCGCTCCATCGCGGGCAAGATGAAGGAGGCGGGGATCGGCGGAATCACGGTCGAGCGCGGCAAGAAGGTCATCGTCACGATCAAGACGAGCAAGCCGGGCGTGCTCATCGGCAAGCAGGGGGCGGCAATCGAGGATCTGCGGCGCGACCTCGAGCGGCGCTTCGGCGGCACGTTCGACGTGGAGGTGCAGGAAATCCGCAGCCCCGAATCCGATGCGGACATTGTCGCCGAGACCATCCAGGGACAGATCCAGCGCCGCATGCCCTACCGCCGCGCGGTGAAAATGGCGATCGAGAAGGCGATGCAGGCGGGGGCCATCGGCATCAAGGTCACGGTTTCCGGACGCCTCAACGGCGCGGAGATCGCCCGCGACGATCTCTTCAAGGAAGGCAACGTCCCGCTCCAAACGCTGCGCGCCAATATCCAGCACGCCAAGCGCCACGCCGCCACCAAGTTCGGCACGATCGGCGTGCAGGTGTGGGTGTACAAGGGGATGGTGTTCAAGAAGGTGCAGCAGGTGCAATCCGCCTCCCTCGCAGCATGATTATGTCCCCCCTTTTCACCATTTCGATGAGTTACGAATTACGAGTGACGAGTTACGAAATCACGTCATCATTCGCAATTCGCAATTCGCAATTCGCAATTCCTTATTTTCCATGTTAGAACCCAAAAAGCTGAAGTACCGCAAGCACCACCGCAATCGCGGAGCGTTCTACGGGAAGGCGACGCGGGGGGCGCAGCTCGCCTTCGGCTCCATCGGCCTCAAGACCCAGACGGCGGGGGAGCTGACCGCGCGCCAGATCGAGGCGGCGCGGCGAGCCATGACCCATAGCGTCCAGCGCGGGGGCAAGATCTGGATCCGCATCTTCCCGCACACGCCCGTCACGCGGAAGGCCGCGGAAGTCCCGATGGGGGCGGGCAAGGGTTCGGTGGAGTACTACTCCGCCATCATCAAGCCGGGCACCATCCTCTTCGAGCTCGACGGCCTTCCGGAGCCGGCAGCGCGCGAAGCCCTCACCCTCGCCGCCCACAAGCTCCCGATGCGCACGAAAATCGTCGTCCGCCTGCGCGCCTGAGGGCGCTTCGGCGGACAGGTCCGCCCTTCCACACTTCTCCTCCCCATGTCTTTCGTTCTCATCATCAACGATCTGCGCGCCTGAATTCTCTTCTCTCTTCATGTCTACCACGCTCACGATCGGCGACCTGCGGAATATGCAGACAGCGGATCTCCTCCGCGAGATCCGGTCCCATCGCATGACGCTGCGCAAGATGCGCCTTGGCATTCACATGAAGAAGGAGAAGGACACGGCGAAGTACCGCCGCGAGAAGCGCACCCTCGCACGGATGCTGACGATCTTCACGGCGCTCCAGAGTCGTTCGAAGACTCCATCGACGGCATTGCCCACGCAGTCGCGTTCCTCTACAATTTCCGCTCCACAATCATGAGAACCAAGCAAGGCGTCATCACCTCGGCCAAGATGCAGGGCACGGTCGCCGTGACCGTCCACCGCGCGGTGTTCCATCCGCTCTACAAGAAGCGCTACCGCATGAGCAAGAAGTTCCTGGCGGACACGAACGGGATGGATCTGGGTGTCGGCGATCTGGTCGAGATCACCGAGTGCCGTCCGCTCAGCAAGCGCAAGTGCTTCCGCGTCACGGAGATGATCAAGCAGGCGCCGAAGGTCAGCGAGATGGCGGAGGAGGCATCGCTGCAAGAAGCCATGACGGCGGAAGTCCAGGCCAGTCCATCCTCTCAATCTCCCCTGTTCTCCGAAGTCCGCCCGAAGCGGACGAAGGAGGATGAATCCTCTTCCCCATGATCCAAGCCCAGACCATCCTCGATGTGGCCGATAACACGGGCGCCAAGAGCGTCATGTGCATCAAGGTGCTGGGCGGCACGCGTCGGCGCTACGCCAGGATCGGCGATGTCATCATCGTCGCGGTCAAGGACGCCGCGCCGCGCGGCACCGTCCGCAAGAAGACCGTCGATCGCGCAGTGATCGTCCGCACGCGCGCGGTCACGCGGAGGAAGGACGGTTCCGCCATCCGGTTCGACGACAACGCGTGCGTCATCATCCAGAAGGACGGCCTGCCCAAGGGCACGCGCGTGTTCGGCCCCGTCGCGCGCGAATTGCGCGCCAAGGGCTACCAGAAGATCATTTCCCAGGCGCCCGACGTATTGTGACCATTGGCGTAGAGGCGCCCCATGGGGCGCCTCTACTGGACCAAACGACCATTGTTCCCATTCCACCAATCATGAAATTGCACACTGGCGACACCGTCGTCATCATCAGCGGCGAGGATAAGGGCAAAACGGGCAGCATCATGCGCGTGTTGCCGGAGGAGAGGCGCGTCGTGATCTCGGGCGCCAATATCCGCACGCGCCACATCAAGAAGACCTTCGAGCAGGCGGGCCGCATCATCCACTACGAGGCGAGCCTCGCCGCGAGCAAGGTGATGCTCATCGATCCCAAGACCAAGAAGCGCACGAGGGTGGGGTATGCCATCGATGAGAAGGGCGGAAAGAAGAGGATCAGCCGCCTGAGCGGCGAGGAAATCGTGAGAGTGAAGGCGATGAAAACTGAGAAGAAACCCGCGGCGAAGAAGGTGACCGAGGGAACGGAAACTGGCGCTGCGATCGAGACGAAGACGAGCGCTCCAGCCACTCCAACGCCCTCCGTCAAGCAGCCCTTCTGGAAGAGGTTGAAGTTCGGCGCTGCGGCGGTGGAGCAGGGGGCAGCGACCGAAGGCTCTCGCATGCAGCAGGACCACACGATTCCCGGACAGAACATTCCCAGGAAGAGCAGCGGACGGGGATCGTGAGACGCTTCCCCTCTGATTTTTTTCCCCATTTTTTCTTCTCGCAGATGGTTCGATGGTTACAGGGCTAGATGGTTTGATGACATTGTCCTCAGAGACGCGCTTGCGAACCATCTCACCATCAAACCATCTCACCATTCTCATTCTTCCATAGCATCTCCTCACACATGGCCTACCGCTCCCTCCACGACCGGCTCCGCAAAAGCATCGCGACGGCGCTCAAGAAAGAGCTCGGCATCGCGAATGTCCATGCGCTCCCGCGTCTGGAGAAGGTGATCGTCAATGTCGGCATCAACAAGACCAAGATGGACGGGAAAGAGATCCACGAGTACGTCGCCCAAACCCTCGCGCAGATCACGGGACAGAAGCCGGTCCTGCGCATCACGCGCAAGGCGATCTCCAACTTCAAGACGCGCTCCGGTCTCGTGGTGGGGGCGATGGTCACGCTGCGCGGACGCCGGATGGAAGCGTTCGTCGATCGGCTCGTGAGCTACGCCTTGCCCCGCATCCGCGATTTCCGCGGCCTTCCCGCAAAGTTCGACGGGAGAGGCAACTACGCGATCGGAATCCGCGACCACACGATCTTTCCGGAAGTCCCCGCCGCCGAAGCCGGTAAAATCTTCGGGATGCAGATCCAATTCACGACCACCGCCGGCCGCGATGATCGCGGGCGTGCGCTCCTCAAGCAGATCGGCATGCCGTTCACTCCTGAGCGCAAGATCTCCGCAAAGTCCTCTTCGTCCAGAATCAACGAGAAAACGGTTGAAGAATCCGCTTCCATCAGCCATACTTAACCGCCCTTCCCTCCCAATTCCCGAGCTCCGATTCCCGATTCCCTGCGTTATGGCTCGTCTCGCACTCCGTCTCGGTCAGCAAAAGCGTCTCCAGGAATACCTGCGCACCAAGCGCGCCGGGAAGAAGCCGAAATTCCCCACACGCATCTACAACCGGTGCGGACTCTGCGGGCGTCGCCACGGCTACATGCGCTTCTTCGGCATCTGTCGCATCTGCTTCCGCGAACTCGCCACCAACGGCGAAATCCCGGGCGTCACCAAATCCTCCTGGTAATTAAAATTGATAATTGAGAATTGAAAATTATGCTCGTCTCACGCCTCTTGTCGTCTCGCTCTTCCTCTTCCATTACTCGCGCAATGCTCGATACTTCTCTTGCCTCCACTCATTATCAATTTTCCCTGCCCATCCGGCAGGCGGGAATTTTCAATTTTCCATTGTTCCCATGGTCTATCTGAGCGACCCCATCGGCGATCTCCTCACGCGAATGCGCAATGCCCAGCATGCGCGCCGCCCCGCGTGCCAGGCGCCGTGGTCGAAGATCAAGCAGCAGCTCTGCGAACTCCTCAAGAAGGAAGGATGGATCGAGGAGGTCGAGGTGATCGGCGAGGCTCCCAAGCAGGAACTCCTCGTCACATTCTCCAGGGAGAAGCCGACTCTCACCCTCGAACGCCGGAGCAAACCCGGGAGGCGACTCTACGTCGGTTTCGCCGAGCTCAAGCCCGTCCTCCAGGGCTTCGGGATGGCCGTGCTCACCACGAGCGACGGTCTCCTGACGGATCGCCAGGCGCGGAAAAGGAAGATGGGAGGGGAAATTCTTTGCACTGTTTCATGATGAGTGTTTGCTCCATCAATAGCGGCCTAATCAATTGCGAGTGGCGAGTGGCGAGTGGCGAATGTGCTTCCATCACTCGCAATTCGCCCGCCCGTACCGGCCAACAGCCGGGCGGGCCCTTCGCCCTTCGCAATTCCTTGTAATATGTCCCGTATCGGTTCCAAACTCGTGCTCTTGCCTTCCGGAGTGACCATTGAGGTCACGGAATCCGTCATAACGGTCAAGGGGCCCAAAGGTCAGCTCCAGACGATGCTTCTCCCGGAGGTTGCCATTGCGGTCGACGGCAATCAGGTCAAAGTCACGCGGAAGGATGATTCGGACGATGCGCGTGCCCGCCACGGCCTCATTCGCGTGCTCATCCAGAATATGGCCATCGGTGTCAGCCAGGGCTATGAGAAGAAGCTCGAGATCATCGGGGTGGGCTACAAGGCTCAACTGAAGCCCCTCGACCCGTCCGACCGCGTCCGGGCGGGCTCCACTCGGGGGAAAGTCCAGACGCTCATCCTCCACCTCGGCCACTCGCATCCCATCCACTTCGCCATTCCCGAGGGGATCGAGATCAGCCAGGATGAGAAGAACAAGAACATCCTCATCATCCGCGGCATCGATAAGCAACTCGTCGGCCAGGCCGCGGCGCAGATCCGGGAGTTCCGCGAGCCCGAGCCGTACAAGGGCAAGGGGGTGCGCTACCTCGGCGAGGATGTCCGCAGGAAGCCGGGGAAGGCTGCGGTGGCGAAGGCGGCGGCGTAATTGACAATGGATAATGGACAATGGACAATGCGCGCTCGCGCAACTTCATCTCTCCTCTATGTCCCCTTCGAAAACCGACCTCCGGCTCGCGCGCAAGCGCCGGATCCGCGCGCGCATCCGCGGGACGAAGGATCGGCCGCGCCTCTCCGTCTACCGCTCACTCACGGGCATGACGGTCCAGCTCATCGACGACAATGCCGGCCGCACGCTCCTCGCCGCGAGCACAAGGGAAGCGAAGGCGAAGCTCACGAAGGAAGGCGCGAAGAAGCTCGGCGCGCTCGTCGCCAAGAAGGCGAAGGAGGCGAAGATCCCATCCATCGTCTTCGACCGCAACGGCTACAAGTACCACGGCCGCATCCAAGCACTCGCCGATGCGGCGAGGGAGGGCGGATTACAATTCTAATTTTCAATTTTCCATTCTCAATTTTCAATTTCTCTATGACCGCCAAAACCTCCCGTCCCGACCGCAAGCGATCCGATCGCTCCAAGCGCGAGCCCAGTGAGTTCGCGGAGGCGACGCTCAGTGTCGACCGCGTCACCAGAGTCGTCAAAGGCGGGCGCCGCATGCGCTTCCGGGCCATCGTCGTCGTGGGCAACCGCAAGGGGAAGGTGGGGCTCGGCACGGGCAAGGCTTCCGAAGTGCAGGCGGCGGTGAAGAAGGCCGCGTCGGCCGCGCGAAGAGCGATGATCAAGATCCCCATCGTCGACGGCACGATTCCACATCAGGTAGAGACAAAGTTCAAGGCAGCGAAGATCCGCCTCCTCCCCGCCTACGAAGGCACGGGTATCATCGCCGGTGGCGCTCTTCGAGTCATTCTCGATCACGCAGGAGTCAAAAACGTCCTCAGCAAGCGCTACGGAACCAGGAACAAGCTCGTGAACGCCCAGACGACGATGCAGGCGCTCGGGATGCTTCGCTTCGGGAAGGAATCGAAGCAGGAGCAAGTGCCGCAAGTCGCCGCAGTGGAAGTGAGTCCGGGCACTCTCATGCCGGTTACGGAAATGACGCGCGCGGAAGCCGAGGAGAAGGTGCAGGAGGCGAGGCGGTTGGGGATGGAGGAAAATTGAAAATGGACAATGGACAATTGAAAATAATGGAAGCAATCCTTGTGATGTGTTCTTCTGCAAAATTTTCAATTATCAATTCCACCCGGCGTATACTCTCTCCATGCCTGCGAAGAAGGCGCTCATCATCATCGCGCAGAACGGATTCCAGGATATCGAGCTGGAGGGCACGCGGAGAGGACTCCTAGATGCCGGGTTCGACATTGCGCTTGCAAGTCACGATGCGAGCGAGTGCATCGGGAAATTCGGCGCGAAAGAGAGGGCGAAACTCTCGCTGCGCGACGTCCACGTGAAGGATTTCGATCGCATCGTCTTCATCGGCGGTCCCGGAGCGCGCACCCTCATCGACAGCAAGAATGCGCATCGCATCGCGCGCGAGGCGGTGGAGGCGGGAAAGCCGCTCGGCGCCATCTGCATCGCGCCGATGATCCTCGCCTCGGCGGGGGTGCTCCGTGGCAAACACGCGACGGTATGGAATGAAGACGGCGGTCAGGCCGGCTTCCTCCGAGCCCAAGGAGCAGTCTACGAGGCCAGGTCTGTCGTTCGCGATGGGCTGATCCTCACGGCGAACGGTCCCGCGGCCTCCGATGAATTCGGTCACGCCTTCGCGATGCTCGGAGAGGTTACTGAGACAGTATGAGCCCCCCGAAGTGCTCCACCCAGTAGTCGCCGTGGATGCCCACCCCGACGTCCGTGTACGTCCTGTCGAGCAGGGCTGCGCGGTGGGAAGCCGAGCTCATCCAGGCATCGATGGCGTCTTCCGGCAGGATAGGTCCGTGGCTGAGATTTTCCCCGAAGGCGTATTTCACGATGCATCCGCACGGGCCTTGCGGCAAAGGTTTGCTGAAATTTGAGGCCTTCATCCGATCCACGAAGGTCTGTCCCTCGGGGTTGATGTGGCTGAAGAATCCTCGCACGGCCATGTCGTCGGCGTACTGCTGCGCGGCGGCATCCAGCTGGGGATTCTCTGCCACCAATCGCACGTGTGCTTCTTTGCGTTTCGCGTTCGTCAAATCGATCATATCCTTGCGTAGGAGTTGGGTGAGCTTCGGATCGGGTCCGAGCGGTACGACGACCGTCGGGGAGAGCGATGGAGTCGGATGACGAATTGGTCGCTCGGGGAACGTCATCATCAAGACCGGCAGCGGGAACCGTGTCTCTTCCTCTCGCTTCGTCGAGATCGTCTGGTACAGATGCAGGCGATAGTTCGATTGCAGTTGTGAAAGCGCCTGATCATTCCCGGGGATGGAGGAACTCGGCAGATCGAAGAAGGCGCGCATGAGGAGCGTCAGCTCCACCCGGCCCAGCCCGTCGCCCGGATGGAGCAAGTCAGGATCGTTGTCGAGAGGGAAGAGTCGCAAAGACTGGGCGATCCAGGCATCGGGTGCGTACCACGCGGTCTGCGGCACATCGCGATAGGGGGCGGGCAGCATTTCCTTCAGCCCGAATGTTCGCTGCAGCATCACGAGGAATTCCGCCCGCGTTACCGCCTCCTCCGGATGCGCCGCGTGCGTCCCGGGATGCGGCGTCACGATCCCGAACATGATCGCCGTGAGCATGGAGTTCTCATACCATGCTCCGTGCTTGATGTCGGGGTAGCGTCCGTTGTTCTTCATCTTCGGCACGTCATGCATCCGTGCCTGCAGCAGGATGAGCGCCGCCTCCGCGCGCGTGGCGAAGGGGGAAGAAGGCTGTTTCGCGAGTACGCTGGAAGGGAGGAGGGTCAGCGCGAACAAACAGAGCCGGAGAGCGATAAAGATGTTGGGTTGAATGGAGTATTATACAATAGTTCAGGAATTTTCTGAAGATCGAGTTTTGCTGCTCAGATCTTCTTAGATTCCAATCCGAAGTGCAACACAGAAATCCCTCTGAACATCTTGGCCTCAGAAGCTCAACGACCAGGGCGAAGCGATATCAAGGTTGCACCAGCGTCAGCACCGTCACTTTTCCATCACTTCCGCGCTTGATGGCATATCCTGTCCCCTGTTTCGCGGGATCAGCCAAAGGATTCACCGGAATGCCGGCAAGGTAAGCGGGCACCAGGGCATCGATGCGCACCATGCGGGGACAATTCTTGGAAGCAGCTTTGCAGATTTCGAGCGGTTTGCCGTTCGTCGTCAGTGCAAAAGGGAGATGATCATGGTGCGCCGTGCGGTACGCATACGTCGCGTCGACGATGGCCGTCACATCCGCGAGCAGCTGCGTACGCATCGTCGCCACTTCCCGATTATGTTCGAGGGTTGCCTGGTCTGCCTTTTGGCAGGCAACGAGGAGCAGTGCAGCAATGATCACGAAGAGTGTTTGGTGGATGCGACGCATGGGCGAGTGGAGATGGCCGGAGTATCGACGAAATCGATCTTCTCAGCAAGACGTTTCCCTTTACCCGCGCAACGTCTCCCGTTATTGTCCTCACCCGATTCTGAGCGGTCCTCTCTCGTTTTCTCTTCGCTCAATGCTCCACACTCTCCAACCGGCACACGGATCCACCCACAGGCGCAGGCGTGTGGCGCGCGGCAACAGCGCCGGCGGCGGCACCACGGCCGGGCGCGGCACCAAGGGCCAGCAGGCGCGCGCGGGCAAGGGACGCCGCTTCGGATTCGAGGGCGGACAGGTCCCGCTCCTCATGCGCCAGCCCAAGCTCGGCGGCTTCACGCGCGATCGCCACGTCACCTGCGAAGCTCTCAACCTCGCAACGCTCGAGCGCAGGCTCGAAGCCGGAGCCTACGATGTCGTGAGTCTGAGGACCCAGCGCATCGTCACGAGCAAGCGCCCGGTGAAGCTCCTGGGAGAAGGGTCTGTCACCAAGAAGTTCGATCTTACGATCGATGCGGCATCGCGATCTGCGAAGAAGGCCATCGAAGGGGCGGGGGGAACAGTCACCTTTTGTCGAGGTTACAGTGGTACATTGTTCGATGGCTAGATGGTTGAATGGTTACTGAGATTATCCTTCGAGACACGCTCGCGAACCATCAAACCATCTCACCATCCGATCCCTCCTTCCTCACGCCTGTCCATGTCCGCCCTCTCCTACCTTCAGCAAATCTGGCGCTCCGATGATCTGCGCAAGCGCATCGTGTACACGATCTGGCTCCTGCTCATCTACCGCATCGTCGCGCACATCCCGGTGCCGGGCGCCGATCCCATCGGGCTGCGACAGTATCTCCAGAGCAGCAACAATGCCGGAGCCATCGGCATCTTCGCCGCGCTCACGGGCGGCGCGCTCGATCACTTCTCGGTGGTGCTCCTGGGCCTTTCGCCGTACATCAACGCGTCCATCATCATCCAGCTGTGCACGGTCATCTTCCCCAAGCTCGAGGCGCTCAGCAAAGAGGGCATCCAAGGACAGCAGGAGCTCAACCGCTACACGCGCTGGCTCTCCTTCCCGCTCGCCTTCATCCAGAGCTACGGCTTCCTCATCCTCCTCAGCCGCGGCGGGATCAACCTCGTCGACACGACGTACCCGGGCGTGCTCGCGCCGATGCTCTTCGTCACCGCGGGTTCCCTCTTCCTCATGTGGCTCGGGGAGCTCATCACGGAGAAGGGGGTGGGCAACGGCGTCTCGCTCATCATCTTCGTCGGCATCGTCTCCAGAATCCCGACGACCGTCGGCTCCCTCCTCGCCGCCGGCACCACCAAGACGGGGCCGTTCACGTTCTTCTGCATCGTCTCGGTGCTCCTCCTCGTCGCCGTCGTCCTCTTCACCGATGCCCACAAGCTCATCCCCATCACGTACGCCAATCAGGGGGCGGGGCGCGGCGTCCAGGGTTCCATTCCGATTCGTCTGAACCAAGCGGGCATGATCCCGATCATCTTCGCGATCTCCCTCGTCACGTTCCCCGCGATCATCGCGCAGTTCCTCCGCACCGCCCCGCGCTTCCAGAGCCTCGTGACCTTCATCACTGCCTACCTCAATTCCCAGAGCCCGAGCATCGTCTACCTCATCCTGTACTTCCTGCTCGTCATCGGGTTCACCTACTTCTACGTCTCCGTGACGTTCAAACCCCAGGAAGTGGCGGAGACGATCCAGAAGAGAGGCGGCTTCATCCCCGGCGTGCGCCCCGGCCCGCAGACGGCCGTGCTCCTCGCCAAGACCAGCAACCGCCTCAACCTCTGGGGGGGCACCTTCCTCGCCGTCGTCGCCGTCATCCCGCTCCTCTTCACGCGCTACACCACCCTCGCCTCCGCCGATCTCCTCATCTCCGGCTCGGGCCTCATCATCATCGTCGGCGTCGTGATGGAGCTCATCCGGCAGATCAACGCTCAAATGCTCGCACATGACTATGAAAAACTTGTTTGATAGGCACGCCGTCCTGAGCGGGGTCGAAGGGCGGCAGATCAACGCTCAAATGCTCGCACATGACTATGAAAAACTTGTTTGAAGGGCAATTGACGTATTTGCTGCGCGTGTCGTTGATGAATGCTACTCTTGATTCATGACAACCAAGAAGAAGCAGAAGAAAGCAACGGCAGGAAAAACGCGGGCGATGATGCCATTCTCCGCCTTTGCTCCGCGAGGCGATCTGCGCTTGCCGCGCCGATTCAACGCCATGGTCGGGCGAAACCTTGAGGGGAAGCCCGCGTGGTTCCTCTTCGATCTCATCGCATTCTGGGAATTTGTGTGTCGGATCGATGAGAAGCTCTTCGATTCGCTCCCCGATGAAGAATATGAGAAAGTCTCTGTGGGCGGCGTCATTGATGCATTGGAGCGCGAGTGGCCGTTCAGCAAGGAGTACGTCCGCAAGATTCAGAAGGAGTACGAGAAGGCATTGCGGGACGTGAAGGCCGGTAAAATTCGCGCACTCTAATGTTGCATCGTTTCCTCCTGACGCAGAAAGCCCAACGCGATCTGGATGGCATGGAGCCTCGCACCCGTTTCTTCATTGAGAAGAAGCTCAAGCAGTATCTTTCTTCTCCGGATCCCATGCAATTTGCCGTCTCCGTTGTGAACCTTCCGCCCGCGACGCATCGTTTTCGTGCCGGGGACTTTCGGATAAAATTCTTTCGCAGCGGGAACGTTTTTTACCTCACGAGCATTGAGCGACGTGATAAAGTATACCGCTGAATATCTATGGATCTCGTCCTCTTTGGTATCCAAGGATCGGGCAAAGGCACGCAAGCCAAGCGGCTCGCTTCTGAGTTCGGCTACAGCTTCCTGTAGATATCTTTGCGATCGCCCACTTGAAGGACAGAGAGAATGGAAACGCTTTCTCCTTCAATTTTGCACACCGTTCTGTAATCGCCGATTTCGAAGCGGTATAGAGAAGGATGTTTGTGGCCTCGCAATTGTTTCGAGAAGACCAGCGGGTTCGATTGCGCTGCGAACCATTGCATCTTCGTGAGGATGCGATTCGCGATGTGCCGCTGCAATTTGCGAAGGTCGTCTTCTGCCTGTTCTGTGTAGCGGATTTGCATGGTCAGAGACCCAAATGCTTGCGCACCTCTTCGGTGGTATAGACCTCCCCTTCTTTGACCTGCTGGAGCGCTTCTTCGATTTCCTTTCCGTATTTCTCCAAAATCAGTTCATCAATCAGATCATCTTCGTTCATCGGCTCTACTTTGAAGATCGGAACCATGTGGTTCATCACGATGAAGCGAATCTTCTTCGCGTGGCTCTTCTTGCCAAGTTTGCTCAAATTCTGCCGAAATTCTTTCATGCCAATGAGTTTGGTTGTCATAGAGTGGAAGAAAAGTTCACCTAAAGTGTACACTTTCTGAAGAAAGAATACAAGGAAGAATCATTCGGGAGTCGCACGTCTCAGCCCTAGTCCTAGCCCTAGCCCTTCGTTACCATTGTTCCATGGATATCGTCTTCTTCGGAATTCCCACCTTCGCTCCGCGGAGCTACGGTGGGCAGGCAAGGCTCCTCTTCTCCATTCAGACATGGATCTAGTGTTTTTTGGAATTCAGGGATCGGGGAAAGGCACCCAAGCCAAGCGGCTCGCTTCGGAGTTCGACTACGATATTTTCGAAGCTGGCGGGGAGTTGCGGAAGATCGCGCGGGAAGACACGCAGCTCGGGCACACGGTGAAGTCCTTCATCGATGCCGGCAACCTCGTCCCGCACGAGATCATCATGCAGGTGGTCAAGGAAGCGATCGGCAAGCGTTCGAAGGATCAAAAGATCCTCTTCGACGGTATTCCGCGTGACCTCGATCAAATGCACGGCTTCGATGCGATCATGAAGGATGCAGGGCGCGAGTTTCGAGCCATTCATTTTCTCCTTGATCCAGAAACCGGCGTGCAACGCATTCTCGGTCGTGCGAAGGTCGAGGGCAGAGCGGATGACGCGAACGAAAAAGTCATCCGCCGCCGCATGAAGACGTTCGTGGAGAAGACGATGCCCGTGATCGAACGGTACAAGAAGGAGGGAAAAATGACGGAGATCGAGGGGAATCGGGGGATGGAGGAGGTGTATGAAGATCTGAAACGGCTTGTCGCTTGTCGCTTGTAGCTTGTAGGATTTTGACGTCGTTGCGTTGCTCGTTCGCTCGTTTCTTGTTTCATTGCATCAATGAGCAACGTCGCATGTTCGAGGAATGGCAACATTGTATGTCCCAATTCCAAATCTTCTCGGCCAGGCAAATCGAGGCGCTGCGCAAAGGTGGATCGATTCTCCGAGGTTGCCTGGAGGAAGTCGCTCGTGCCGTACGGCCGGGAGTGACGACGAAGGAGCTCGATCGCCATGCGGAGGAATTCATCCGCGATCATCCCGGAGCCAAGCCCGCGTTCCTCGGCTACAACAACTATCCCGCCACGCTCTGCACCTCGGTGAACGACGCCTGTGTCCACGGATTGCCCGGCTCGAGGATTCTCAGGGACGGCGACATCGTTGCGCTCGACTGCGGCGTTGTCTTCGGCGGGCTCTACACCGATGCCTGCGTGACGGTCGGGGTCGGAATACTCGCGGAGGAGACGCGGCAGTTCCTCGCGGTTTCCAGGAACGCTCTGGATGCAGCGTGCGCGATCGTGAAGCCGGGAACGAAGATCGGAGATATCTCTTCGACGATCCAGCGCATGGTCGAGGGATCGGGATACTCCTGCGTCAGAATGCTTACGGGGCACGGACTCGGAACAGATCTCCACCAATTCCCCGATGTCCCCAATGTCGGTCGCGCGGGAACCGGTCCCATTCTCCCGGCCCACACGATCATCGCGATCGAGCCGATCACCTCCATGGGCACCGATGACATCCGCGAACTCCCCGACGGCTGGACGATCGTCACTGCCGACGGATCGCTCTCGGCGCACGTCGAACACACGGTGCTCGTGACGGAGGAGGGGTGTGAGATTTTGGCGTGAAGAATTACGAGTGACGAATTACGAATGAAACACCAGTTCCACAATGACCATTCGTAATTCGTAATTCGTCATTTCCATTTCATCGCATCCTCTTCGTCCTTCTGCTCAGCACTCGCACTTCATCTTTCCACGCATAGTACCCCGAGAATAGTGCAAAGAAGACGTTGAGCCAGAAGAAGATCCACGTGGCAGTCAGGTAGCTGAAGAGCGCGATGAGGGCGCTGCCGAGAATGAGGGCGATTTCCCGTCGCGCCGTTCCGGTCTTCAAGATGGAACCGACGGCGATCCCCGAGAGCTCGATGACGAAGAACACGGTTCCCAGATCGTGGAAGAGGAGGAAGGACCAGACGATCATGGCGAGGCTCGCAAGCAGGACGAGCGGGGTATCGATGCGTTCCGGAACATTCAGCATCATCAAGACGCTCGAGAAGGTCACGAGCAATTCCAGGAAGATGAAGAAAATCGGGGCTCCCGCTTGATAGTTCAGGATGGAGGAGAAGAGCATGCAGAGCGCACCCACTGCGAACAACCAGTTCTTCAACGATTCTCTGGGATGAAGGACCGCTCGGTCGGGCCATGCGGCGCCAAGTACGAGGATCGCAGAACCGGCCAAACCGACAATGGTGGTCATGTTCGGCGATGGAATGTGATTTAATATTATTATAATATAATTAATAAATTTCATCAATAGATTTTTGAGATCCCAGAAGGATATGGGAGATCAGAGGCTTGCTGGTGCTTAAATCTCTCTGTAGGATCGTCCGGCTCTTGACCCTGAATTTTGTCTGTGTCCAAGGATGTGATTGAACTCATTGGCGTTGTGGAAGAGAGCTTTCCCAATGCCACTTTTCGCGTCCGCGTGACGAGCGACCAGGCCAAGGGACACGAGCTGCTCTGTCACCTCGCGGGGCGCATGCGCGTCCATCGCGTCCGCATTCTCCCCGGGGATCGCGTGAAACTGGAAATGACGCCGTACGACTTGAACAAGGGGCGAATCGTCTACCGCTTCCCTGCTGGGTCGTTCGGCGCCAATCCACAGTCTCCGCAGCCAGCTCCGGTCGCACCTTCCTCGCCTCCCAGTCCATGAAAGTTCGCGCCTCCTGCAAGCCGATCTGCAAAGACTGCCGTCTCGTGCTGCGTCGCAATGGCCAGGGCAAAGTGGTGCGCCGGATCGTCTGCAAGAATCCCAAGCACAAGCAACGCCAAGGATAACCCTCTTATGATTCTCCATTCTTCTCTCACTGGGACAATTGCGAATTGCGAATTGCGAATTGCGAATTGCGAATGTTGGTCATTGCACTCGCCACTCGCCACTCGTCATTCGTAATTCGTCACTCGTCATTTTATGCTGCGTATCTCCGGTGTCGTCCTCCCGGGTTCTAAGCGCATCGAGATCGCTCTTACGGCGATCAAGGGGATCGGTCGATCTCTCTCTCGACGGATTCTGCGGGAACTCACGATTACGCTGGACACGAAGGCGGATGCCCTCACCGAAGCCGAACAGGCTCGGCTTCGCAGTCGTGTGGAGCAGGAGCTGACCGAAGGCGAACTCATGCGCAAAGTCTCGCTCGACATCAAGCGCTTGCAGGACATTGGGACGTGGAGGGGCTACCGCCACCGTCGCAAACTCCCCGTCCGCGGGCAAACCTCGCGCAGGAACGCCCGCACCAAGCGCGGCAAGAAGAAGACGGGGCTCTCCGGCCGTACGACCCTCACCAAGACATGATCCAACATTCATTCTCCATTCTTGGCATTTCCTTGGTTGGATGGTTCGATGGTTGGATGGTTCGCCCGCCCGCCCGCTCAGCCCGACATCGGTCTGGCGGGTCGGTACGGGCAGGCAAACGCCTCTCAAAAATTCATCTCTCTCTCCACGCCATCTCACCGTCTCGCCATCCAACCATCTAGCCTTTTCCATGCCCGATCCCACCCCACTCCTCCCCGGCGACCCGTCAACCGCCTCGGCGCCCGATGCTGCGCCCGTTCCCCGCAGGAAGAAGATCAAGCGCATGCTCCCCAAGGCCCGCGTGTGCATCCATGCCGGCGAGAACAACACGATCGTCACGTTCACGGACTTCGAAGGAAACGTGCTCGGCTGGAGCTCGAGCGGATCGTCGGGATTCAAAGGGACGCGCAAGTCGACGCCGTACGCCGGCAAGGTCGCGGCCGAGAACGCGGCGCTCAAGGTGAAGCCCTACGGCATCGAATCGGTGACGGTGGAGGTCAAGGGGCTCGGCCCCGGGCGCGAGCAGGCCATTCGCGGTCTGCAGGGGACAGGACTCAACCTCGATGCGATCATCGATACGACTCCCATTGCCCATGGCGGGTGCCGACCGACAGGACGCCGACGGGTATAATTGACAATTGAAAATTATGGAAGCCATCCTCATCCCCATGCACTTGTCACCACTCTCCTCCTCCCTCTCGCCCGAATCGATTGTTCCTGCCATGGAATTTTCAATTTTCAATTTTCCCGCCTTCGTCAGCCTCGGCTGACTTCGGCGGGCAGGCAATTTTCAATTTCTCCATGAAGTACACCGGACCCAAAGCACGGCGTTGTCGACGGCAGGGCATGAACCTGTACGGAAACGACAAGTACGACAAGATTCTGCAGCGAAAGCCGCACGGCCCGGGCAAATCGCCGCGCGATCAGGGAGGCAAACTCTCCGAGTACGGCCAACAGCTCAAGGAGAAGCAGAAGGCCCGCGATATGTACGGGCTCGGCGAGCGGCAGTTCCGCCGCATGTACGATATCGCCGCAAAAGTCGCGGGAAAGACCGGCGATGTTCTCAGGCAGCTCCTCGAGCGGAGATTGGACAATGTCGTCTACCGAGCCGGGTTCGCGCAAACGCGCCACCAATCGCGCCAATTCGTGAGCCACGGGCTCTTCCTCGTCGATGGCGTGCGCGTGACCAGCCCATCTTTCCAAATCAAGCCGGGACAGGGAATCACGGTTCGATCGCAGGTGCGCTCATCGCCCGTCTTCAGCTCGATCCTCGCGGCCCACGAGAAGCATCTCCCGCCGAGCTGGATGAAGGTGGATAGCGCGGGCATGAAAATTGAGGTCGCAACACTCCCCCCGCCCGAAAGCGCCGAGCAGGCCATCGATATGCGGCAGATCATCGAGTTCTATTCCAGGAACTAACCTTTCCGTTTTCACTCTTTCCTCCCTCCGTATGCATATCATCCAGGAAGAAATCGGCCTCCCCACCTTCGCGGTGAGCCCCGTGAAGAAAGGGGATGATCGCCATGCCGTGTTCACCATCGCCCCGCTGCCCCCGGGGTACGCGATGACGTTGGGCAATGGCCTGCGTCGTGTTCTGCTCTCAAGCTTGCCGGGCGCAGCAGTCACCTCCGTGCGCATCGGGGGCGTGCAGCACGAGTACACGACGCTCAAAGGTATCCGCGAATCGATCCTCGACATCATGCTCAATCTGAAGCTTCTCCAGCTGCGCAAGCACAGCAAAACGCCCGAGGTCATCACGCTCCAGGCGAAGGGCCCATCCGTGATCACTGCCGCCGACCTCAACGTCACCTCGGACATTGAGGTCCTGAACCCCGATCTCCATCTGATGACGCTCGAGAAAGGCGCCTCCATCGACATGCAGATCACGGTGGAGAAGGGGGTGGGCTACGCATCGGCCTCCGAGCGCAATAAGAAGCAGAACGAACCGGGGCTCATCTACATCGATGCCATCTTCACGCCGGTGGTGAAGGTGCGTTTCGATGTCGACGCCGCGCGCGTGGGACAGCGCACCGATCTGGAGAAACTCACGCTCGATGTGCAGACGAGCGGGTCGCTCTCCGCCGAAGAAGCGGTCCAATTCGCTTCCCAGCTCCTGCAGAGCTACTTCGGCTACTTCGGCTCGGAGAAGAAGGTCGTGGAGCCCGAATTCATCGCGGATTTCAGCCGCACCGCCGCCCAGCACGTCGACGATGCCTCGCACACGCCGATGAAGGAGAGCTACACGCCGATCGAAATCCTCAACTTCTCCCCGCGCACGCTCAATGCCCTCATCAATGCGGGGGTCGGTTCCATCGAACAGCTCACCAAATGCACCGAGGCGACCCTCAGCAACTTCCGCGGCTTTGGCGCCAAGGCCCTCGATGAAGTCAAACGCACGCTCGGGGACCGCGCCCTCAAATTGGCAGACGACAACCTCGATGTGTAATTAAAAATTGATAATTGAGAATTGAAAATTATGGAAGTTCCCCTCGCCTCATACATCTGATCTCATCCTCTACTGGCACCCCCATCGCGCCGCTTGCGATCTGAAAGCATTATCAATTTTCAATTTCGTAAGAATGCGTCACCGCCTCTCCCGCCTCCGGCTGCGTCACAAGCCCGCGCACAGCAACTCCATGCAGCGCAACCTCGCCACGTCCCTGATTCTCTACGAGTCGATCCGGACGACCAAGAAGCGCGCCCAAGTCGTCCGTCCCATCGTCGAGCGGCTGATCACGATTGCCAAGAAGAAAGAGCCGCGCCTCGCCATCCGCGAGATCAACCGCGTCGTGGTGCACGAGAACGCAAGCAAGAAGATGATGGAAGTGCTCAAAGACCGCTTCAGGAAGCGACAATCCGGCTTCACACGCATGGTGCCCGTGGGCGCCCGGCACGGAGACGGCGCCAAGCTCGTCACGCTCATGCTCTTGGATGGCGACGAGGTGATCTCCGAATCCTCTCAATCCCCCCCATGAAAACCTCCACTCTCCCGCCGCCGGTTCCCGTTTGGCTCATCGTCGATGCCTCGGGCAAGACGATCGGAGCAGTCGCCTCGAAAGTCGCCCATGTGCTGCGCGGCAAGCACCGTCCCAGCTTCTCCCCCCACCAACTCTGCGGCGATCACGTGATCATCCTCAACGCCGCCAAGCTCTCCATCCTGCCCGCCAAGGCGCACCGCAAAATGTACTATCACCACACGGGCATGCTGGGACATCTCCAAACGACTTCGCTTGAGAAGATGATGGAGAAGAAGCCCGAGGACGTGATCCAGAAGGCCGTGAAGGGCATGCTCCCCTCCAATCGCCTCAAGCCGCTCATGCTCAAGCGCCTGCACATCTTCAAGGATGACCGGCATCCCTATGCGCCGCAACAACCGGTGCCATTGGATCTTTCTGCCCTCTGATCGTTGTCTATTGATCACTTTTGAATGGGCTCAATAGTGAGATGGTAGGATGGTTCGCAAGAGGAACGCACCATTGATCTCCATTCACTCCATCCCACCGTCCTTGTCTCACCCCACTCTCTCCCATCCCGTATGACTCCTATCACCGAAAAGAAGCGTCCGTACTTCTTCAGCATCGGCAAGCGCAAGACGGCGATCGCCAACGTGAAAATGTACCAGGAAGGTTCCGGTGAAGCGCTCGCCAATGGCAAGAAGATGAAGGATTACTTCCACGGCATCCAGATCGAGAACGCGCTGGCGCCGCTCGTCATGACGGGCCAGAAGAGCAACTTCGACGTCGAAGTGACGCTCACGGGCGGCGGGAAATCCGCCCAGTCCGATGCCATGCGACACGGCATCAGCCGCTGTCTCCTGCTCCTGAATCCGGAGTTTCGATCGGAGCTGAAGCGCGCGGGCTTCCTCCGTCGCGACGCTCGCATCAAGGAACGCAAGAAGCCGGGTCTCAAGCGAGCCCGCAGAGCACCGCAGTGGCAGAAGAGATGATGCTCAACCGCAGCCCGAACCCTTCGACCCGTTCAATGGATTCAGGGTCACTCGCAGACAATGTTGACTTCTTCATCACGGTCGCTCTGAGCAACGTCGAAGAGCGACAATCTCAGGACAGTCAGGGATCACTTTGGAGAAAGAATCTTCCGTTCAATGTCCGCTGCAATGCTCTTCGCCTTCGACCGTTGCGATGAAGTCAAAGAAGAGGAGAGCGCGTTCAGACCGTTCTTTGCGCCTTTACTGCCATGGTTCTTGGCAACAGTGAACCATGCATACGCCTCCACGGGATCTTTGGGACTCCCTTGTCCTTTGAGGTACATGACGCCCTCATTGAATTGAGCGTCGGCAGAACCGCCGAGCGCCGCTGCTGTAAATAAGTCCAGCGCCTTGCGAAAGTCCTGTTTCTCGCTGGTTCCATTGTATGCGAGGAGACCGAGCTGGAAGTAGGCATCGACGTAGCCGTTTTGAGCGGCTCTCAAGAACCAGTTTCTGGCGTTCGCAGAATCCTGCGCCGTCCCTTCACCACGCAAGGACATCATCCCTGCATTGAACTGCGATTGGACATCCCCCTGCTGTCCTGCGTTCTCAAAAAGATGGAATGCTTTGCCGAGGTCCTTTTCACCTCCTATTCCCTCGTAGTACTGCACAGCGGATTGAAAGGTTGCCTGCCTTTCCTGCTCAAGGTTAACGGCAACGTCTTTCCCCAACGAAGTATTCTGCTGAGGCGGTCTCGTTTGCGTAGATATTCCCCCTCCTTTTGAGCATGCCAACAGGAGGAAAAGGGGAAAGCTAAACCACGCGAGAAGGAGGCGTCGCTTCATAGCAGCAGTCTAGTCGTGCTCAACTTCCAATACAACCAAGCCCGAACCCTTCGACCGTTCAATGGATTCAGGGTCACTCGCAGACAATGTTGACTTCTTCATCACGGTCGCTCTGAGCAACGTCGAAGAACGACAAGCTCAGGGAAGGTGGCGGACCCTGCCCATTGAGCTTTTCGTTCCTCACGCCCCCACGTTCATCTTCACGTAGTACAAGCTCTTCCCATCCTCGGTATCCAGGATGAATTTGGCGTCCAATTGGCTCAGCTGCAGGATCGTCTGGCACATCTTGAGGAGCATGTGGGGCGGGAGGCTGATGCCGGCGTCCAGGCAGGTCGCACACAGGCCCGCGGCGTCCTTGCAGCGGATGAAGGGCTCACCGCGCTTGGCAATGACGGCGTAGAGCGTCTCCTGGATCGTGACGACGAAACGCTCCACGTACGTCTCGAGCTCCTCCATCGGGATCTCGTGGACTTCCGGCAGCGCCTCGATGATGTCGAGATCACTGTGGATCGCGTGGGCGATGCAGGCATCGATGGACATTATGTGTGTTTGAGGAATCTTCCCATGATAGCAGAAAGGGGGGTCGGCGAGAAGGGAAAAATCCTCTCCCCCCGACCCCCTCTCCGGGGGAGAGGGGGAGAAATGTTCCATTGTGCCATTCCTCCCCTCCTCCCTCGGAGGAGGGGTCGGGGGTGGAGGAAACCAAAACAAAACAGAACCGCGCTATACTCCTCGCATCGTTATTTCCACGCCCGAACCGGCCTATATGCTGCCATCTCGCAGGACAATCCTGATCTTCGCCGGAGTCATCCTCGCATCACTCCTCCTCGTCTACGGGGCGTCTCTCCGCAATGATTTCGTCCGTTTCGACGACGGACTCCTCATCTACGACAACCCCGCCATCCGCTTCATCAATCTCCACACGCTCAAAACCATCGTCACGACGTACGACCCGGAGCTCTACATCCCGCTGACGCTCTTCGTCTATCAAATCCTCTATCAGATAGCGGGGACGACGGCCTTTCCCTATCACCTGGCGCTCCTGCTGCTGCACGCGGGGAACAGCATCCTGGCCATGGCATTCCTCTCCTTACTTTCCCGTTCCCGCTCGGCGGCTTGGGTCGGCGCGCTCCTCTTCGCGCTGCATCCCCTGCAAGTGGAGGCCGTCGCGTGGGCATCGGCGCTGAAGGATCAGCTTGCGACGATGTTGTACCTTGCGGCGCTGCTCGCCTTTCTCGCATTCAGGACCTCTTCTCGACGATCAACGTACGTCGCGAGCGTCTTGTTCTGTCTTTTCGGCCTCCTCTCCAAAGTCACCGTCATCACGATGCCACTTATCCTCGTCTTGATCGATATCCGAGAAGGGAGGAAGTGGTGGACGTGGTCTTCCCTGAGCGAAAAAGTCCCGTTTTTCCTCCTCTCGATCGTCTTCGGGATCATCGCGCTCTACGGGAAAACGGAAGTGCTGGGAACGTCATCGCCGCTCTCGATCGTCCTCATGGGGGCGCACAGCGTGATCTTCGTTCTGCAGAAGATCTTTGTCCCCTATGGGTTCTCCGTCCTCTATCCCTTCACTGGCTCGACGGGATTCGACTCGCTGAAATTGATACTCTCGTTCCTCGCAGTCATCGCCGTGACGATCACGGTCTGGCTTGCGCGAAAACAGCATCGCGACCTGTGCTTCGGGTGGCTCTTCTTTCTCGTGACGATCGCGCCGACCTTCACCAATCTCGCCAAAGCGGGCGAACTCTACTCCGCGTCCGATCGGTACGCCTCCTTCCCGGTCATCGGCGTCTTCTTCCTCCTCGGCACGCTGTGGTCCACGTTCGATGATCGCCTGTCGCACGTGGGAGGACAGTGGTTGCGCGGATGCACGGTTGTGCTTCTCACCGTTCTCGGGTGGCTCTCCTTCCAGCAGTCGCTCGTATGGAGGGACACGGAGTCGCTCTTCCGAAACGTCCTGCGCTTCTACCCGCACTCCTACGCCGCGCACAATAACCTGGCGAATGTACATCGGCGCAGAGGCAATCTGGATGCGGCCGTGGCGGAACTCCTCCTCGCGCTCCAGGGAGCCGATCATGCCAAAATCCACGGCAACTTGGGGGCGGTGTACGTGAAGAAGGGAATGTTCCGCGAAGCCGAAGCGCAATTTGCGAAAGCGATCCAGCTCGATCCCAGGAGCGCTGAGCCGTACCTGGGTCTCGGGCTCCTCTACGCGCAAGAAGGAGATCATGAGAAGGCGTATGCGGCCTACGCGAACGCGCTCGAGAAGAATCCTCGGTACGATCAGGTGCTCCTGAATCGCGGAGCGTTGTTGTTCGATGACGGCCGCATCGACGATGCCATCGCCGACGATCGCAGCGCCATCGCGATCGAGCCGCTCTTTGCCCAGGCGCACTACAACCTCGCGATCGCGCTCCTCTCGCAGGGGAAAACGGATGAAGCGCTTGCAGAGTACGAAGAAGTCGCCGCGATCCAGCCGACCTTCCTCCAGGCGCGGATGAATCTGGGGATTCTCCTGGCCAAGCTCGGGCGCCTGGCGGACGCGCGCAGGCAATTCGAGGCAATCCTGAAGCTGAATCCGGGCAACGCAGCCGCCACGTCCGCCTTGGAACAAATCGATCGGGCGGAGGGGAAGCTCCATCACTGATCCGTTGAGCATTCTTCTTTGCCTCATACCCCCTAGCTTCGCTTTCATGTTCTCGATTTCGCATGCACAGGTATTCTTCTTCATTTTTTCTCAAGAGGACGCATGAACGCTTCGGCCGTTGCCGTCCGTAGTCAGCCTAGGCTGACGGAGGCAACCTTTGGAGAGTTCGCTGGCTCTCCAGAATTGAACGAGTATACAAAGAGACGCGAGCCCCGAGGGCAGGCGTCTCTCTGCACGTCTGAGAAGGAGTGTTACTTCTTCGATTTCGACTTTGACATGGACTTCGACATGGATTTCGACTTCGACATGGACTTTGCCTTCGATTTGACCTTCGGAGCTGGCTTCTCCTTCTCAGTCTTCTTCATGGCTTTCTGCTTGGCGAGTTCCTTGGGCGTCATCCTTGGGACAGACGGCTGCGTCGTCGATTGTTTAGGAGCATACCCTCTGCCGCCTCCGCGTCCCCCGCCACCGGCTTGGGTCGAGGCTGTCGCCGTCGAGGAGCTGCTGGAGGACGAGGCGTTGCAATCACTCGTGTTGTTCCAGTTCGTGTTGTTGCCGCTGTTCACACCCGTGTAGTTGTACTTCGTGGCATTGGCATTGTTCGAGTCCTTCAAGTCGACACTCGCCAAGGAGGCTGCACTCGGATTGACGGTCCACTGCGTTCCTGCCGTCGAGGAGCGCAAGGAAAGCAGTGCGCTGCAACTCCCGCCCGCGAGCGTGAGTGTCCCGTTGACCGTCGTCGTGGTACCCGCGGTGAAGGTCAGCGTTCTCGCAGTCGTTACCGACTTCGTGAGGTTGAAAACGCCAATCGTGCCATTCAACGTCTGGTTGGTGCCCTTCAACGTGACGGTGCCGCGCGCGTGGTTGAAGGTCGCCAAACTTCCTACTGTGAGGTCCCCGCCGAAGTTCATGGTGGCTCCGGAGAGGAGCGCGAGGGCGCTGCTCGCGAGCGTCGCGTTGCCATCGACGGTCAGCGTCTTGGAATTCGTGTAGAGATTGAGCGTTCCCTGCGTGACCGTCAACGCTCCCGACATGGCGAGTGAAGCGCCGGAGGCGATGATGGAGTTCGCGCTCGCTGTTCCGGTGTTGTTGATTGTGACGTTGTAGAGCGCACCACCGCCCAAATTCACGATCTGATTGTCTTTGCCGTTGAGCGTCCACGTCCCCGCGGTGATCGCGATGGTGCCCGGACTCGTGACCGTCACCGCCCCCGAGGAGGTGATGTTGCTGTTCGTGGAGATGCTGGCGCGCGAGGTGCCCGCGACGGTGATGGCGTTTCGCACGTTCATCGCCTGGGAATTCGTCGCGAGGTCAAGCTTCCCCTGCGTAACTGTGAGGGATCCCGAGAGGTTGAGGGGCACTCCGGCAATGATGACCGAATTCGTTGCGCTCTGGCCGGTATTCCTGACCGTGAGATTCTGCAGCTTCACGATGGTGCCTGAGAGCGTCAATGTCTGCGAACCGCTGCCGTCCATAATGAGGGTGCCCGTCGAGACGAAGACATTCTGCGTGCCGGTGTGCTTGGTGTTGACGCCGATCGTGACCGCTCCGGAGACGGCGAAGTTGTTCATGATGCCCGTCACGAGTCCTCCCGTCTGCACGTAGCTGCCCGAGACGGAAATGGTGGCATTGCCTCCGATGAAGCGGCCGCTTCCCACCCTCATACCCTTGAGTCCGATGATGGAGATACTGCCCGTGCCCTGGAGCAGCGAACCCGTGAAGAGGTTATTGAGTTCGAGAGCCTGGAGCGTCACTTTCGTCCTGATGATGGCGTTCCGCGCTCCAGTGCCCTTCGTGAAGATCGCGCGATCGGCGGATCCGGGGACGGTTTGGCCACCGGCACCGGTCGGAGTCGTCGCCCAGTTATTGACGCATTCCCAGCAGTTTAAAAGCGGAAGAGTCGCGCCGCTCCCGACCCAGAACCGGTCGGCGGCGAATGCGGGGGAGACCATAGTGCATTCGAGCAATGCAATGACGATAGATGCGAGCAACTTCATGAGTTGCCCATGATGAAGGTGGATCATGAAAAAAGGGGGAAGATCAAATTAATCCGTACTATCCTCTCTGCGTATTCCTTGGTAATTCCCGATTCCCACGCCTAGCGCAGATTGACTTGCCATGTTCTGAACAACTCCTGTATACGTATTGGCCATGCCGGAAGTCTGGTACTTGAAGGAGATACGCGAGAGGGACAAGGAGGTCCGTCGTCTGAAGC
>JACOTD010000048.1 GCA_016178535.1 Candidatus Peregrinibacteria bacterium
TAAAAACGGCTCACGGAAGTGAGCGGCGTTCTTCCTCCTTTCCATGCTCATCTTGCATGATAATTCGTCATCTCTCCTCATGCTCATTTGCATGAGAATCGGGTGTACGGTCCATGCTCATCTTGTATGGGAGAAGACTGTTCCTAGACAGAACAACCATTCATAGTCTACAATAGATACATTCCTCTACACATTCATGAACTATATCAAAAATAATCTCGCAAGAATTTCTGAGCGTTTCTGGTGTGTTTTGTTTTGCGTATATACAAGTCTAATTTTCATTTTTCTTTTGCTAGGTCAGTTTGCGCAAGACGATCGCATCATTATCCATAGGATTGATAAATTGCTTCCGTACAAATTGTGGATAATCTTCTTTTTGTTAATTCTTGGTCACCCTTATGTGGTTTGCCTATTGAGCATTGTGGGAGTTCAGTTCTCTAAACAGCAAAGTGAATTGTCGTCTGCATTAAGTAAGCCACCGTCTTCTGCAAATTTGATAAAGAAGCACGACATCGCCATCTGGATTGCAGTCTTCATTTTGCTGTTGGTGATATTCCCATCATTGTTGAAACTGCGAGAAAGTGCACTGGCAGCCAACGTGATTATTTTGATCATATTACTATCGTTCATTCTCACGGCAGTTTTCTCTCCTCGCTTCAAAACAATTACACAGTATCCAGAGCACACTCGAAGGAATTTGCTGGTTATGTATTACATTCTTTGGATTCCTTACATTCTATCTCTTCTTATTTTGTTGCCTTCCTTTTTACCTCACTCACCGCGCGATAGTAGCGGCCTTATGGGGATTTACGGTATTTTTCTCTTCAGCTTACCGATTGGATTGCTGTGGAGTATGCTCCTGATATTGCGTTCAATATTGAGATACGGTTTCCGGAAAATGTCGGTGGCATTGGGGATCATCTTGCTCTCTAACTTTGCATTTTTAAGTATCACTTTCAAGTTGGTACATTGAACTACCATCCTCTTTCTTGCATCTTCGTCTCAAGAGTTGCCACTTCGAGGCCCGGCATCGCCTCTCCGAGGCCCATCGAAATCTCCGCGAGCCTCTTGGCGTCGTTGTAGTAGACGACGGCCTGGACGATTGCGGAAGCCATCCGCTTGGGGTCTGACGATTTGAAGATGCCCGAGCCAACGAAGACGCCCTCGGCGCCGAGTTGCATGAGGAGCGCGGCATCGGCGGGAGTCGCAATGCCGCCCGCGACGAACGTTACAACGGGAAGTCTCTGAAGTTCCTGGACCTGCTCGACGAGTGCGAGTGGAACGCGCTGGTCGAGAGAGAATATCTTGAGTTGATCAGATTTCATCTTCTTCAGATCGTGAAGTTCTCTCTTGATGAGCTTCAGATGACGGACCGCCTCGATCACATTCCCCGTCCCCGCCTCACCCTTGGTTCGAATCATCGCCGCACCTTCATTGATTCTCCGCAGAGCCTCACCGAGGTTCGTTGCGCCGCAGACGAAGGGGGTCTTGAAGACTCGCTTGTCGACGTGATCGAAGGGGTCGGCCGGAGTCAGCACTTCGGATTCATCGATGAAGTCGATCTCGAGCGCTTCGAGAATCTGTGCTTCCGCCGTGTGGCCGATGCGAATCTTCGCCATGACCGGAATCGAGACGGCCGCTTGAATTTCCTTGATCAGCTTCGGATCGCTCATGCGCGCCACACCGCCCTGTGCGCGGATGTCCGCGGGCACGCGCTCGAGCGCCATCACCGCGCACGCCCCTGCCTCCTCAGCAATCGTCGCCTGCTTTGCCGTCACGACGTCCATGATCACTCCGCCCTTGAGCATCTTGGCCAGATTCTCGCCGAGAACATTGCGTCTCGAGGCTTTCATGGGGGCATTGTACAGCGAAGAAACAAGAGACAAGAGACAAAAAATATCAGCCAGAGAAGAACACCATTTGCTCTATACTCTCTCCAATGTCCACCCGCCGCATTGCCGCATCCACGCTCTGGCAGATCGCAAGCCAGGCGGCGATGGCGTTGTTGAGCATCCTCGCGTCGAAGTTCGTCGCGATCGGGCTCAGCAAGGAATTCGCAGGCTACTACAATTCCGCCTACGGCTATTTGCAGATCTTTGCCATCATCGCGGACTTTGGTTTGTATGCGGTCTCAGTCCGAGAAGTGAGCAAGGCGGAGAACAAGGCACAGACGCTCGGAGCGCTCCTCGTGCTGCGAATGATCATTCTGATCGTCTCGATGGGCGTCGGCCTCAGTTTCGTGTGGGTCGTGCCGGCCTGGCGAGGCACGCCCTTCCCCATCGGCGTGACGATCGCATCGCTCGTGCCGATGTTCACTTTGCTCGCAGGGATGCTGCGGACAGTCTTCCAAGTGCAGTACAAGATGCATTTCGTCTTCGTCGCCGAAGTGCTGCAGCGCGTTGTGACGACCGCGGGCATCGGGTTCTTCATCCTCGCGGGCGTGCGGTTGAGCTCAGATATTGGCGTCTACGAATGGTTCCTGTGGATCGGCGGCGTCGGCTCCTTCTTGCTGTTCTTCCTCTCGGCGATCTCTGCGGAGCGCCTCATGCGAATCCGGCCGTGCTTCGATGGAAAACTCCTGATCCGCTTCACGAAGCTCGCGGCGCCCTACGGGATCGCTTACCTCTTGATGGCCCTGTACCGCCAGCTCGACGTTGCGTCCATCGCGCTCCTGCGTCCGGATTTCGCGCTCCAGAACGCGTACTACGGCTTCGCGGGGAGAGTCGAGGACATGGCGTTCCTCCTCCCAACCTTCCTCCTGAATTCCGTGCTTCCGACCTTGACGAACCGTCTCACCCTGAAGCAAGACGTCAGCGTGCTGCTGGGAAAAACTCTCCTCATTCTCCTGCTCTTCGGTACGACGTTCTTCCTGTTCTCGTTCCTCTGGGCCAAACCCTTCACGCTCCTCTTCACGACGCCATCGTACCTGAGTACGGCGGATCACGCGGGATCGGATACGGCCTTCGCGCTCATGAGTATCCCGATGTTCCTCAACGGCATGGTGCTCTTCTCCTTCTATGTGTTTCTCGCGCACCACGCGTGGCGGCGGCTCGCCGTGTGCTTCGGGATCGGCGTCTTGATCACGATCACACTGAATCTTCTGCTGACACCGCGCTACGGATTCGTGGGCGCTGCATCTGCGTTGATCGTCGTACACATGTTCCTCTCAATTCTCCTGCTGCCCCAGACATTTCGATTGCAGACAATCGCGATCGGCCGATCGGCAATCCTGCAATGGCTCGCGTACTCCGTCATTCTGGCCGTCCCGATCTCCCTCCTTGCGCCGATGTTGACCTCCGCATTTCGCACGATTGCGGCGGGAACGCTCATGCTTCCGTTCATCGTCGTGCTCGCGCTGGCGCTCGGTATTCACCGGACGCTGCGGTGGAGGGAGGGGTGAATTTGGAGTTTTGTTTGATGTTTTCTGTTTTGTCACCTCACCCCCTGCCCCTCTCCTTTTCTTGGGTTCTCCTTTCTCCTATGCGTGAAACGATGCTTGAAGGATCAGAGGAAGGAGAGGGGTGTTTGTGTTTGTATTTTTTGCTGCACACGACAAAACACCATACAAAACATTCCCCTCTCCAGCTCGTCGAAAAGAGTATTGCTTCCTCCTCGTTTGAGACGATCGATGCTCAAGGCTGGAGAGGGGCTAGGGGTGAGGTCACCTACAAAACATCAACAAAAAACTTCACCTTGCAAACCTCCTCCTTCCGTAATTCCCGATTCCCACGCCTAGCCCGGTGGCGCTCTGGCGAGGATTCCCTGCAGTTGCTTCTCAAACAGCGATCTCCCCTCCGTTCGCCACCGCGTTACTTCTGCAATGACAGTGGAGAGAGAGAACGCAGGAA
>JACOTD010000049.1 GCA_016178535.1 Candidatus Peregrinibacteria bacterium
CTCCTCACTCCCCCGTATCAACGATGACTTCCCCGGGTTCATCACCCACACCCTCGACAGACCTGCACCCGCTGTTCCTTCCCATATGTAGTCGTGTCAATAGCATTTGCTCTCGTCCAGATGCCACGATCATAGAAGAATACATTCGTTAGCTCGTTAGCTCGATCGAGGAACAAGCTAACGAGCTAACCGTTGCATCGGGTCAAGAAGCTATTTCCCCAAGTACCCTTCGAGTTTTTCGACGAGCTGGTGGATCTCGACGGAATTCTTCACGAGGTACTCGTGGACCACTTCGAATTTCTTGCACATCTCGCGGTAGCTCTCCTTGTCGTAATTGGTGATGACAATCACGGGGAAACTGTATTGGCGATCGTGCAGGTGCTTGAGGATGGCAAAACCGTCGGCCTTCGGGAGGCGGAGATCGAGGAGCAACAGGTCGGGATTGTTCTTGTCGATCGACTCCATGGCCGCGATCCCGTCGGAAGCCGTCACCACTTCCACGTCGTGGTCCTGGAGTTCAATCTCGAATTCGTAGAGCTTCGTGAGGAGCTGATCGTCATCGACGATGAGAATGCGCTTGCCCATAGGAGTATGTGTTGGGAAGAGGACCGTGAGTATTGTAGCAGAAAAATCGCGGACACACATTATCGTTTCGAGTTAGCCGCCGGTTTAAACCGGCGGCTAACCGGAGACGATACTGCGAGTTCATTCGCATTGTCGTGGATCGTGGGTAGTGAGCGGTTACCGTTTCGATCCATTCAGTCGTTGCCCTTTGGGCGTCACGCGCAACCGCAACGGTGCGGGCGAGGAGCGGAAGAGGAGCGTGTAACCCGGGAGTGCGGGGAGGGGCCGCGCGCAGGGCGGCGGATCGGCGGTGAAGGTCTTCCCGAAGTACGCCGCCATCTCCTCGCCGACGGTGCTCGAGGGAACGAAGCCGGATGTGGGCTCCACGAGGATCGATCCCTGCGAAACGCGAGCGAAGGAGCGATTCGCGAACCTGTCGCCGTACTGGATGGCGTTGTCGATCTGCCAGAAGATGACGGCATTGAGGGGCGAGTGGCGCGTGTAGCCGTAGAGCGGCGGATGGTTGCCCTCCACGTACAGGTACCGATCGATCGAGCAGCGGTCCATCACATCGTCGAGCGCGTCCGCCGCCGCGCGCACGGGCGCATCGTCGCGGGCAGTGCCCGCAAGCGCATTCGAGTACTTGGGACGAGGGAGAGTCAGAAAGGGAACGGCGCCGAGGACGAGCGCGACCGCCGCGAGCCACGGGATGAAACGCTCATTCCATTGCCTCATGATGGCATCGCAGAAAAGGATCAGCAGCGTGAAGAAGAACGGGACGGCGAACACGAAGTGGTGCGACTGGAAGTCGCCCCCCATGCCGACGGCCATGGTCATGAGGTAGAGTGCGACGATTGCGGCGACGATGCGGGCACCGAGCGTTCGCAGAGAACGACCGGATTCCCGAAGAGAGAGAACGAGCCAAACCGCGAAGAGGAACAGAATGAGGATCGGCAGCGCCCACGAAAAAATGAAGAGATTCCTGAGCATGCGCCACTGCGCGAATCCCCTCGCCCACAGCGGCCCGAACGCCTGGATGCGGAAGCCCATCACCGCCGGGAGGTAGAGCGTGAGGTAGGGCTGCAGCCACCCGAAGAGCACCATGACTATTCCGCCGACAATGATCGCAACAATGGTGGGATGAGGAACGTTCGCAGGAGAGAACGCGGGTGCGGATCGATGAGGAGCGCGCAGGCGAGCGCCGTGAGGAGGAACGGCTCCTTGAAGCCGCAGGCGATGCCGAGTGCGAGGCCGGATGCAATCATCCGCCTAGGCGGATGATCGACGATGAGCGCGACGAAGAGCGTCCCGAAGAACGCGCCGAAGAATTCCGTCTGCCACGCGCCTCCCCTCTCGGCTTGGTAGAGCGTGAAGAGAATTGTCGCGAAGCCCATGAGCGCGAGAATGGTCGCTTTGAAGTCCAACGGGGCGTTCTTCGGCAATCGCCGCTGCATCCAGACAACAATCGTGATCGGCATCAGGAGGATGAGCAACGAACCGAGCAATCCCCCCAGGAGTCCGTTCCCGAAGAACAGCAGCGAGAGAGCCGCGAGCACATCGATGCCCGGCGGCTTGTTGTCGAAGAGGTCGCGGTAGAGCGTGAGACCGTTGAGCATCCCCCTCCCCATCGCCCAGTAGTACGGACCGTCGTTGACGTACGCATACACGTGCGCGACGTACCAAGCACGAGAGAGCCACTGCATGATCGCTTGGGTCGCGGGATAGAGAAGAAGAACGGCGCCGAAGATCCCGAGACGGTTTTGCCGAAATCGAGACGAAGGGGAAGCCATGGAATTGCGAGCATGGTACATCGAGCGCCGGAGCAAGTGTTTGAGGAGAACCATCTCGAGGGATTTCGATCGGCTTCGAGCGGGACATGACTGTGACAAGCGAAATCCCCGTTCCATGATTACACCATCTTTGCATGCGATTTGCACTCCCTAAAGGAATGTAATTCCCGATTCCCACGCCTAGCCCGGTGGCGCTCTGGCGAGGATTCCCTGCAGTTGCTTCTCAAACAGCGATCTCCCCTCCGTTCGCCACCGCGTTACTTCTGCAATGACAGTGGAGAGAGAGAACGCAGGAAG
>JACOTD010000039.1 GCA_016178535.1 Candidatus Peregrinibacteria bacterium
GCAAGACAATTTCTTGCTCCTGTCACTCTTGCAGATGGCGCAGAAAATGGTTCCTGCGGCATCTATCACCTCGTCATGCAGACCTCAAGGGCTGGTGAGTGTCTGCAAGAGGGTGCCAGGGGGAATTGCTGTTCCCCTCCGATTTTCTCTTTTTCCAAATCACTCGTTCCCCTGTTCCTCGGAACATCGACGTTCCTCGCTTTCGGGGGTACCGCCGCCGCCTGGGGACCCACCACGACAGGAGGCCAGGTTATCTGCAGGCCAACGTCCCCATCGACGCCTTCGTGAATCGCGAAGTGGATGTGACTCTGAGCGGCGCGACGGTGAATACGGGGAGTATCCCGCTGAAGGCGACCGCGGGCAACACGTCGACCGGCGCTGTCACCGGGAACAGCCTCTAAGATTTCCCCAATCTTTTGATTGGAGTTGCATGATCGGAGTTCATGTCGGAGGCGCGTCAAAAGCACCTTGCATGCTCTCTTCGCATTCTGTATAACCGTTGAGTTCTGCTCCGCGGGTTTCCTGCGGGACGGATATCGCTCTTTCTCTACATTCGATAAGTGGCCCCGCACGCGTAAGCGCTGCGGGGTCATTTTTTGAGAATTTGAAAATGCAAGCTTCCGCGACCGCAGGCGCGTACGCCTGCTCCCAATCAGGACATAGTTTTATCTGCTGAGGAGCGGGCATGTCATTTTGAGCGGAGTCGAAGGATGCCCGCGGCACTCAGCCAGAGAAAATCGCCGGGCAATTTCTAGTGGAGATGAGCTAACCCTAGCCCTATACTCATTTCATGCTCCCCAAAGCCTACCCTTCGACTTGCTTCGCTCGCTCAGGGCAAGCTCCCATGCTCTTATGTTAGAGAAGACATATGACCCATCGGGTACCGAAGATCGCATCGAACGGATGTGGGAGGAATCCGGTGCGTTCACAGCCGACAATCAGAGCAAAAAGGAACCCTTTACGATCAGCATGCCGCCGCCAAACGCCACAGGACATCTCCACCTGGGGCATGTCGTCATGCTCGCGGTGGAAGACATCCTCATCCGCTTCGCGCGAATGCAAGGGAAGGAGGCGCTGTGGGTGCCGGGGACGGATCACGCGTCGATCGCGACGGAGAGTGTCGTGATCAAGCAGATTCAGAAGGAAGAGAAGATTCCCGATCCGCGCGCGATGCTCGGGCGGGAGGAACTGCTTCGACGTATCGCAGAGTTCGTCGAAAAAAGTCGCGGAACGATCAAGAGCCAAGTGAAGAAAATGGGCGCTTCGTGCGATTGGTCGCGGGAACGCTACACGCTCGAGCCCACCCTCAACCGCTGCGTCAACGAGGTCTTCGCCGCGATGTACAGAGACGGCCTCATCTATCGCGGCCACCGCATCGTCAATTGGGATCCTAAACTGCAGACGACCGTGAGCGATGATGAGATCGAGTGGGAGGAACGGACGGAGCCCTTCTACACGTTCCAGTACGGTCCGTTCCAGATCGCCACTTCCCGTCCGGAGACGAAGTTCGGAGACAAGTACGTCGTGATGCACCCCGATGACGAGCGCTACGCGCAGTACAAGGAAGGTGATCGGTTCACGTGCGAATGGATCAACGGCCCCGTCGCTGCGACGATCGTGAAGGATAAAGCGGTGGATCCCGCTTTCGGCACGGGCGTGATGACGATGACGCCGTGGCACGATGCGGCGGACTTCGAAATTGCCGAGCGGCACGATCTCGAGAAGGAGCAAATCATCGGATTCGACGGCAAGCTGCTCCCCATTGCCGGGGAATTCTCCGGAATGTCCATCGACGATGCGCGGCCCAAGGTGGTCGAGAAGCTCAAAGCCAAGGGTCTCCTCGTGAACATCGACGAAGCATATGTGCACAACGTTGCGGTCAGCTACCGCGGCAAGGGCAAGATCGAACCGCAGATTAAGGAGCAATGGTTCATCGACGTCGAGAAGCGAGTCGTGAAGTGGAAGCGCCGCGAGCTGAGCCTCAAGGAAATTCTCCGCGACGTCGTCGCCACCCGCCAGATCCGCATCGTCCCCGAGCGATTCGAGAAGGTCTACTTCCACTGGATCGACCACCTCCGTGATTGGTGCATCTCGAGGCAAATTTGGTGGGGGCACCGCGTCCCCGTTTGGTATAGGGAATCTTCCGGTGGTGTGGATATTCATGTCGGAGGAGAGAATCCAGAGTTCAGAGTTCAGAGTTCAGAGTGGACACAAGATCCCGATACCCTCGACACGTGGTTCAGTTCCGCGCTGTGGACGTGGAGCACGCTGATCGACCCGGAACTCGCGAAGGATCGCAGCCTCTCGCTCACGGATCTTTTGCTCAAGAGTACCGATTTCCTCAAATTCCATCCGACCCAGGTGATGGAGACGGGCTACGACATTCTCTTCTTCTGGGTGGCGCGCATGATCCTGATGACGACGTACGTCACAGGCGCCATCCCCGAACTCGAATACGGTCACGTTCCATTCGAAACCGTCTACCTTCACGGTCTCATCCGCACCCGGGACGGCCGAAAGATGAGCAAGAGCGACCCCTCCACGATGATCGACCCGCTCGATATGATCAAAAAGTACGGCGCGGATGCGCTGCGCCTCTCGATGATCGTCGGCCAGAGCCCAGGTGCGGATTCAATGCTCTACGAAGAGAAAATCGCTGGGTACCGGAACTTCGTGAACAAACTCTGGAATGCGGCGAGGTTCATTCTGCTGCAGTGTGAGGCGAAGAACATGAAGACTTCAGACTTCAGACTTCAGACTTCAGAGTTTGAATCATTGTCTCTCGCTGATCGTGCATTGCTTTCGGCACTGCAGCAATTGATTGATGATGTCACGCGCGGGCTTGCGGAGTATCGTTTAAGCGAGGTGGGGGAGCGGATCTACGGCTTCGTGTGGGATTACTTCTGCGACTGGTATCTCGAGTGTAGCAAAGAAGAAGCGAACATTCCTGTGTTGATACATGCGCTTCGGACGTTGCTCATTCTCCTCCACCCCTTCATTCCATTCGTCACCGAGGAACTCTGGAGCCACTGCAAGTCTCCCGATGCCGATCTCCTCATCCGCATGCCCTGGCCGATGGTCGATGAAGACCTTCGCGATGCCGATTCCTTCGAGGATCAGGAGTTCGTGATCGACGTTGTCACCGCCATTCGCCGACTCCGCGCAGAGCACACTGTGGAAGCGGGCAAGGAGGTCGCA
>JACOTD010000040.1 GCA_016178535.1 Candidatus Peregrinibacteria bacterium
CCCGCGCTCAAAGATGCCGCGGTGCTCGAACATCGGCGTATCGATGCGCCGGTAGCCGGCCTGACGCGCGCGATGACGCACGGCCTTCTTGATGTACGTCATGTACTGATGATCCTCCGGGAGGACGTCGTGCGTGCCTTTCGGTGTTCGAAACAATGGTTCTGACATAGAGGTAAGAGCGAGAGTCATGAGCGATGAGACCCTGCCGTAACCATGCACCAGAGCGAAGGGCGATGGGGATGCGGAAGAGCGGGTCGGCCATGGGGATTCCTTCGAAGAGTGAGCCTAGCAGGAGCCACGCAACGAGGGAAGTGGTCTCATCCTATTGTCAGGGATACCTCAACGGAGCATCGGATATTTTTGTGATGAATTGGTCATTCTTTCACCGCGAAGACGGATGGGGCGAGCGATGGGCCAGCTCCACTGCGGTACGCCGAGCCTCATCTCAGCCCGCCTCAGCGGGTGGACAAAGACGGATGGGGCGGCACTCCTCATGCGCGCGTTCAACCCCGACCTATCGTCGAACACGGAATGCCTCAACACTGAGCCGCGACTGACGCAGAATCGAACGAAATGTGCCGTGCGGGATTTCCTTTCTATTTGCAGGAAGTATCACCGTCAGGGTTTCCTCACAGACTTTTCGAAATTTGATGTGGCTGCCCTTTTGAGAAACGACAGAAAAACCATGACGTTCGAGAACTTTTTGAATGTATCGAGAGGAATAGAGATCAGACATGGTCGTTCGGCACACAGATGATTTCTGGATTTTCGATCGTCTCGTGCATCGGCGGTTTCTCCTCTTCCAAGAAGAGCCCAACTGCCTCATGGAGATTGTCGATGGATTCCTGACGTGTTTCTCCGAAGCTGGAGACATCAACATTCAGGCATTGAGAAACGTAATATTTGCCTTCCTGCCAGATGATGTAGTACAGCGAAGGATGGGCCATATCGGTATCATAGCATAGAATAGGACATGGGGCGAAAAAAATCGTTGAATGGCTAAAGTTGAAGATCAAAAGCATCAATCACATCCCTAGAACTTCGGGTACTTTGTCACTACCATGGATGGCATGGCGGGCGTAGCTCAGTTGGTTAGAGCGCCAGGTTGTGGCCCTGGAGGTCGAGGGTTCAAGCCCCTTCGCTCGCCCCACTTATCCATCGTCGATAATCACGCCGCCTTCTTCGCCTGATCCTCCGGTGGCGGCTCCTTCACGCTATCCGCGCTGATGAGGAAGGCGATGTCATCATCCTTCTCCTGAGCGGGAGTCGTTTCTGTTCTTGCAGGAGGAGCGACTGGCATGCTCGGTGGGATCGCGGCGGGTTCCAGCGGCGTCGGAGCGCTCTCCGGCTCTTTCTTCGGGGGAGTCGCGGCATGCTCGAGAGGAGGGACAGGCTCGATCTTCTGTGCAGGAAGAGATGGTGGCGTGAGCGTCTTCTGCTGCGTTGGAAGCGCAGGAAGTGGATTGATCTTCGGTTCGGCAGGAACGGGAGTCTTCGCTGCGGTTTGTGGTTCTGGAGCCACAGACTCTGCGGACTGAATCGCCTCCTGCGATCGGCGCGCCTTGAGATTCTTGCGGTAACGCTGGCGCTTCTCGCGGCGCTTCTGCCGTTCCCGCTCCATGCGCTGCGCATCCTTCTCTGGAAGCGGAATCTGGTCAACGGGTACCGGCGGAGGAGGCGGCGGAGGGGGTGGAGGCGGAGGTTGCGAATCAGATGGAGTTGCTTCGTCTGCCCCGCTCTTCTCTTCCGTTTCGCTCTCGGTCTCTTCCTCATCCTTTTGCGATGATCCCGTGTTTGCCGAGGCCGATCCGTTCTTGAGCCACGGCGGCAAATCTTCCGTCGAATCGGCCGCGGGCTCCGGCTCCTGACTCAGAACTTCTGCTCCGAGCGAAGAACGTTCCGCTTCACTGGTCGCCGCCGGCTTCACCGATTCTTCCGTTGACGTCGATGTCGGCGGAACATCACGGGACGCAGGCGGTGGTGGAGTTTGCGTTTCCGTTTGAGGTGGCGGCGGCGGAGGCGGGGAAGGTTGTGCCTTCGTCGTCAACCCGGTCGTCGTTTGATCGAGACCTTGCCGCAGCCAGGGCGGCGCTTCGGCGACGTCGATCGATGGCTGAGGAGCAGAAGGAGGTCGAGGAGGTGTGGAGGGTGGAGGGGGAGTCGCTGTCTCTTGCGCGGTCTGCGTCGTCGACTGCGCGAGACCCTGCTTCAACCAGGAGGGCGCCTCGGTGACGTCCATCACGGGCTGCGAGGGAGGCGGCGATGGAGGTTTCGGCGGCTTCGGTGCGCTCGCAGGTTCGGGAGGACGTTCCTCCGGCTCATCGCGCGGGGGCGGCGGGGGGGGACGCTTGATTTCCATGGGGGATGCGACATCGATCACGTTCTTCGGCTTCCCGGCGTCTTTGCCTTCCATGAGACGCGACTCCGTTTCCTCGAGCTTGCGCTGGAGGCCTCCGCCCTTGCGCACTACCTTGCTCAGCAGCCACACGACGAAGAGCCCGAGGAGGAGCGCCCCGATCCCGATCGAAACCAAGAGCACGATGGACCGGAAGGAACCGGACGAAGGAGTGCCGTCCGCGGAGGATGCGCTCGATGCTGTGGCGGCCGAGATCGATGAAGACGACGCGATGGAGATGCTCGAACTCGATGATGCGACGGCCCCCGATCCCGCCCCGATCACACTCGTGATCGAGAGCATGCGGTCCGCCTTCGTGGATTGCCCTGTCTGGAGATCGTACGCCGTGACGGCCACGTGCACGTCCCCGTTCCTGCGGTAGGGGTGCACCGGTTGCATGAGCAAGCTCTGGGTGCCGTCCCCGAAATCCCAGTGGAGGAGCACTGCCGCTCCCGAAGCGGATGGATGCGCTATCGAGAATTGCACCGAGCCGTTTTCTCCCTCGCTTGCCTGGATATCCCCTTGGGGAGGCGCCGGCTCCGGGGGCGTCGTCGATGGCAGCCGGATGACGAGGGATTGTTCCAACGAGGATCCATTGCTCAGGATGGCGCGCACGCCAACCCCGCGCACCGGCCGCACATTCGAGAACCACACGTAGAGGGGAGAACCTCCTGAGAGCGAGAGGGTCGCGGCATTGTCGATGTCGTTTCCCGGATTGCCGTCGCCGTCACTGTCCTTTGAGGTGTCCAGATCGATCGTGAATCGCGCGGCGTCCAAGCGCAAAGGGATGAATTCGACGATCTGCTCCTGCTCGGGGAGCGTCAGGGTATTGCCCCAGAGCGGCGGCTGGGTTGTGAAGATATCCCCGCTTTCCGAGGCCCCGCTTCCCGATCCTGCATTCTGCGTCGTGCGGTCGGCAACCTCCACGACGATCGAACGGCGCAATTGCACGGTGAGATCGGGGGAGTGAACGCTCGCATCGAGCGTGTACGTTCCGGCATCGACGAGACGGATGCGAAACACGGGATCCCGGCTCGCTTCCACGAAGGTGCGGTCCCGCATGAGCACCCAGGTGAACTGCGGATTCTGAATGTCGCTCTGTCCGAGAATCTCGAAGATGTCCCCCACGCGGATCCGCAGATGCTCTTCGGGGGCACTGTGCGGAGGAAACGCAGCCGTATCCTGCGCCTGGGCGGAGAGGATGGACGGCTGCCTGGTCAGGTGCACCGTGACCATGAGGCATGCGACGAGACTCAGCAGCGTGAGGGTGAGGAGCGCCGGTCGAGAGGGGGATCGGTGCGACATCGATCTAGGGAATGAGGACGAGGATCACGGTGACCATCAGTCGTGCCGTGAGGATCACGTTCCTCCACCCGTGATCGTGGTGATCACGAAGGAGACGATCAACTTGGCGAGGAGGACGATGATGAGGCCGACGACGGTGTAGAGGATGATCTTGCGCGCCTTCGTCTTCGCATCCTCCGATCCGCCGCTCACGATGAGGTAGATGCCCGCGACGATGATGGCGATGACGGCCGCGAGACCCAGAAAAGTCAGGACGTTATTGAGGATCCTGATGATCAGATCCCGGATGGGCACCTGCGCCGGGCCTTCGATCTGCTGCGCCTGGCTCACGCCTCCCTGGAGACCCGGTCCGGTGTACACCTGCGCGAGAGCCTGCGTGGCCGATGCGAAGCTCGAGACGACGATGACAAGAGGGGAGCGCAGGCGCATAGTCAGACGAGGAAGGAGAGGATGTGGTTTTTCTTCACGATTATACCACAAATTCCATCGTGAATCCACGCGCTTCCGAGTGTGCTACGATGGGATCCCCAGATGGTTTCCATGCGCCCCTCTTCCCCTCACATCCTCCTTCGGCGAGCGGACGTCCCGGCTTTTCTCGTTTCGGATCTCACGAATATCCGGTACCTGAGCGGGATCGCGGTGAGCGCAGGTCTGATGCTCGTCACCCAGCGCCGGTTCATCCTCTTCGTCGACGCGCGCTACCGATTGGAAGCGGAGCAGCGCTGTGAGAGGGGAGTCATGATCCGCGATGTGTCCGCAGTGGCGAAGATGCTCCAGGAATTTCCCGAATGCGGCTTTGAATCCGATCGAACGACGGTTGAACAAGTACGCTCCTGGAAGCGTCAATTTCCGAGCACAAAGTTTATCCAAAAAATCGAGGTTCTCGAGCATTTCCGTCGAGGGAAGAGCGAAGAGGAAGTACGCTTGCTCCGTCGCGCGCAGAAGGTCACGCGCGAGCTCCTCCGCCGTGTGCCTCTCGCGTTGCGGCGCGCAGTCACGGAGGAAAAACTCGCCAGACAGCTGCAGATCTGGGCGCTCGAGCTCGGCGCCGACGGTCTCTCGTTCGATCCCATCGTCGCATTCGGCACGCACACGAGCATCCCGCACCACCGTCCCACGGCACGCTCGCTCCAGAAGGGCCACATCGTCCAGATCGATGTGGGCGCCAAGGTCGGCGGCTACTGCGGGGACATGAGCGAAGTGTTCTTCACGGCCCAACCGACTCCGCAGCAGGCAAAGGTCTACCAGATTGTCTGTGAAGCGCAGAAGGACGCAATGCGCTCGGTCAGAGCAGGCGTCACCAATCACGAACTCGACCGCATCGCCCGCGAAGTCCTCACGCGCGAGGGGATCGAGCACGCATTCACGCACGCGCTCGGGCACGGCGTCGGCCTCGAAATCCACGAAGGCGTTTCGCTCTCACCGAAGGCGCCGGAGACGAAACTCCTGAAGAACGAAGTCATCACGATCGAACCGGGGGTGTACTTCCCGGGGAAGTTCGGGATGAGAGTGGAGGAGATGGTCTTCGTGGAGTGACGAATTGCGAATGGCGAGTTGCAAATTGCGAGTTGCGAATGAAGGACCAATTCGCCATTCGCCCTTCGCAATTGCCTCTTGTCTTCCTCAATGGACAGAAATCCAATTTACTGCTAGTATAAGGGGAAATGCACCTCCCTCCCCGCATCCGTTCTGCGCTCGTTCTCGCGTGCATGTGCGCGACACCCGTCGCCGCCTCGAGCGCACTGCATTTCGGTTCCGCCGCGAGCGGACCGTACGTGAAGGAGTTCATTGTCACCGCGTACTACTCGCCGCTCCCGCACCAGTGCTGCTACGTGCGTGGGAGTTTCCTGGCCGATGCCGAACTCAATGGCTGGGGTGAACACGGTGCGGATGGGACGCCGGTGTATGCCGGGATGGCCGCAGCGCCCTCGAGCTATGCGTACGGCACGCGCATCGCCCTGCCGGGGCTCGGCACCGTCACCGTCCACGATCGCGGCGGCGCGATCGTAACCGGGAATGACGGCAGCGACCGACTCGATGTGTGGGTGGGTCCCGGTGAGGGAGGGCTTGCGCGCGCGCTGGCATTCGGGGTGCGCAGGGTGCGCGCCATCGTCTATCCACTCGGCACCGCGCAACCCGATGAATCCTTCGACCTCGCGCAGCTCCCATCCCCCCTCGCGATGATCCAGCCGTTCCTCACGCAGGATGCGAGCCTCCTGACCATGCAGCCGAAACTCGGCGACCAGAGCCTCGCCGTCTGGATGCTCCAGGATGCGCTCAAGAGTTCGGGCTACTTGGATCATGCGATCACCGGATACTTCGGCGATACCACGCAGGTGAGCCTCGCGGCGTTCATGGGAGATTTCGGCATTCACGAATCGAACGATCAGATGGGGGAGAAGACGGCTGCGACGCTCATGGCGATGATGGATCGTTCGAGAACGCCTCCACTCGAGATCTCCCCCTCGAGCGAGCAGGGGATCGCGACGGCGCAGCGGACGCTGCGGTTCCTCGGCTACTACCACGGTCGGACCGACGGCGTCTACGGCACCGCTCTGCGCACGGCGCTCCTCGCTCTCCAGAAGGATCAGCGCCTCGTCCACAAGGACGGCGATCCGGGGGCGGGACGCCTGGGACCTCAGACGCGTCAGCGGATCGCGGCGCTCTGGCAGCGAAAGCTCGTCTCGCAGAGCGCCGAGAGCATTCTGCTCTTCCATCGAGTCGAGAAGACCGTCGCCGACCGCGGCATGAACCTCACCTCGTTCCTCTCCACGGGCGATCGCGGTCAACAGGTCCGCCGTTTGCAGCAGTTCCTCGCCGATCGAAACCTCCTCCCCGGCGATCGCGTCACAGGAACGTTCGGCACCCAAACCCACGACGCCCTCGTCGCGTATCAGCTCGGGAGTCATATCATCCCGAAAGAAGAGGCGAAGGGCGCCGGCGTCCTGGGTCCCGCAACCCTCCTCCACCTCCAGCGCGACCTCGTCCTCCGTTTGTACAGGATGGTCCGCGCGGAGGGGTGGAAGAGGCTCTGAACTTATGGCACAATGCTCCCCTATGGGTCGTCCATCCGCTCTGCAAAAAACCATCGAGCAGGGGAGCATTGTTCCTCTCTCGGAACTGTCTCATGATTCGCCTCCCTTGCCCAGAGAAATGCTGGAGAAAGCAGCATTCCTTATTGGTCGTTGGCGTAAAAGGAATCAGATCCAATGCCGTGCGGTGTTCAATCGCATCATGAATCCTGAGGACGTAGTCGAGATCATGCGTGCCGCTGCACCTGAGCCGGATTTTTGCAGCCGATCCATTCCAAATTCTTGGGGATTTGAATCTGCCGAAGGACTGGCGCGATGGTTTGCTCTACGCTAAACGTCTCTACAATCTGCACGCCGACACATTCGGGAAAGAATGGACCGAGGAGCTCGTCCCCATCGCAGATCGGTTTCGCAAGTACCTTGTGCCTCTGGAGAAGGCAGAAGATGAAAATTATCTCACAGTGAACCGAATTTCCTTGGGAGATTGTTCGGACGCAGACGGAAGAGCAGAGAGAATCGCCAAGCAGGATGTGCTCCTCGAAAGGACACCGAAGAAGGTCGCGCGTTTTCTCTGGAAGCTTCGCAACGGAGTACGCAGGCATGGCTACAAGGTCTTGTATACACCATGCGTGAATATGATGTATGTGGCTGCGTGGCCTGAAACGATCGAGTATGCACCTGTCGTCGGCATCGCACTTTCGTGGAGCGAAGGTCCCCGAGCGGGACAAGTGCAGATGCACGATCGATTGGAGCATGCCACCGTCTCCGGCGATGGTGAATGGTGGGGGCCCGAGCGCCGCTTGCCGTTCGATCCGCATCTCGGATTGATGCTTGCCGCGGGGCTTTCGCGGAAGCAGACGGTCGCTCGATGGCCCAAGAAGATGAAGCTGCGCGACGATGGTCCCTCACAACCGATCGGTCCAGCGCAAACGCTCATGATGACGCTGCTGCGGAAGAACGAAATCATCCGATCCGACTTCTTCCAGGCGCTGCGCGAACGAGTTTCTGGTTGCAAGATTGGCGATTCTTGAAGGCCATCGTTCCGTGTATTGCGGAAATGTCGCGCATTCGACATGCTATTCCCCTATGCTCCGCACGTTGGCAATTGCCCTGGTGTTGGTCTTTTCGGTGCCGAGCGTCGTGTTTGCGAAGGAAGCGCCGATCACGCGCCGCGACGGCTTCCTCCTACTCTGGCACAGCATCCATCGTCCGGTCGAGCAAACGAACGAGCATCCATTCAGCGACCTCGCGAAAGGATCGCCTGGATTCGACGCAATCACGTACGCAAAGTCGCGCGGGCTGCTCGGCGATGCCAAGTCATTTCATCCTGGCTCCGCGCTCGATCGCGCGACGGCGATGCTGTGGCTGCTGCGGACGAGGAACGTCGATGATCCGAAGAACATCGCGCCGAAGACGATCGCAAGTCTCCTCAAAGGAATCGGTGCGGACAACCTCGTGCTGTCCTCGAAGAAGAGTTCCCGCGTGTTCGGCGGTCGCGCGCTCCTTCGCTCGGAGCTCATCGCGCTCATCAATGCCTTCGACTCCGCGCTCGCGAAGCAAGAGCATGAGGTCAGCTTGTACGCGGAGGACTTCCAGGGAGAGGGGACAGCCTTCGGCGAGACGTTCGACATGCACGCGCTCACGGCGGCGCACCGCACGTTCCCGGGCAACACGCTCGTGAAGGTGAAAAACGTCGCGAATGGGAAGAGCGTGCTCGTGCGCATCAACGACCGCGGGCCGTACGTGAAAGGGAGGGACATGGACTTGAGCCTCAATGCTTTCACCGCCATCGCCGATCGAAGTGAAGGGAAAATTCACGCGACCTTCGAGCGGCTCGGTGACCGCAGCCTCGTGCGGCCTTGTGTCGGAATTCCGGCGTACCAATCGCGCATCACGAAGAGCGTTCGCTTGATCAAAGGCGTGCCCCGTCTCCTCACGCTCGGCGACACCGTCACTCTTCGATCGGCTTCAACGTTCATTGTCGAGGAAGTCCGCAACCCCGACGGCACGATCGATTCCTCTCATCAATGGATCGCTCCTGGAACCCGATATGCGATCACGCCGTCGTCGGAGGGCCTGTTCGACGTCGTTCTCGGCGCCAAAGACGGGACGCGGAAGACGATGGAGATGCAGGTGATGGATTGCGGGAGGACGCGGTAGAGGATTCCCATGAGTGTTGTTGTGTTTGTTTTGTGTGACCTCACCCCCTAACCCCTCTCCTTTTCTTGGGTTTATCTTTTTTCTGTCCGGGCAATTATTTTTGGAGCATCGGAGGAAGGAGAGGGGAATGTGTGTGTTTTGTTTGGCGGAAGTAAAAAACATACAAAACATTCCCCTCTCCAGCTCTTCGAAAAGAGTATCGCTTCCTCCCCGTTCAAAACGATCGATGTTCAAAGGCTGGAGAGGGGTGAGGGGTGAGGTCACCAACAAAAAACAAACAAAAAACAATCCCTGTCCTCCCCCGAACCCGAAGTAATTCCCGATTCCCACGCCTAGCCTGGTGGCGCTCTGGCGAGGATTCCCTGCAGTTGCTTCTCAAACAGCGATCTCCCCTCCGTTCGCCACCGCGTTACTTCTGCAATGACAGTGGA
>JACOTD010000043.1 GCA_016178535.1 Candidatus Peregrinibacteria bacterium
CTTCCTGCGTTCTCTCTCTCCACTGTCATTGCAGAAGTAACGCGGTGGCGAACGGAGGGGAGATCGCTGTTTGAGAAGCAACTGCAGGGAATCCTCGCCAGAGCGCCACCGGGCTAGGCGTGGGAATCGGGAATTACATTCAGGCAATTCTCGAGCGGAATCGACGCGTTGAAGCGGAGAAAGCATGGGAGCAATCCTGGACTCGTCGTCTTTCGCTCACGTCAATGACCTACCTGACTGCGGTAGTGATCTTGTGGATGCTCCATCTGCCACTTCCCCTTCTCCAAGCGCTCATTCCATCGGGAGGGTATTTGCTCTCCACGCTCTCGCTTCCATGGATCAAACGATGGTGGATGCAAAGCAGAACGATCCTCTGATTTGCCCTTTTGATGCTATGACCGAATGTCATCAGATTTGACGTAGCAACATGATTCGGGTAGCTTCGTGAGCTCATGAGCGAAAGAGCAACGGATTTTGAGCCCCGCATTGATGTCGCCCCTCGGCTGCCGGGAGATGAACCGAGACTTGAGGCTTCGAAGAGCCGACAACGACTTCTTCGCTGGGTTCTTGCCGCAGTGATGGCAATTCCCCTTGGAACGAGGACAGAAGCTGCAGACAATGAGAGGGAAGAGCAGCAGCAAGGAGAAACCAAAGGGAAGGATCGAGTGCTCTCTACCAACGATGGAGCCGAAATCCCTCATCATCCAGAAGAGCAGTACATCCTCAATGTTCGGGGGCTTTGTGCACCCGGCCAAAAGGTCACTGTGCAGTTGTATGAAACCGCAACCGTCGCGGGGAGAGGAGGGATATTCATTCCCGCACCCTTGGATGAATTCGGCGAGCAGCGCCGCCTCGCCAGCAAAGTGATGGCCTCAAACGGCAGTCGTCTCCTCGTGCCTCAAAAGGATTTTGATGTTCAATTCGTCACATCGGATCAGGGCCAACCGTTTTTCTTCGTGCACGTGAATGGTGATGATGCCGAGACCAAGATTGAGGCGTACTCGCTTGTCAGTCTGCCTGTGGCGCAGAATCAAGTATCGTGGAGACAGCGTGCTGCCGCGGCAGCCGCTCGGCCGATCAAGCAGAGTACAACACGCAAATTTGAGTACGCTCCCCCGCCGATTCGGACATTCGACCCCGCTCTCCAACAGGTACTGGCATCCATCGGACGGAGAGGATTGGATGCTCCGGCAAAAAATGGGCTGCAGGTTTGCTTGAATCTGGCGACTGCTATTCGTCAATCGGGAAGTAACTCCCTGAATGTTCCCACCGAGGATCCTGCCCTCCATGCCTCGCGCTCAAGAGATTGGAATTGCGGGCATTTCGGAGTAGTCACGCAGGCGAGCGCCGATGCTCTCCATGACCGTACAGGTCAGCACTTGGGCACGCGAGCGGGCTTCTGGGGGACAGGAGTGACTGCATCACCGCACGTACAAAATTACGTCATTATCCCGATCGTCGAACATGGAAAGGTGACTGCAAAAATAGTCATCATCGACGCGAGTGAGAAGAGGCCGCTCTACCTCATTTGTCCCCAGGATCAGACGTTCGTCACGACCTCCGTCGCAGATTGTCCGACCTTTACCAAGGCTCAGCATCTCCTTCCCAATGACCCCATCCCTTCGTATGCGCATCTGAATGTGCTGATGCTCACGGGAGGCCTGAGGAAGATGAAAGAACTGATTGGTGACGTCCGACCGGTCTCGGGAAGGCCTCGATGGCTGAGTGCGGAAACCGCACACAAGATCCCTGAGCTGAGGCGCCGGTAACATCAAACTCTGTGCGTCTCAGAAAACGGCGACGCATACGCCGCCCTCTCCCCCAATTCTTCCTCGATCCGCAAGAGTTGATTGTACTTACAGAGGCGATCGGTGCGCGAGAGGGAGCCGGTCTTGATCTGGCCCGTCTGGAGGCCCACCGCCAAGTCGGCAATGAAGGTGTCTTCGGTCTCGCCGCTGCGGTGGCTCACGACCGCCTTCCATCCGGCCTTCTGCGTCCGCTGAATGGCATCCACGGTCTCGCTCACGGTGCCGATCTGGTTGAGTTTGATGAGGACGGCATTGGCGGCCTTCTTCGCGATGCCCCGCTCGATCCGCGCGACGTTCGTGACGAAGAGATCATCGCCAACGAGCTGGAGCCGGGAACCGAGTTTCCTTTGCATCAGCGCGAAGCCTTCCCAGTCATCTTCGCTGTGGCTGTCTTCGATGGAGACGATCGGGTAGCGCTTTGCGAGCGCCTGGTAGCAGTCGACGAGCTGTGAAGAGCTCATCGCTCTGCCGTCGACCGTGTACGTTCCCTGCGTGCAGAATTCCGTGGCGGCGGCATCCAGCGCGATCTTCACCTTCCCTTTGTACCCGGCCAGCGCGATCGCTTCGACGAGGATGCTGCACGCGTGATCGGCGTCCGCCACGTGCGGCGCGAACCCCCCCTCGTCGCCCACCGCGATCACGTACTGGAAGTTCGTGAGGATGTCCTTGAGGGCGTAGAACACCTCGGCCCCGGCGCGCAGCGCCTCATGGAACGACGAAAGACCCGTCGGAACGATCATGAATTCCTGGAAGCTCAACCCCGAATCGGCATGCACGCCGCCGTTGAGAACGTTCATGAGCGGCACGGGCAGCGAGACAGAATCCAAACGAGAGACGCCGAACTGGTCCGCGAGCGAAGCCCACAGCGACCGGCGCTCGCTCGCCGCCCGCGCGCGGCACACGGCCATCGAGACCCCGAGGATCGCGTTCGCGCCGAGCGTTGCTTTCTTCGCCGTTCCATCGAGATCGATGAGCAGCCGATCGATGGCGCGGTGATCGGCGCTGTCTTTCCCCGTGAGTGCCTTCGTGATGGGCCCCTCGACATTCGCAACGGCCTTCTGCACGGACTTCCCCCGGAATTTCTTCGGATCGCCGTCGCGCAGCTCGAGCGCTTCATGCGTCCCCGTCGAAGCCCCCGATGGAACCGCCGCCCGCCCGAAGCTTCCATCGCTGAGCACGCAATCGACCTCCACCGTCGGCGTGCCGCGGGAATCGAGAATTTGACGTGCATGGATGATGGAAATGCAAACCATACTCATGAAAGAGGAAAAAAAGGCAACGTCATCCTGAGCGGAGTCGAAGGGTGACGTGCGTGGAGAGAGGAAATGGCAACCATAGTCATGAGAGAACAAATCGATGAATGCAAAACAACGGAATGGTAACAGGGGCGATGGCAATGGAGAAGATGCGTGATGGAGAACGAGAGAATCTTCGTCGTGCTCCCTCATGCCACTCCTCCCCGCCCCACAGCGCTGAACTGCCCCATCGACTGCGGCCCCGCACCGAGACGCACGTAGTCCCGCATGAGCTCTCTGGCATCCTCGGTGGAGGCGCTCTGCGCGAGCCGCGTGAAGGCGAGAAAATCCCCCTTGTTCTCGATCATGCGGGAGAACTGCTTCGCCACTGTGGGATCGTGGATCTCCAGTGACGCGAAGAGCTCTCTGCGCTGCTCCGCCGTCAGCGTCTTCCCTCGTTGCCGCAGCGTTCGGACGGCGTCCCGCAGCTCCGTGGAGGAGTTGTCCTGGAGCTCCTCGATGAGCTTCGCCCACGCCTCCCCCCGCACTCCGTACGCGAGCAGGATGCGTTCTCCCGGGCCGCCGATCTTCGTCAGGCCCGAGGCCAGACGGATCGTTCGCTTGTCCCGTGGTTCCAGGAGGGCGCGCCCGCCGCCCGCGGCAAGCCCCGCGGCTCCCAGGTACATTGCCGGGACCGTGAAGTCGTTCTGCCCCGAGAGCGCGCTCACGGCGCCCGTGAAGAGCCCGAGCGAGCCGGTGGCGATGAAGGTGATGAGGCGCGCGAACTTGCCCAGGTTCTCGCCGGCTTTCTTCTGATCGGGACCGATTGCGATCACGGAGCGCGGGTAGGCGGGCGACGTGCCGAGCACGCGCTCGTATCCCTGGACGTACGCGAGCACCTCTCCCAGCGCGGCCCGCTGACTCCCCTGCACGACACCCGATTGCAGCCACCCCTCGATGCGTTCGCGCCCGGTGCGCAGCGCCCATGCGAAGTGGATGGGATTGAACGTCGCTTTGCCTTCCTCCGGCTCCGCGTAGCTCGCTCGCTCCTCGATGCCCTTGATGATCGAAAGCGCCTGATGCTGAAGGCTCTCGGGCACCTGCGCGCTCGAGAGCACGCCCTCCAGACGTTCGGCATGCTCGGAGCCGTGTTCTCGTTGCAAACGCACGCGCCCGGCAGCCCCCTCGGACCACTCCTTCTGCTCGGCGAAGAGCCGGTTCTGAATCTCCTGTCGCATGGGGAGGAACGCTGCGTTGTTGATCGCTTCGGGAGTGCTGAAGAGGCCGCCTCGTCTCAAGGTCGACCACGTGCGGACGCGCCAGCGTTCCGTGTCCTCGCGGACTCGCAGGCGCTCCATCTGCCATCCGACCCCAAGGCCCGGCACCGTGAGGCCGCGGCGATTGAGGAAGAAGTTCCCGGGGCGGAAATCGGGGCCGGCGGGACGCGAGAAGTTGCGCATGCTATGAAAACAAAAAACTCCGTAAAACTTGCAGCCTCAGAGAGTCCCGTACGGAGCATTGCGTTTCCTCTGCTCCTCTCCCCCTCCGGGGGGAGAGGCTGGGCCCGCCCGCCGAAGCACGCTGACGTGCGAAGGTGGGTGAGGGGGAGACGGGAAGGTGAAGTATGAACACAGATTTCATACGAGAAGGAGAAACCCTATGGGCGTCGCGGTTCGCGCTGCTGCGCTGCTTGCCGCAACTGCGCTTTCTGTTGCGGGGTGAGCCGCTGCTCCATGGCATGGATGATCGCTTCCATGATCTGTCCGCCCGAGAGGCGACTGAGTTCCTGATTCTCGCGCATGGCACGAATGATCGCGTCGAAGTCCGCGTTGCTGTTGGGATCCCGTGCGAGGTTGTTGATGTTGAGTTCGACGCGGGGAATGATCGTCTGCGCGGCAGCGCCTTGTTTTGCAAGCGCTCCCGACGATGGTCCTCCAAGAATTTTTCCAAGTGTGTTTTGATCCAGAACGCCGTCCGCGCTGATGCGATTCAGCCATTGTTTCGGGTCGTATCTTTTTGCTTCTTGGATGAAGGAGGATTTGCCCCCTCCCGGTGCAGGGATGACCGGCAGCGAGAGCGGGGCTTTGACTGCAAGGGTACCCAGACTCTTTCCGAAGCCCTGGATTTGCTCGACGATGCCCTTGCTGGATGTCTGTGTCTTCAGCGCCGTGAACACGCCGATCCAGATGATGATGAGACCGTTGAGCATCCAGAAGAGCTGCCCGATCGTCGCCACACCCGCGAAGAGGGGAATGGCCGTCGCGAAGGCGGTGAACCCGGGCGGAGCCGCCGCGACGGAGCCCACATTGAGGATGATGAAGCCCACGGCGAAGGGCACCCCGACGACTGCGGGCAGGAAGACTGCACTGATGAAGTGGCCCATCAGCAAAGACTTCAAGTCGAATTCTCCGCTGATCTTCTTCAGATCGATGAACGAACCTTCCATGACAAATGCGAGCGCAACGAAGGGCATGAATGCCATCGTGATGAGGAGAATCGGGATGCGGAACAAGAAGGCGACGACGAGCGCCAGGATGGGGAAGAAGAGCGCGATGTGGAGCAGGAGGACCATAGCCGATCTGATGATGAAGCTGAGCATGAGGCGCGGTGAGATCGGCTCTCCGCCGTTTGCGGCCCGAGGGTCGCTGATGGTCGCGAGCGTGTTCAGCCTCGCATAATTGATCACCAGGCCGTTTAAGACTTGCGATTGCATGCTGATGTTCCCGGGCTTCGTTGCGGGCACCGATTGGTAGCACACGAGCGGACGAAGTGTGCAGTTCCATCCGTCTTCACCGTCCGTGATGTCGTTCGTGTCCTCGAAGAACACGACGTTCGTTACGATGTCGCACGGTTTCGGAGGTCCCACTCCATTGGGAGGAGGGATCACGCAGCCGTTGGGGGAGAGCATGTTCGGGATCTGGTAGACGGTGTAGGTGAGGATTTGGGAGACATCAAAGAGCACCCGGGGGATGAACCACGTGAAGTTCACCAGCACGATGGCGATCACGAATTTCGGCAATGTCTTCTTCGCTTCTTCCAGATGAGCCGGTCGAACGGCAATGTAGATGGCCGTCACGATGAGAAAAATGGCGAAGCCGACGTTCACGAGATCCCGTGAGAGCTGCCAGATCTCATGGATCATCATCAGCAAACTGCCGTCCTGGCCTCCCGGCTCCGTCCCGAAGATGAATGCCGGATCCATGATGATATTGAGCGCGTAGAAGAGGACCCAGGTCAGGAAGTTCATCGCCGTGATGATGACGCCCATCACCACAGCCATCTGCGTCATCATCGAGTCCGCAGTGTTCGATTGGGCATGCGCGATGGGAATGCTCACGCCCTCCCCCCCCATGTGAACTATGAAGAGCAGGATGGTCACCGCCACGAGGCAACGCAGAAGGCGCTTGAATGTCGGCATTCCGATAATGATAGCACTTTTTGGCTTCTCTCTCAAGAGAATGCACGGTGGAGGCTCGTGAATTCTCCCGAAGCAACCTGCACGAACACAAATTGTGCATCACGACATAAAACGGGAAGAAATGCGAGTATAAATTGTGTTCAGGATAAGGAGAAAAATACAGAGATAGAACGTTTTTTTCTCTTCATACAGCAAAAAAGATATGCACACATCTCTTGATCGAATGATTGAGTACTTTTCTTGCACTCCGAATACGCATCTGAGTAATGTTTGTGAACACATGTCCTCCACAACGCTGAAAGCACTGTTCAGTTCGCAAACGAGAGTCAAACTTCTCTCCACCTTCCTGCTCCACCCCGAGCAGGAATACTTCATCCGGGAACTCACGCGTCTGCTGGGGGAGCAGATCAACTCCATTCGGCGAGAACTGGAGAATCTGCGCAGGATCGGGCTCGTGAAGGCGCGCCATCGCAATCGCAAGAAGTACTATCACGTGGAAAGCGAGTTCCCGTTCTTCCTGGAACTCAAGAGCATCTTCTCCAAAGAGATCCAGGCCGAGAGCCCGGCGATCGGCAGCCTGAAGAAACTCCCCAATATCCAGCTCATTCTCCTGGCGGGGTCCTTCACCGGCACCGAGAGCAAAGTGGATCTGCTCGTCGTTGGCACGATCAAGAAGGAAATTCTCGAGGCGCTGCTCCTCCAGGAGCCCAACCTCCGTCACGTGAAGTACTCGATCTTCCCGGAAGCGGATTTCCTCTACCGTTTGAGCCTCAAAGACCGCTTCATCCTCGAGATCCTCAATGACCCGCGTCATCTCATCGTCCTCAATACGATGCAGAAGGAAATCGAAGAAGCGATGGGGAAATAGCGACAGGTAGAAACAAGATACAAGAGACAAGATACAAAATCCAAACGGACCATTCGTTCACTTCCTTTGTTTCTTGTATCTTGTTCCTTGTATCTTACGTTTTTTGGCCTGGGAAAGATCTTTACAAAGATCCATCCTCTCTCTAGGCTTTGCGTGTTGCATGCTCTCCGCCGTTCTTCATCGACAGGCCACGGCGTACGTGAAGAAGTTGCCCGAGATCGCTCCGGGGTACACCGTGCGCGTGCATGAGCGGATTAAAGAAGGGGAGAAGGAACGCGTGCAAATCTTCGAGGGACTTGTGATCGGCGTCCATCGCGGGCACAGCGCGACCGATGCGACGTTCACCGTCCGCCGCATCGCATCGGGGATCGGCGTCGAGCGGATCTTCTCGATTCATTCGCCGATGATCGAGAAGGTCGACGTGCGCAAAATCGCCAAGGTTCGTCGCGCGAAGCTCTCGTTCCTCCGCGGACGCCGGGGCAAATCCGCGCGCCTGAGCGAGCGGTTCACGAGCGCCGACGAATTCGCCATTGCCGTGCAAACGCCCGTGAAGGAGGAAGCGTCATCAACGTCAGAAGAGGCAACTCCCACTGAAGAGAAGGCCTCGTGAGGATCATCGCCAGCGGTATACTCCTTCCATGCGTCTCTTGCTCGTGGGGAATTACGGTGTCGGCAATCTCGGCGATGAAGCGTTGAAAGACTACTTCCTCTCGCGTTTCCCGGAGGTCGATTGGACGGTCGTGTCGGCTCATCCTCAAGGTGAACATGATGTACCGCGCCTGCCGCTCGGGTTTCGTTCCTTCTTCACCACACCGTGGCCGCGCACACTGAAAGCCCTCTGGTCCTGCGATGGCGTTGTGTTCGGCGGAGGATCGCTCTTCACGGAGAGCGAATCCCGGTTCGCCGTCGTGCTGTGGTGGTGGCATACGGTTGTCGCGATGGTGTTTCAAAAGCCTATCCTCCTCGCGTTCCAGGGCATCGGTCCCTGGTTGACGCGATCCGGCCGATGGATGACGCGCTTCGTCCTGCGTCGCGCGCGATTCATTTCCGTGCGCGATGAATTCTCGGTCAAACGTGTTGGTGATCTTTGTCCGGGAATTCCCGTCGTGGAGTCCTTCGATCCCGTCTTTGGGATGTGTCGCGCCCTGGTTCCGCGTGCGATTCGCTCTCCGCAGTCGCTGGTCATCATTCCACGTGCAACGACCTCCGCATCGTTTGAGAAGCGGGTCCGTGATCTGCTGCGACAAGGCGACGTCACGAGTGTGCGCATCCTCTCCCTGCAGCCCGATGATCCGCGTGAATCAGAGACGTGCCAATTGCTTGCCGCGGAATTCCCCGCGGACGTCGTCCCCATCCGGTCCCTCGCGGACCTGATCTCGGCCATCGAAGAATCGCGTCTCGTCCTCTCGCAGCGTTACCACGGGGCCATCGCGGCGCTGGTGCTTCGCGTTCCGTACCTGATCGTGGAGCAGGCGGAGAGCGACAAATTCGCGTCGCTTCGTCCCTGGAGCGGCAAAATCATCGACCATCGGACGATCGCGGCATTGCAGAGGCTCGTGGATCTTGGTGAGCGGGAATTGAAAGGTACTCTCGCAGAGCTTGTTCAAAAAAATCCAGTTTCATGCCCCCACCCCCGGCCCCTCCCCCTGAGGGGAGAGGGGAGAATGTCCAAAGACATTGAATCGAAGTCTGGATCAACATAGGCTCTGAGCAATGGTCGTGGCAACCATAATTTTCTTGCTTCTTGCGGCAATGATCTACGGTCTGCACCTTGTCATTACAGCTCTGAGAGTTCTATTCATTCCATAGCTTCTCGAATTCCTCAGGCTCCATTTCAATCATGCGAAGTATCGAGCGGAGCGTTCCTGTTTTGAGATCATCATTCCCATGCACGGGCACAGGGCAGCGCAGATGCCCCTTTTCCATGTGGTGATGACTGCCGGTTATTCGCACGCAAATAAACCCCCGTCTCTCTAGGAAGCGCAGCATCTCTTTCCCTGTAGGGCGCGGCAATCTACCCATGCACTAGCTCCCCTAAATTCAGCTGGCGAATCTGTGTGGGAGCGATGATGCGCGAGAGAACATCTTGAATACCGTATTGCGCAATGTATCCCTTCAAACATACCTCTAAATCCGCAATGGCTTCTTGTTCCGTTTCTCCTTCACCTAATACTGCAACACCTGGAAGGACGGCAGTAAAACCGCTTACTTCGTCAGGGATGAGTTCGATGGCGACATTAGGCAATGGAGACATACACCAAAGAGTGTACCACACACTATAGCGTTTCGCAATAGCCGTAGCCCAAGAAACGGCCTTTTATTGTGCCTGTACGGGCTCCGTTGGCTTCCTGAATGCATGGTCATGCGTTGTTGTAGCAGTGAGATATGAGAGCAGCGCAGGCAAGAGCACAGCAAGATGCATCGGCTGCCCGTTGCGCCACATATCGAGAGCGCCAAACATGACACAGAGAGCCGCAGTGAAGCCGCAGATCCTCCGTGTCTGCCCTGACCACAGGGGAAAATGGGGTGAGCACGCTATACTCCCATCCTATGGATACCGCCCCTCTCGCCTATCGGATGCGCCCCACGACGCTCGATGAATTCGTCGGACAGGAACATGTGGTGGGAAAGGGGACGGGACTGCGAACTGCGATTGAGCACGATCAACTCTCCTCGGTGATTCTCGCGGGGCCGCCGGGGACGGGGAAGACGACACTCGCGCACATCATCAGTGATGCGACAAAGGCCGCGTTCGTCCAGATCAACGCCGTCACGAGCGGCATCAAAGAACTGCGTGCCGTGTGCGAGGAATCTACTCGACTGCGTGAAGGTCTCAAGCAGCGAACGGTCCTCTTCATCGACGAGATCCACCGCTTCAACACCGCGCAGCAGGATGCGCTCCTTCCGTTTGTGGAGAGCGGCACCGTGATCCTCATCGGGGCGACGACGCAGAACCCCTCCTTCGACGTGAATAAAGCGCTGGTCTCCCGTTCCCATGTGCATCTTCTGAAGCCGCTTTCCCCGGAGAACCTCGTCTCGATTCTCCATCGGGCAGTCACAGACGAACGCGGCTATGCGGAGAAGATCACGATCGACGATGATGCGCTCACGCACATTGCATCCAGGAGCAACGGCGACGCGCGCATCGCGCTCAATCTGCTCGAACTTGCCGTCCTCACGGTCGGCTCTTCGGTGAGTCTCCGCGACGCCCAGAAGCTCCTCAGGGAACGCCGCGAACGCTACGACGCGTCGGGAGAAGATCACTACGATGCCGTTTCCGCCTTCATCAAGACGATCCGCGGGAGTGATCCCGACGCCGCGCTCCTGTGGCTCTTCTCCATGCTCGATCGCGGCGAAGATCCGCGCTTCCTCTTTCGGCGCATGGCGATCCTCGCGAGCGAGGATATCGGCAATGCCGATCCCCGTGCTCTCCCGATGGTGGTTTCAGCTTGGCAGGCGTTCGAGCTCGTGGGACTCCCGGAGGGGGAATTCTTCCTCGCCCACGCGTGCGTGTACCTCGCACAGGCACCCAAGAGCAACGCCGTCACCCGCGCAATGGGAGCGGCCAAGTCCGCACTGCGATCACTCTCCTCCGTCGAAGTGCCCTTTCATCTTCGCAACGCGCCGATGAAGGGGATGCGTGAACAGGGCTACGGCGTGGGATACCAGTACCCGCATGATGTTCGAGAGGGAATTGCACAGGAGAATTATTTCCCGATCGGCATGTCACCTTCGATCTTCTACGAGCCGACCGATCGGGGATTCGAGGCGGAGGTAGGGGAGAGGATTTTGCGCGCGCGGGCCATTCGCGGTCGTAATTCCCGATTCCCACGCCTAGCGCAGATTGACTTGCCATGTTCTGAACAACTCCTGTATACGTATTGGCCATGCCGGAAGTCTGGTACTTGAAGGAGATACGCGAGAGGGACAAGGAGGTCCGTCGTCTGAAGC
>JACOTD010000031.1 GCA_016178535.1 Candidatus Peregrinibacteria bacterium
GATCGTCTAGATCTTCCCGTCCCTTTGTCTCCACGATGGACACGTTCTTGCTGTCCTGCTTCACAAAGAAGTCAGGGTAGTATTTGCTGATGTTGCCGTCCGCGTTCTGGTAGTCCAGGCCAAAGTTGAGTCCGAAGTAGTTGCGCCCGTAGGACACGATGTCATCGCAGTCCTCGAGGAACGCTGCAAACTCCAGTTCGAAGTGGCTGTCGCCTACGATCTTGTTGAATAGACTCTTGCGGGGAACGAGGAACTCCTGATGCTTCACGACAAATGGGCGGCACCTGCTCAGCTTGATGGTATTGCGGATTTCGGCTTCCCCTTTGTCGCGCACTGTCAGGGCATTGATTTCCTTCTTGAATGTCTCAAGGATCGTGCGGGTTGCTTCGATTTCCGAAAGATTGCGAAGGGTATTCAGGTCGTCGATCTCGACGGATTCCGCGAAGAGGCAATCGCGCACGAACTCTTTGACCTTCTCGTACAGTACGTCGTAGCCTCCGACGAGGTGTAGGTCGTTTTTGATCATCCTCGCAAAGAAGCCAATGGCACTCGATCCACTCACGGCGGCGGTTCTGGGAAGTTCTGTGACGTGGGACACTTCGTCCGTTGTGATGTCTTTGAAGACAATGTGCCGTTTCTCCTCCTCGGTGAACTGTTTCACGGGCAGTTTCTTGAAGGTGAAGGCGGCGGGATTCAGATCGGAGAAGTTCTTGTATTCTCGGTAGATGCGGGGCGTGAGTTCTGGAATCTGGATATCAAGCTCCTCGATATCCTTCTTCATATTCTCTCTGTCGATTTCCACGATGATCGGGGCTTTCGGCTTTGTTCCATCGCCCATGGCCGCCCTCTCCAGTTCCACGCCCTCGTTTCTGATGGATTCTACGAAGTCCATGAAGGCATCCGTCCCGACGACGCTCACCTGTTCGTCAACGTCCTTCTCACGGTACATGCGCCTGAGCCCGCGTCCCAGCGTCTGCTCCGGCAGAATGTTTGATGTAGATGTGTAAGCGCGGAGCCCCACGATTGTCGTCACGTTGCGCACGTCCCAACCCTCCTTGAGCATGAGGACGGAGACGATGGCCTTGTGTGGGTTATCGGCGTGGTCGATGCTGTTTGCAAGCCGCCGCAGCTCTTCCAGCTCTTCCTTGCTCTTGCCCGTCGCGTTCTCGGAGATTTCACCGTTATTCTTCGTGTGGATCACGAAGGTCGCGTTTCCTTCCAGTTCGGGATAGTGGCTTCGCAGGTAGTCGGCTACCTCGTCACAGTTCTTTGTGTCATCGGTCATGACGAACAGAACGGCCTTTTTCCCCATCTTTGCGTGTTCCTCCGCTGCTTTTTTCCACTCCAGGTAGCCGAGATGCACGTAGTCAGCGTACCGCTCGCTGAACTTCGCGCTCTGGTGCTCGGCGAGCTTTGCACGGCTGGATGGATCGGGAATGACCGGGTGCTTCACGACGTTCTGGTAAATCGCCTCCACGAGCGGGTAGTCAGAGATTGTTTGCACGAAAATGCCCCCGTTGTTGTGGCGCGGCGTAGCCGTCACGTCCACCTGAAGTGACAGCGATTTCCCTTTCATCTTCAGGCGGTTAGCGATGTCTTCGATACTCTTGAACCATGCCATGCGTTCGTCGTGAATGTGGTGAGCCTCGTCGTTGAGCACCACCAGCTCCTCGATGTCCCGAACGATGTCCCCGACGGATACCTTTGAGTCTGTCGTCTCGCCCGTGGGCCTCTTGCCGAGGAAAAAGTCACGGGAGTCCTCGTCTTCAGGCGATGGAACGTGATCGTTGCTGCTGTAGATGCGATGGATGTTCGTGAGGAAGATGTTGCCGACGTGATTCGTCACCCGCACGTCGTCTTGGATGTGCAGCGTCATCTGAAAGTCATCCTGCCAGTTCTGACCTTCAAAACCATTCTCAGGAATCACGGGATCGCTCGAGAAGATACGCAGCCCGTCAAAATCTGTTCGGAGTCGGTCAAGCACGATAATGTTGGGCGTGATAATGAGAAAGTTCCGCGCAAGCGTGGAATCGACCTCGTAGAGCTTATGAAAGTAGCACCAGGCAAGGATGAGGCTGAGCACTTTCGTTTTGCCGCTACCCGTCGCCATCTTAATGACGTAGCGCATCCAGGTTTCCTTGAAGAGGCTCGCCTGTACATGCTCCAAACTGCTGTACCGCAGGAGATCATGCTTGTCCCGCGCTTTGGCAACGTCATGCAAATAGATCACCGTCTCCATCGCCTCACGCTGGGCGAAGTAGTAGCGGAACAGGAACATCGAGCCATCGGTCTGTGCGACGGGATGCCCTGTCTTGAACCACCAGATGAGCAGTGCCTTGCTCGTCTCACTCGCGCCTTCGTAGCCGCCATCTCTCCACATTTTTACGAGCTTGCGCAATTCTGCCACGAGCGGTGGCAACAGTTTCTCGTACCCCTGTTCGCGCAGCGTTTCATCGGCAGGGAACCACCGGATACTGGGGTCGAGAATCTCGTAGGGATCGGTGGGGAACTTGGGGTGGAGAGCCATGCTGGGGTGAACAAAGGTATACTTTAGATAGAAATAAAACTTATTTATTATGGCTCCATAGAGCCATGAATATCATTTTTTGCCTCTGGATTAGATTTATTTATTTCCGGTTTCACCAATACCCAATAACCGGTTTTTCGAGATCCAATGTGTGCAATAACGCCAGCATCCTTCAGATCTTGGAGCATTCCCGAAAGTATACGGAGAGGAACATTCGGAAAAGCGTCTCGTAACTCCTGCCTTTGTACGCGTCCATGTCTTTGCAAATGTTCCAAAATCAACCGTTTTTTTGCATCACGGGATAGTCCTGCTTCGCGTGTATGAATGCCTCTCCTGCCGATATGCTCATAGAATTCTTGAGAAAGAACATAATGCGCATCTCTCGTTTTGCCGTGCTGTTCGATAAGTCCAAGCTCCAAGAATTTGTCACGATGCTGTGGCGCAGATGTTTTCCCGGTAATGCGAATATTCTCAAGCTCCACCCATTCCTGCATCGATAGCGCCACCTGGCGTTCATTGATCGCTTTCTCCACAAATCGGACGAAACCTGCATCTTGCACGGCGGCTGGAACGGAAATGCGCACTTCCGATGCATCCGTCCCATCGTACGACGGCAACCCTTTCCCCTGCTGGATGGATGCCTGGAAAATGTCGTCAACGCCCTGCCCGGAACGTTCCACCAAGCGTGTTTGCTCCAGCACTTCCGCTATGAGCCGATTCCGCGGCACCGGCGCATGCTCAATGATGTTGTCGGAAGTGATACCGGGAGGAAAACCACCGGGACTCACTACGGCGAGAGCGGAAGGTGATGCGAGTATGTAGATGGAGCCTGGAAGCGAATACTCCCGATGAGAAACAGCATTGTTGACTGCTTCGCGACAGGATTTTTCGTCGAACGCCCAAATTTCCTGTTGTATGAATCCCTCCTGATACGGCGTGCGGATGTTCCGTTCATTGATAGTTCTCCAGACGATATCGTAGAGGAGAAAATACGGCTCCTTCCATTCTACGCGGAAGTCGTGGTGGATTTGTCCATGCGCACCCCGCCACTCGTAGATGATTTCGCACTGCGGGAGATGCATTTGAATGCTTTCCCTTTTTCCAAGCAAAACCAGGCAAGCGAAAGTGACGCCACGGTCGTCAAGGAGGTGAACATCGCGCAGCAGTTGTTCAGCCGAAGCATGAAGAAGCGATGGATTTCTCGCTTTCTCTGCGCGTCTGCGTCTGAATTCGGCAAGTGCATCCCCATTGAGATCGGAAAGAGTAAGACTGGAAACAACTCGGGCGGAAAAGTCTTCCTCGATCTCCGCATATATCCTCCGCAATGTTTCGTTATCCATTTCCTTCAGGGATTCCCCCAAACGCATCGGATACGTGTATTTTCCGTTCGAGCGAATCGGACAACCGCGAGGGCGCGCTGGTACGTGGAAAATGAGCGCTCGTCCATAAAGGTGGGACAGTTCCTCAACGTCCACGCGCAAATGCGGTTCGGTATTCTGGAAAATCTCATGGGATAGCGTCTGGTGAGTGCCCCTGTACGCCGAGCTGCCTGTCACATGCCTGACGGCGTCGTCCACGCCCAGCACCAGCTTGCCGCCGCCTTCATTGGCAAGTGCAGCGCAATAATCCATTACGTTCTTTCTTCCAAAATCATTTCGTGCGGCTTTGAACTCTAGGTTTAAGCCCTCGGGATGTGACAGCCAGCGATCAAACTCTTCCAGAGTGGTCATAGAGAAACAGAAATGACTTTCATCGTATCGTTCCCAAAAATATCCACCACCTTTACCGCAATTTTATACCTGCCCTTTTTCGGGTACTCATGCTCCGTACTCTTCAGTTCCAGCGAGCGGTTTTTGCGGGTTCGAAAAGACTGCCACTCGTTCTCGAAGATGTAGTCGCCCGTCCAGCGTTCCTCGTACTCCGGCATTTCGGTCTGCGGATCGGAGAGCTTGCCGTCGAGGGTCTGCTTTTTCAGCTTCTCGACTTTTACCCGGATGATCTCTTTCTTGTCTGCCCCTGTTCCACGGTGACCTTGCTCTTGCCATCCTTGAGCTGCGCGGCGACATTATCGACCGTCTCCTGTGTGTAGAAGACGGAGAAGTCTGTCAGCTCCACGGTGAGCTTCTTGCCCTTCACATGGGGCTTCACTTCGATGTAGGCCACGTCGTGGAAGACCACTTGATCCTTCTCCACGGCGCGTTTGTCGAACACGTCGGGCGGAATATATTTGAGCGCGAGATCGACGCCTCTGCCCTTCGCCTCCTCTTGGATGTTCGGGAACAGTCCCATCTCAAACTCGAAGCCGAGGATGTCCACCTTCGTGATGTGCTTCTCAACGCACTCCGCGATGACTTCCTCCACGAACAGGCGCGAGACGGGCATGTTCACTGGCCCCACCGCTACCATGCGTCCCGCCTTCGTGCCGTGATAGGTTCGGAAACCCGTCGCTTCCTGCGCCTTGTACGCGCGGAGAATAAGACCGAGGAACTCTTTTTCGCGTGCCTTGAGCTGCTTTTGTTGCTCCTCCTGCCTCAGGTTCGGATTCACACCGATGTAATGCTGTCGCTCGTACTTGCCCAAGTTCAGAATCTCGAAAGCGCGGTACGGCTCGCCTTTCTCCCTCCGCTCGCGCTGTACGGAGATCATGCGCTTGCGGGTCGTATGAACGGCGAACTTCCCAAGATCGGAACCGATCCACTTGCGCCCGAGCTTCTCAGCGACGGCAAGGGTCGTACCAGAGCCGCAGAAAAAGTCTGCAATGAGATCACCTTCATCAGAAGAAGCACGAATGACACGCTCTAGAAGAATCTCAGGTTTTAAGAAGAAGTATTGATAATAGGTAAATCCCAGACATCATTAAGATTCTTACCTTTTGAAATGACTTCATCGAGATAGATACGATAGTTATGGCTCTTACCTTTCCCTGCATGACCCCATATCCACTTCCGCCCATCGTCATCTGTATGCACCTCCTGCTTCTTCATCTTGATATATTCTTCTTCGTCGATGGATTCCGTTACCTCGTTGAGTTGATGATGTAATTCCCGATTCCCACGCCTAGCGCAGATTGACTTGCCATGTTCTGAACAACTCCTGTATACGTATTGGCCATGCCGGAAGTCTGGTACTTGAAGGAGATACGCGAGAGGGACAAGGAGGTCCGTCGTCTGAAGCAG
>JACOTD010000035.1 GCA_016178535.1 Candidatus Peregrinibacteria bacterium
ATGGCTTCTGCAAGACAATTTCTTGCTCCTGTCACTCTTGCAGATGGCGCAGAAAATGGTTCCTGCGGCATCTATCACCTCGTCATGCAGACCTCAAGGGCTGGTGAGTGTCTGCAAGAGGGTGCCAGGGGGAATTGCTGCGCACGGAAGAAGTATTTGACGCGCATGCGTTCGTGTCATGGGCTGACATGGAGCGCGATCTCTCCGCATGGCAGGGAAATCGGATCCAGAAAGCCGCACTCGAATCGCTCTACGCCATCGAAGCCGACGTAAAGCGTACGAAGAGCCCGGAGCTCCTCGAACGCTGGCGGAAATTGCAAACCTCCGACCATTACTACTACATGTCCACCAAGTACTGGAACGACGGCGACGTACACAAGTATTTCAGCCCCTACGATTCCCCATACGAAGCCTATCGTCGTTTCAGTCATGCCCTCTGCGACGTGCGGGGTAGAATGAACAATCGGAATCCATCGAAGCGACTTGCAAGTGTCTGACCCCTTCCACACATCCCATGCCACGATCCCTCATCTTCGGTAACGGCTCGCTCCTCGCCACGTTCGACGATCGCTTGCAGATGCGCGATTTCTACTTCCCGCACGTGGGGATGGAGGATCACACGACGTACGGGCATGTCCATCGCGTGGGAATGTTCGTCGAAGAAAGGGGTTTTTCGTGGCTCGACAATCCCGAGTGGATCGTCGCTCCGAATTACATGAATGAGACACTTGTGGGTAACTCATCTCTTCGTAACGACCGCCTCGGTATCGCCATCACGGTCGAGGACTGCATCCATCCCGTTCACAATGTTCTCCTGCGATCGTTCCGTGTCCGGAGCACTGACGGACAAGCCAAATCGATCCGTCTGTTCTTCAATCATGACTTCCACGTCTACGGCGACAAGCAGAAGGACACCGCCTTCTACGAACCCTACACGAACAGCGTCATCCACTATCGTCAGAATCGTTACTTCCTCATCGGCGGCACGGCGGATAACGCAACCGATTGCATCACCGGGGTGCATGGCGACAAATACGCATCCGTGCTGCATCGCATGGAACAATTCAAAACATGTGGCATGTCTTCGTACAATGTCGGGAAATCCGACTACTGGGGATTCGAAGGTACCTGGAGGGACGCCGAGGACGGCGAACTCCAACGCAACCCCATCGAGCAGGGATCGGTGGACTCGACCGTCGCCATCCACGCGAAAGTGGAGAAGGACCGCGAAACGGAAGTCGTGCTCTGGCTCTGCGTCGGAAAAACGCTCGATCAGGTGCTGGAGCTCCAGCAGGCTGTTTTGGAAGAAACGCCGGGGAGTCTCCTCCGTCACTGTGCGAGTTACTGGAAAAGTTGGGCGAACAAGGCCAACCGGGATTTCGCCTCGCTGAGCCCGGAGTCGGTGGAACTCTACAAGCGCAGCCTCCTCCTGATTCGCATCCATGTTGATCAAAGTGGAGGCATCGTCGCGGCAGCCGACAGCGACATCATGGCATTCAACCGTGACACCTATACCTATGTCTGGCCTCGCGACGGCGCGTTCGTTTCGCTCGCGCTGGACCACGCGGGATACTCTGAAGTATCACGTAAATTCTTTGAATTCTGCTGTCGTTTCCAGACACCAGATGGCTACTTGCTCCACAAGTACAACCCGGACGGCTCACTCGGCTCGTCGTGGCATCCTTGGTACAAAGACGGCGAATTACAGCTTCCGATTCAAGAGGATGAAACGGCGCTCGTCCTGTACGCGATGTGGAAACATTTTCAGACAGCCAAGGATTTTGAGTTCCTGCACCATATCTACGAGAAGTTTTTGAAGAAATCTGCAGGATTTCTTTGTGATTTCCGAGAGAAAGAGACCGGCTTGCCGCTACCGAGCTATGATCTGTGGGAGGAACAGCGGGGGATCTTCACGTACACGACCGCGTGTACGATTGCCGGTCTGCGTGCGGCTTCTGAGATGTGCGCGACACTGGGACATTCCACGCATGAAGGTCTCTATAGAAAAGTGGCCGACGAAATGCAGCAAGCATTGCTCTCGCATCTCTGCGACGAAAAAACCGGTCGGTTCCTCAAGAAAATCGTCCGAAAGGACGGCAAAACCGTTGAGCGCGATGCGACTGTGGATGCGAGCCTTGCGATGGTTTGGATGCTGGGAGTGCTGCCGCCGGATGACGAGCGCGTCGTTTCCACCATGCGCTCCATCGAGAAGACGCTCAACGTCAGCACGGACATCGGCGGCATTGCCCGCTATCCGAATGATCGTTATCAACAAGTCATTCCTTCCAATGCCGATGTTCCCGGGAATCCTTGGATCATCACCACGCTATGGCTTGCGCAGTGGTACATCGCGCTTGCGAAGAAGGAGTCGGATCTCCTCTCGGCGAGGAAACTCCTTGATTGGGCAAGGGAGCGCGCATCGGCGGCGGGGGTTCTGCCCGAGCAGGTCCATCCAATCACCGGTGCGCCTCTCTCCGTTGCCCCGCTGACATGGAGTCATGCGACCTACGTCGAGACCGTCCTTCTCTATACTGAAAAACAGCGCTCCTTTTCACCTCCACACTAATGTCATCATCAACCTCTGTTCTCGGCATTGATCTCGGAGGCACGAAGACGGCGCTGACACTCTTCGATGCGGCGACGATGGTTCCGCGCACGTCTCAGGGCTTTCCGACGGAAGCAGCTGAAGGGTTGCCGCAGTCCAAGATCGTCTGCTGAAAGCAGTGAAGCTGATTCGCGCTCCCGATACCGTTGGCATCGGTCTGGGGGTGCCGGGGTTCATCGATCCGAAGACGCATGACATCCATACAATCGGCGCGAATGTTTCCTGTACACTGCACCGCGTGAACTCCTACAAGAACATCTTCCAGGCGCTCTCTTCGGCGAAGGTGAACTACCTCATCGTCGGTGGAGTCGCGATGAATCTTCTCGGATGCCCGCGATTCACCAACGACATCGACGTTCTGTTGGCTCTCGATCGAAAGAATCTCCGAGCGATGCAGGAAGCGATGAAGGCATTGGGGTATGAACGAAGAATCCCGCTCTCCTTGGATGAACTCGGCGATGAGAAGAAAGCGCGGAAATTCATCGAGGAAAAAAACCTCCTCGCCTACACCTTCTTCAATCCCAAGGAGCCTCTCTACAGCGTCGATATCATCGTGGGCGCTTCGCGAGAGTTCGAGCGCTACCGAGAGCATCACATGCTCGTCGATGTGTGGGGTCTGCGCTTGCCGGTGATTGCCATCGATGATCTCATCGGCCTGAAGAAGGCATCGGACAGGGGAAAAGATGCGCTGGATGTTGCCACTCTGCTAGAATACAAAGGCCTATGAGAGACTACTCGTCCTCGATCGATCGCGAGCAACTGCGCCGCATCAAGTACGGCACGACGCCGGAGCAACGAATGAACTGGCTGGTGGACGCCGGGAAGTTTGCGAATGAAGCCGCGAAAAATCGGAACAAGAAATGGCTCCCCCGGCCACAGTAGAAGCCGATCGCAGAGAACCAATGCCATCGATGCTGGCTCTACGTGGCCTCGGAGGCAGCGATTGGAATCTGGAGGGGTCTTTCTCCTTTGCAATATTCTGGCTCGCCATGTACTCAAGCGAGCCATGCGAGCTTGTAGTGCATGGCTCCCCATTCTGCGCCTTCTGCAAACAGATTGGTTCGCGTCTGTGCGTGATCTTACCCCTGCGCTAGACTCGCTCATCAGGCCACTTCTTCTGACCCATGCCCACTGAACGGATCGCTATTCTCGTTGATGGCAGCAACCTGTACCACTATCTGCGTGAATTGAAGCTCACGGGACTCGCCGAGTTCGATTATAAGGCGTTCGCGCTGTTCCTTGCTCGTGGGCGCACCGTCACGTCCTCGACGTACTACATCGGTAAAGTACGGTCACACGGCGACACGAAAGGCGAAGAGCTTCGGCGTTGGCAGCAACGCCTCGTTGCTCATCTGCAAAACTCAGACTGGCAGGTTGAGTTCGGCCACATGTTGGAACACAACGGTGTTTTCCAAGAAAAGGGCGTAGATGTTCACATCGCTGTTGACCTGCTCACGGGAGCCTACGAAGACTGCTACGACACCGCCGTACTTGTGAGTTCCGATACCGACCTCATCCCCGCTGTTCTCGCCGTCAGGGGCAAGAAGAAACAGGTCGAGTACATCGGCTTCGCACATCGCCCCTCGTTTGGCTTGATGAAGAACGTTGACCTGACAACAACCCTGCGCCGTGAAGACCTTGCAGGGTTCCTCAAAAAGTGTCCATGATCGTGGGTCTAGGATGAGGACTTCTACCCTCTTCCTTTCTTCCCCATGGCCACGTCCATCTTCAAGAACAATTTCCCCGGAGCGGAGAAACTCCAACAGGCAGTCGATACTGCCGACTACATCATC
>JACOTD010000036.1 GCA_016178535.1 Candidatus Peregrinibacteria bacterium
TCGCACTGTTCGCCCACTTGGATGATGCCGTCGCCGCAACGGGGGAGTTGACAGGTGTTCGTGCAAGCGTCGTTCGTGACCGTGTTGCCGTCGTCGCATTCTTCGCTGCGATCGAGGACGCCGTCGCCGCACCGCGGGAGGCTGCAATTGGTGCGGCAGGCGTTGGGCGTCGTGTCGGAATTTCTCGGGCCGTCGTCGCATTGCTCGGTGCCTTCCACAACACCATTGCCACAATGCGGGAGCCGGCAATCCTTGGAACAATTCTGGCCGCCGTCGCACTCCTCGCCCTTGTCCACGACCCCGTCGCCGCAACGGGGAAGGCTGCAGTTGGTGCGACAGGCATTGGGCGTGGTATCCGAATTCTTCGGGCCGTCGTCGCACTGTTCGCCCACTTGGATGATGCCGTCGCCGCAACGGGGGAGTTGACAGGTGTTCGTGCAAGCGTCGTTCGTGACCGTGTTGCCGTCGTCGCATTCTTCGCTGCGATCGAGGACGCCGTCGCCGCACCGCGGGAGGCGCAGACCGCAGAGGCCGAGGATGGAGCTTTGGCCGATGAGGGAACGACAACGGAACTGGACACAGATGATGCAGTCACATGAGAAGAGAACGACGGAGATGCACTCGACGCCGATGGCGCCGCGCCGCTTTGCGTTGATGGCGCAGAGGTTTTGACGGACACGTTGCTCGAGGAAACGGACGCGGGACACGCCGCGAGAAACTTCGTCTGACAGCCGCCGCTGCAGGTGCCGTTGGCGCATGTCGGCGGTGTGCAATAGGTGCCGCATACCGGCGCGTCGTAGCGCTTCTCGGTTGTGAGCTGGCCGGTGACCGGATCGAGCGCGTAGTACTGATGGAACGGGGGTTCGCACTCTTCCCCGATATCCGGAGAAAGGGCTCCATCGCCGCAGTAGCGCAGCTGGCAGGATGACGTGCAGCGATCCCCCGTGCGTCCGTTCCTGAGCGATCCGTCGTCGCATTCCTCCCCCTTGTCCAGAACACCGTCGCCGCAGGTTGCGGGCGTTGATCTGCTGCTCGAAGAACTCGAGAAGGTCGGGCAGTCGGCGGCGCCGTAGATTTTTCCGACGCAATCCTGCTGGGCACCCACGGCGCCGATGCGCTCGAGGAGGAGGACAACGACCAGGCAGAGGAGGCCCGCGCAGGCGATTGGGGAGTGAGTCTTGGCCATGAATCCGATGATTATAGCATATCCATGCGGAATTACGAGTTACGATTTTTCGCATTACGAGCAGAAGACCAATACTCCGCTTGCCATTCGTAACTCGTCATTCGTCATTCGTCATTCCAAATCCACCTTCCATCCACATGTGAAATACGCTATACTATACAGAAATGGCAAAGGGAAACATCCTTGTCGCGGAAGATGATGCGGTGCTGCGGAGTCTCTACGTGAAGAAATTCACGGCGAGCGGCTTTACCGTGCGCACAGCCTCCGATGGCGAAGAGACCGTGCGGGAAATCCAGAGGCTGGCTCCCGATATCCTCCTCCTCGACCTCTACATGCCGAAGATGGACGGGTTCCAGGTGATGGAACAGTTCCCGCGCGGGAAGCGCGCCTTCCCCATCGTTCTTCTCACGAATTTCGATCAGACGGACTTCAAGGTGCGCGCCGGAGAACTCGGCGGCGATGATTACTTCGTGAAGAAGGACATGACCATTCGGTCGCTCTTGGAGATGGTGGAGAAACTCCTGAAGAAGAATTGAGAGGGAGCGTAGGGAAAACAATGTTCAGCGACAGACGATCGCTTCCTGTTTGTTGTTGATGTTTCAGCCCTCACAATTGCAGCCACGCCAGCCATCGCCCGATCCACGAGAGGGACGGCACGCCGCTCAGGGGGCGGCTGCGCAGGATGTCCGCGCGCAGGATTTCCCGCAAGTGAAGAAGAGCTTGCTGGCGCTTCCCCTCCAGGAGGACATTCACCTCGCCCATCTCGTCGAGCGACGACGTGATGAGATTCGCGGAACCGAGGAATGCACGTGCGTGATCGACGATGACGATCTTGCCGTGGAACATCCCGGGAAAGAGGTAGACGTCCAGGAATCCCGCTTTCCCTTCGCTCAGGAGACGGGCCACCGACTGCATGTTGGTGTGCGAATGGACGTCGGGATGCTCGGGGAGAATGATGCGGACACGGACGCGCTCGTGACTCTTCGCGATGAGGAGATCGAGCATGGCGGGATCGGCCACGTAGCAGTGTTCCACGACGATTGAGCGCTTGGCGTTGCGCAGGAGTTGCGTGACCACGGGACGGATCTCGCGGCGATCATCGGCATTCATCACGAGCGAGGCGTTGCCCGCGGGCGCGCGGAGATCTCCGTGGGTGAGGTAGTGCTCGACGAATGCCCTTCCGCGCAGCTCCACGAGGTAATCGTGCCAATGCTCGTACTCGTCGGCGATGTTCATGCCGGTGAGGAGGAGAATGCGCTCGTCGATGATGTAGACCTTCGCGTGGTCATTGTGTTGATCGTACGTGATGCGGATCATGGGATGCGTCCAGAAGCGCCGCCACAGCGGATCGGGGCTCTCGCGCGTCGTGATGAAATCCTGGTGCAACTCGAAGAGATCCCCGACGGCCTCCTTGGTGATGTCCACGCTCACCCCCCGATCGGCGATCCGCAGCAACGTCTCGGCCATCCGCCGGCCGAGCCGATCGTCCTTCCAGATGAACATCTGGATGACGACCGTGTGACGAGATCGCAGGAGGAGCTTGCGGATGCGGGGGAACGCTTCGCGATCGACCCATACGCGCGCCTGATGGATGCGGCGGAACCGCTCCATCGATGCACTGGAGTGCAGGACGAATTCGTACCGTAGGCGATAGAAGAGCCGCCAACCGTGGACCCTGCGTTTGCCGCGCTTGCCGAACACGTAGCGCAGCGCCCCCCGGAGAATGGAGCGAAGCGTGCGCCGCTGAAACAACGATTCTTCCAGCATAGGGAGCAATGGAGCTTGAGGCAGTGTAGCAAGGATGAATTGCGAATTGCGAAGCGCGACTTGCGAAGGAAATTCCCAAAATTCGATTGGCACTCGCAATTCGCCATTCGCAAATCGCAATTCATACATCCCCTCTCTTCCAAGCGCAAGATCTGCTAGAATGGTACGATATCTCCCATGAACCTTCTGCTCGGCCTCAGCGGCCTGCTCCTGCTCTGCGTTCTAACATACCTGATCCTCGCAGCAATGCGCTGGTGGCATGATCTGAAGCGCGAGGAAGAACTCGTCTTTTTGCAATTGCTCGTCCCCAAGAAGGAGAGCAAGGAGGACAAGGAAATGGAATCGGAGCAATTCTCGGCGACCAAGGACTTCAAGGAAGTGTTGGGTATCATGGATCACCTCTTCCAGTCGCTCTCGAGCCTGTATAGCAGCCGCTGGCGCCGATTCGTGTACGGACAGCCGTTCTTCTCCGTGGAGTACGCCGCCCTCGCCGGCGAGATTCTCTTCTTTGTCGTCTGTTCCCGGAAGGACGTGCACATCGTCGAGAAGCAGATCACCTCGTTCTACCCCGATACCATCGTCGACGAGGTGGAGGACTACAATATCTTTACGAAGGAATCCATCGTGGCCGCGCAATTGCTCGTGCCCGAGAAGAATTGGAAATCCGCCTTCAAGACCTACCTGCAACTGAAGAGCGATCCGCTCAACGCGCTGACCAACGCCTTCTCCAAATTGAAGATCGAGGAAGGGGCGGCCGTGCAGTTCGTTTTGCGCCCGGCGAGCCCGGGTTGGCAGAGCAAGCTGCAGACGGAAGCGCAGAAGCTCATCAACCCGAAGAAGAAGAGCGTGCGGTGGTGGAATCCGCTGAGCTGGATCGGTGCCGTGTGGGACATGCTCACGAGCAGCGAACCGCCCATCGATCTCAAGGGAGAGCAATCCACGGGGGAGCGCGTGTCGCAGATGGTGGAGGAGTACAGCAAATCAATCGATGAGAAGGCCAATAATCCCGGCTTCCATGCGGTCATACGCCTCGTCACCTCAGCGCAGACGGCGCACCGCGCCGAACTGCTGCTCGATACCGTGCTGGCGGCATTCACGCAATTCAGTGAAGTACGCGGGAACCACTTCGAGCGGCATCCGCGCTTCCTGAGCAGACGCAACCTCATTCGCCGCTTCATCCGGCGCTGCCCCCGAAGGACGCTGATGCAGTGGATCCGCTACCCGAGGATGCTTTTGGGCACCGCGGAGCTCGCGAGCTTCTTCCACCTGCCGAACATCAAGTACAACCGCGCCGAGACGATCAAGTGGCAGAACTTCAAGATCGCGCCGGCGCCCAAGAACATTCCGGAGGACGGACTCTTCCTCGGCATCAATGCGTTCCGCGGCGAGAAGAAGAAGATCTTCATCAAGAACGACGACCGCTTCCGACACTTCTACATCATCGGGCAGACGGGAACGGGCAAATCCTCGATCATCCAGATCATGGCGCGCCAGGACTTCCACCGGGGACGGGGGCTGTGCGTGGTGGATCCCCACGGCTCTTTGATTGAAGATCTGATGGCCTCCATCCCCCGCTCGCGCGCGGACGATGTGATCTACTTCAACCCGGCCGACACCGAACGCCCGCTCGGCTTGAACCTGCTCGAGGGGAAGACGCCGGAGGAGAGGGATCTCATCGCGCTCGACGCCATGAACATGATGGTGAAGATGTTCGGCGAGGAGATCTTCGGCCCGCGGATCCAGGACTACTTCCGCAACGGCTGCCTGACGCTCATGGAGGATGAAGAGGAAGGCGGCGCGATCACGGATCTCGTGCGGCTCTTCACGGATGACGAGTGGCAGAAATACAAGGTGGCGAAGGTGAAGAACCCGATCGTGCGATCCTTCTGGGAGAAGCAGATGGCCTCCACGGGCCAGCGCGAGAAGCAGGAGATGATCCCCTACTTCGCCGCCAAGTTCGGGCAGTTCACGACGAACACGCTGATCCGCAACATCGTGGGACAGACGAAGAGCGCGTTCGACATCGCGGAGATCATGCAGAGCGGCAAGATCCTCCTCATGAACCTGAGCAAGGGCCTCATCGGCGACATCAATTCGCAGCTGCTCGGGTTGATCGTCGTGAACAAGATCCAGGTGGCAGCCATGCGCCGCCAGCGGCTGGACGCGAGCGCACGCAAGGACTTCTTCCTCTACATCGATGAGTTCCAGAACTTCGTGACGCCCTCGATCGAATCGATCCTGAGCGAGGCGCGCAAGTACCGCCTCGGCCTCATCCTGGCGCACCAGTACATCGACCAATTGGAGAAGGAGAGCAAGATTGCGGGCAATGTGAGCCTCAAGGGGGCTGTCTTCGGCAACATCGGCACGATGCTGTTCTACAAGATCGGCCCGCAGGACGCCGAGGTGTGCGCCAAGGAGATGGCTCCGGTCTTCTCCGAGCAGGACCTGGTGAACATGGATGCATTCAAGGCCGCGATGAAACTCTCCATCGACGGGCAACCGTCTCGGCCCTTCAGCATCGACGTGCCGCGACCGTGGCTCGACACGACCTACGCGAAGGACGTGCAGGCTGCGGAAGCGTTCAAGCAGCTGAGCCGCCTGAAGTACGGCCGCGCAAAAGACTTTGTTGACCGGGAAATTATCCGCCGCATCGGCGCATAAACGAGCATGTCATGGTGAGCTCTGTCGAACCATACGTGCGAAAAATCGGCCCATAGACTTCACTCCTTCTCACCACTTGCATGCACCGCTGGACCATTCTGTTCTCCATTGTTCTCCTCTGCACCTTCGTGCTGATTCCCATCAACGTGACCGCGTGCAGCGGGGGAGGCGCAGACGACCTCCCTTCGCTCGCCAAGGAGATCGCCGCGCCTTCCGGGAGGATCGAGTTCTTCGGCGGTCTCGTCCTTCTCCGCACGTTCTTCTCGCATGCTCCGATACCGACGCTGGTCAGTCCACTGCCAAGTTCCTGCACCCGACGCGCGACGATGTGGATCGGCTTCGACCTCGCACTCTCGGCAATCATCGCAGCGCATCTGCTCACGCTTTCCATCGGCGCCGTTCTGGCCGGATGGCATTCCTCCGCGATCCTGTTCTTCTCCCGCGAGTATGGCTTGTTCTTCCTCCGCGGAATCTCCCTCGCGCTCTTCGCGGGCGCCGCGATCGGCGCGATCATCGCGTGGCTCCTAAGCCTGCCGAGCGTCAGTGCATGGGCCGTGGAGAACACGACGATGCACGCCCCCGTCGAAGCGGTTCTTCCCTTCGGGGCCGCAACCGCGCTGCTCACCCTCGCGGTGGCGGCGCTGCGGTGGGACGTGTTCTCCAACGTCTTGGAGCGGCTGCTCTTTTTCGTCGAAGCAATCCTCTTCATCACCCTCGCGTTCTGGCTCCTCTTCAACGTCCATCTGCCGCTCCTGCTCGTCTCGATCCCCTTCCCCTTCTTCAGCTAGAAATTCCACCCGTTCTTCTATGCAACGCTGGCCTCTCCTCTTCGCCGCTCTCCTCCTCTGCCTCGTCGTCGCGGGCCCCGTCAACCTGACTCCCTGCAGCGGGAGCGCGGGGGCCGCGGATATCATCTCGGCGGGCAAGGCGCTCGGATCGCACTCCGCGACCACCAAGATGCTTGGCGGAATCATCCTGCTGAAGAGCGCGTTCCCCGGAAGCCCCACCGGTCGATGGACGAGTGCGCTCCCCCGATCCTGCAGTGCGCATGCCATCGCCGAGATCGGCATCACGTTCGTCCTCTTCGCGATCATTCTGGCGCAGATGCTCGCAATCTTCATCGGCAACGAGGTCTTGCACTGGGAGGACTCGGCCACCACCTTCTTCTCGCGCGCGTACGGTTCGGTGTTCCTCAAGAAGATGATCGCGGCGCTCATCACAGGTCTCGCAACCGCGCTGATCATCCTGGGACTCTCGCGCGTGCCAAGCGTCGCCGCGTGGGCGGCGAAGAACACGTTGATCCGCTCGCCCCTCCAAGCGGCCATCGCCCTGGGGGCGGCTGCAGCGATGATTCCCCTCCTCTGGACCGCGGCGCTCTGGGAGGAATTCGGGACGGTGTGGGATCGGCTCCTCTTCCTCACGGAGACCGTCCTCTTCATCGGGCTCGCGGCGTGGCTCCTCTTCACTATCAATCTGCCGCTCCTCTTCCTCTCGCTCCCCTTCCCGTCCTTCAGCCAGAACTTCAACCCATTCTTCCCGGAAGACATGTCGCGATGGCTCAAGAATTTCCAACCGGCAGGGAAGGGCACGAACTGGCTGACGGGGCAGTGAGTGTCTGTTCAAGATCTTCGTTTGAAGCTGAAAATAGAGCAAGACGTTGTCCTTCTCATTTGAGATCTTGAACGGGCCCTTAGTATTTCACCGCTGCGCCACCTCCTGCACCGGAATCGCGTGGACGATGAGGCGCTGCTTGGCGGTGTCCTTCGGCCAGCAGGTGTAGAGGATGAGTTCCTCGCCGGCTCCGACGAACGATTTCATGTCGTTGGGCGCAGTGATCTGCTGGTAGGTGACTTCGTAGACGTACTCTCTGCCTCTGTAGGTGACGTACACGCGGTCGCCGGGTTTCAGCTTGTTGATGGTCGAGAAGATCTCCGCGTACGTGTTATTGTTCCATTTCTCATCGCTGCTGTGGCCGTAGATCATGTCTTTCCCGTTCTGACCCGGATAGCTGAAGAGGTGTCCCACCCCCTTCTTGAGGACGGCGAGGAGTCCTTTGCTCGTGGTGGGATCGGCGGGATCGGCCACTGCGAGATTCTGAATGCCGAGTGTTGGGATCCTGATGGAGAACGACGCATTGCCTGCTTTCCCGGTCATCGTGGACACAATCGCGGGCGTAATCCGCGCGAGCTGCGTATGGCCGTTCATTGATCCGTCTTTCTCTACGAACGCCGTGAGGCGCCGGCTCCGGACCGTGTCCAGGCGATAGACCATGTCGAAGAATTGGCCGCGGGTGATCTGCCGTCCGATGGCGAGATGCTCCGATCGCGCGAGGAGGTTCTTCTGGATTGCCGCATCAAGATCGGCCTGGAACCATTCCCCGCTCGAGGTTTGGTGGAGGCCGTACGTCCGCATGAGGAGCACGATCGCCTCTTCGACGTTCACCGGATCTCCGGGTCGAAACGTGCGATCGGGGTAACCCTTCACGAGACCGTTCTCGAAGCCCGCTTCGAGGAACGGATCGACCCAATCGGATTTCTGGACATCGACGAAGAGCGGCATCTGGGGCAGGTGCCCGGCAAACCACTGCGCGCGTTGTGCGAGACGTGGTTGTGTCTGGAGGAGAATCTTCAGCGCTTCGGCGCGAGTGATGAGACTCCCCGGACGGATCGTTGCATCCGGATATCCCTGGAGAATCCCGCGGCTCGTGAGGGAGGAAACGGCCTCGGCGTAGCGTGTGCCCGCGGCGTCCCGGAACATGGCAGCATGTGCAAAGGGAATTGTGAGGAAAAGGCCGAAGACTGCGGCGAACGCGCGGCGGAACATGGAGAACGGATGGTAGTGTCTTTTCTAGGTATTGTCAATGGAAGGTTTGGCGTAATTCCCGATTCCCACGCCTAGCCCGGTGGCGCTCTGGCGAGGATTCCCTGCAGTTGCTTCTCAAACAGCGATCTCCCCTCCGTTCGCCACCGCGTTACTTCTGCAATGACAGTGGAGAGAGAGAACGCAGGAAGCG
>JACOTD010000032.1 GCA_016178535.1 Candidatus Peregrinibacteria bacterium
GCTTCAGACGACGGACCTCCTTGTCCCTCTCGCGTATCTCCTTCAAGTACCAGACTTCCGGCATGGCCAATACGTATACAGGAGTTGTTCAGAACATGGCAAGTCAATCTGCGCTAGGCGTGGGAATCGGGAATTACTCGAGGAGAGTGTTTGCCATGGCAAGAGAAGGAAGTGGATTTAGGGTTTGGGCCTCTCTTCTTTTTTATCGAGCAAATATTTGCCGCCGTAGTATCCGCCGCCGGCGATGCCGAGGATGCCTGCCGTCCAGAACAGCGCTTTTTTGAAGTATCCCCAGGCAGTCCCAACGGCAGATTTTGTTTTCGTATAGCCTTTTTTTCCTGCCTCCTTCGCTTTGTTCCATCCGCGGAGAAGCAGGAACGTGAGGCCACCCATGATGCCGAGTGCGATTTTGGGATGGTCGCGCGTGAACTGTTCGGCGCGGCCCATGGTCGCGGCAGTTGTTTCGCTCGTTCCGTTCACGATGCTCTTTGCCGTTTCATTCTGTATGCCGAGGCCTTCTGCGAGCTTGGATTCCGACGGAATCCATGTTCTCTTGAGCGTGGCGACAATCTCCCTGAAGAGATTTTCCAAGGAGTTTTTCGTTTCTGGCTTCAAGGTTAACTTCTCCAATCCTGCGAGGCGCTTTTCGATTGCAACATGGAGATCTCGCAAGCTTTTTTGTTCTGTGGGGTTGAGTTTGCTCCATTCCACATCTTTTAAATTCTTTGCAAAGACATCCAACTCGTCAACGTTTAATTGGCTACTGTCTATGTTCGAATTGATTTTCCCGGCGACTTCGATTTTGTCCATGAGAGAGTGGAGGATGGCGTGTTTAGCTTTTTTGATTGTTAGACGTTGTCGGTGGATATGCCGATGGTTCAAGCATGGTCACATTCACCTGCTGCGCGATTTTCATGACGTCTTCGAGCGTGGGATTGTGTTTCGTTTCTTTGGTGAGTCTCTCGTGCACACTCTTGAGGAAGGCTATGCGATCAACGATGCGCATCCCCAGTATCGCGTTGACCGTCCCGACTGCACGATCCACTGAGGCACGGTTTTCGGTGGTGATAATGGGCACAGCCACGTTGATGCTCGCGGCGCCCAACGTGTCGATGATGGTACTGAGCTTTCCCTGCAGACTCTGCATGGTCTGTTCTTGCTGGATTTCCTCAGGCGTTTTCTGCGTTGTTCCGCGCAGCCAGTCGGCAATCGGTTTCAGGCCGACCCATTCAAGGGGATACGCCAGCATAGACATCGCCCCATTGCCGAGATTCTTGAGGCCGTGCACGATCGGCGCAAACAAGTAATCATTTCCGATGCTGAGAGTGTTCCCGATGCTGGGCATGAGCGTCGCACCCATCCAGTGACTGAACGTCGCCAGCGGACCGAACATCCACCCGATTTTTGATTCTACTTCATTGATCTTCTGCGGATCTATTTGGCTAATGGTCTTGTCGACCTCTTCAATTTTTTTGCTGATTTTCTTGAGCTCCTCTTTTTCCACTGGATTCTCGGCTGTTTCTGCTTGCTGAGCAAGCGTGCGGAATTTCTCGATTTTTTTTCTGAGCGTCGTCAGAGCGTGCCCCGTGTCGAACTTGAGCGTGTGGGTCTCTATTTCCTTTCCAAGCTTTAGGGCTTCCATCAGGCTTTGCTCGGGGGACGATTTTGGTGTTTCCAATTTGTTCATGAAATGCAGGAAAGTACATCACGCAAGCGGCTTCGGCGGTGCTGTCGGGGTCAGTGTTCCCTGATTCTGTTGCTTCGCTTCCGGATTCGGCGCGGGTGCGTTGCCGGGAGCCGGAGCCTGGGCAAGTTGCTTCTCCGCATCGTCGACGATCTTCTGTTCCGCACGCATGATGTTCCCCGCAGCGGCCACGAGAGTTCCAACGGAATACAGTTTCGATCCGTCGGTATCCATGGTGAGCTGTCGTGCCGGCGGCTTCATCGCCGAGGTGACGTTCATCACGAATTCCGTCGCGCTCATCTTCGTCTTGTTGGGACTCGCGGGCTTGGCGCGTATCGCATTGATCTGCGTCAGCTTCTCAGCCAATTCAGGCAACTTCTTGCCGTCTGAGGTCGAGTCCTGGACTCCATAGCGCATCGGAGGATTCTCTTTCTCCAGTGCCGAGGAGATGTCCTTGAAGAGCGCCTTCCCGCTTCCAGCGATACTCAGGAAGAAGAGCTTGAAAATGGAATTCTTCGCATCGGAAAAAATGTAGGGGATGGCCTTTTCGAGCGCGCCGGCGCCGATCGCATCTGCGAGCATATCGCGCAATGTCTCGATTCCTTCTTTGGCCTTTCCAAAGATCATGGTGATGCTGTCGATGATGGGCTTCAGATTTCCGTCCTTCGCAGCGGCAATTTTGTTGAGGTCAAACATCGAACGCACGTCGAATGGTTCAGCCCCCCTTTTTTCTTTCAGCTGTGATTTCACAACATCGTTCACGATCTTTTCCTCCCCCCTTTCCGTCTGCTGTTCCACATCGGCACGGTCGAGAACTTTGCTCTCCGAAGGGCGAAGTGCGGGCCGCTGCTGCGCCGTCTCCCTGGCGCGGTTATCGGTTGCCATGGTGCGTTCTTGGTATTCATCTCCATTATACAACGAATTGCTATTCTAAGCAACTTCCTCCGGGCGGTGGAATCGGGGAGGATGGAGGCCTCATCTCCTCCTCATTTTTCTCTGTATGAATGTGCAACACTTTGAGAAGGGTCTGCGGTATTCAGACAAGGATTTGCTCATCCTCGTGCGGAAAATCGGCAGGCTCGCCACGTACTGCAACCGGCTCAAGAACGCCGATTCCCTCATCCGGGTGGAAGCCGAGCGACGGCCAACCAAGAAGCAACGCGATCAGGTGAAGGTGATGATGACGGTGGAATTGCCGCGCAAAATGCTCCGCGCGGAATCGCGAAGAGTGCATCCGCTCGATGCCGTCGATCGGTGCATTGAGAAGCTGGAGCCCCAGATCAAGCGGTACAAGGAGATGCGGACGGGGAAGAGGGCGAGCAATCGTTAGCTTTCGTCATTTCTTCTCCTTGCCGCCCTTCTCCTTTTTCTCTTTGCCCGCAGAAGGAACCGCCGCTTCACTGCCCGGCGCTCCCGCTGCGGCTGGCGCTCCTTCGTTGCCTGCTTCGGCGATGGCTCCCGGCGCACCCGCCACTGCCGCTTCGCCTTCCGCCGGCGCGGCAACGGTCGTTGCGGCGATGACTTCCTCTTCCTTGCGCGGCTCCTGAACGGTTGCGAGCACGGTTTCCATGGTCTCCATCACCTTCACGCCCGCGGGAACTTGAATGTCCTTGATGGCGACGGAATCGTGAAAATTCTCGAGCTTTGTCACGTCCACTGTCAGTGCGTGGGGGAGATCCTTGGGCAAGCAGCGCACCCTCACCTGATCGTGCGTCACGACGAAGATGCCCGCGAGCGTCTTCACGGCGGGCGGCTCGCCCTCGAAGTGGATCGGCACGAGCGTCTCGATCTCCTCCGCCATGTTCACGGCGTAGAAATCCGCATGGATCTCGATGCCCGAGACGGGATCAAAGTCAATATCCTTGAAGAGGACGGGCACCTTCTTTCCGCCAAGCTCGAGCTCCACGAGCGTGCTCTCGCCTGCCTTCTGGAAAGCCTTGTGCAACGCTCGTACGTCGCACTGCAACGCCATGTTCTTCACAGCATGCCCGTACACGACGCACGGAACCAGGCCGTCGCTGCGCATCTTCTTCACCTTCGATGAGCCGTCGCGGACGATTGCTTGGAGAGGGATCATGTCCATGGGCGGCTAGAGTAGAAGGTTCTGGCAGGGCGGTCAATATCGGGGACCGTCTAACGAGAAACGAGTCATCGTGCCGCGAAGCGGCTCCACTTCCAAAAGTACCGCGCCGCGCTCCACAGGTGGATCCGCGTGGCGCGCTTCGTCAGGATGCTCAGGATGCCGCCCTCACTCAGGCGGTGCTTTCGGTCAGTGGCATGGACGGCGGGGAAGTAGATCACGCGCTTGCCGGCCGTCCAGACGCGGCGGCATAGATCGGTATCTTCAAAGAAGAGGAAGAAGCGCGGGTCGAAGCCGCCAATGGAATGGTAGAAGTCTCGGCGCATCAGAAGGCAGGCCCCCGCGATCCAGTCCACATCGCGGATCGTGTGCGGATCTTCCGCGTGCTGCAGGTAGCGGCGCATGCGGTGGGGGAAGAGCGAGCGGAGGAATCTGCTGCGTTTGATGAAGATGTCCGTCGGTGTCGGGAACGTCCGGTACGAGTCGCGGATGGTGCCGTCTTCATGGACGAGCTGCGGAGCGAGAATGCCGATTGAAGCATCTGCTTCCATTGCTGCGATCATCGTTTCCAGTCCGCGCGGCTCGAGTTCATTGTCCGGATTGATGATGAGGATGTACTTCCCCCGAGCTCGGTGAATGCCGAAGTCGTTGCCCTGGCCGTAGCCGAGATTGCAGGGGGTTTCGAGCACCGCCACCCCCCGGCCCCCTCCTCCGCGGGAGGAGGGGGGGCAAAAGCTATTACGGAGCCACTGGATGGATTCGTCGTCGGAGTGGTTGTCGACGATCAGGATTTCCAAATTCCAGCCCTCTCCCCCGAGGGGGGAGGGGGGGGCGTTGATTGTTTGTGCGAGCAGAGCATTGACGCACCGGTGCGTCTCCCGCGGCGTGCGGTAGTTGAGGACGATGCAGGAAACGATCGGATTCATGGCACAACCCTACAAGCTACAAGCTCACATGAACAGCGTCGCCAGTGCCAATGTCAGCGTGGAGAACAATTTGATCAAGACGTGGAGAGACGGCCCTGCCGTGTCCTTGAACGGATCGCCGACGGTGTCGCCGGTGACGGCCGCCTGGTGCGCGGGGCTGCGCTTGCCGCCCAAGGCTCCGCTCTCGATGTACTTCTTCGCGTTGTCCCACGCTCCTCCTGCATTGTTCAAGTAGCAGGCCATGAGCACCCCGACGATGGTGCCGACCATGAGGAGTCCCGCGACCGCTTCCTTTCCGAGCAGCAAGCCGATGACAATGGGCGCTGCGACCGCGACGACGCCGGGCAGGATCATTTCTTTGAGCGCGGACTTGGTCGCGATGTCCACGGCAGCCGCGTAGTCGGGCTCTTCGGTTCCCGCCATGATGCCCTTCTTCTCCCGGAATTGCCGTCGAACTTCTTCAACGATGACTCCGGCTGCTTTTCCGACCGCGCGGATCGTCAATGACGTGAAGAAGAACACGACCATCGCGCCGAGGAACGCGCCAACGAACACGTGCACATTCGAGAGATCCACCGCCGTCACGTGCGCTTCTTCCATGTAGGCGGAGAAGAGCAGGAAAGCCGCGAGCGCCGCCGAGCCGACGGCGTAGCCCTTGGTCAACGCCTTCGTCGTGTTGCCCGTCGCATCCAGTTCATCCGTCACGAGCCGCATGTCCTCCGGAGCCTTCGACATTTCAACGATGCCGCCGGCGTTATCGGTGATCGGCCCGAACATGTCCATCGCGAGCACGTATCCCACGACCGCGAGCATGCCCATCGTCGCGACGGCGGTTCCGTACAAGCCTCCCGTCGGCAGCCCCGTCTGCGAGCCGAACCAGTACGAAAAGAAGAGAGCGAGACAGACCGTAATCACCGAGAGCGCCGTCGATTCCATGCCGATGGCTGTGCCGGAGATGATGTTCGTCGCGTGTCCGGTCGTCGAAGCCTTCGCGATTGCTCTCACCGGACGAAAATCTTTTCCGGTGTAGTAATCGGTGATGTACACGAACGCGACCGAGCAGAGCACGCCGACGAGTCCGGCGAGGAAGAACAAGAGAGAAGTTGTTGCTGATGAAAAGCCATTCTGAGTCATTTCTGGGAAGATATTTTCTAATCGCGTTCCGCCCGTGACTACAGCGCTGCTCGAAACAGTGAGCATGTAATGTGAGCAGAAGTAGAGAGCAATCGTCGTCAGCACCGCCGTCACCCAGAAGCCGCGCGTCATGGCCTTCATCGCGGAGTCTTTATCTTTGGCTTTGACGGTGTACACGCCGATGATCGCCGCGACGAGGCCAATCGATCGAAGAACAAGCGGAAAGAGAATGCCCTTGATGCCGAAGTACGGTACGAGCGCAATTCCCAGGATCATCGCGCCGATGTTCTCGGCGGAGATGGATTCGAAGAGGTCAGCTCCGCGTCCTGCACAGTCGCCGACGTTGTCCCCGACGAGATCCGCGACCACCGCCGGATTCCTCGGATCATCTTCCGGAATTCCCGCTTCGATTTTTCCAACGAGATCCGCACCCACGTCCGCCGCCTTCGTGTAGATCCCTCCTCCCAATTGCGCGAAGAGCGCGACGAACGATGCGCCGAAGCCGTAGCCGACGATGAGCTTGGGAATTTCGATTGCCTCATTTCCCATCCCGAAGCGGTAGAAGAGGTAGAGCCCACTGATGCCGAGGAGCGAGAGCGCCGTAATGACGATGGCGGAGACCGTTCCGCCGCGCAGAGACATCTGGAGCGCCGCGTTCAAGCCATGCTTCGATGATGCCGCAGTCTTCAAGTTTGCCTTCGTCGCCACGACCATGCTGACGATGCCTGAAAGGCCGGAGAGCAAGCAGCCGAGCAAGAAGGCGACACCCACTTGCAATCCATGATTCCAGCCGCTGCCGTCTTTCGCCGTGATGCCATACATCAGGAACATGCCGACGCCAACGATGATCGAGAGGATCGCAATCGTCCGGTACTGTCGCTTGATGAACGCGCGCGCGCCGGTGGAGATGGCCTTTGCGACGTTCTGCATCGCGGGCGTGCCGTCCGGGGCCGCCTTCACGGCGTTCCAGAAGACGAGGCTGTAGAGGAGGCCACAGAGCGCGACGACGGGAGCGAAGAGTTCGAGCGAGAGCATGGACATGGGAATGGGAGAAAGAAGAGGATCAGCACAAAGACTCAGCAAGCGCCGAATGGTGCGATAGAGAGTAGGGAAATTGCTTGAAAAAGCAAGCTCGGCATGCTAGCATGTACTTGTCATGGTTCCTTTGCCGACCGTCACCATCGAGCTCATTCCCGATCCTGAACTGGGAGGGTTCACGGCTCATGTTTCCAGTATCCCCGCCTATGGAGAGGGTGAGACCGAAGAGGAAGCCATTGCCGATTTGAAAGTCGGATTACAGGGGTACGTGGAGGAGTATGGAATTGAGCAAACGCTCTCGCGCATTATTCCCTCTTTTGCAGTGCGCACGTTGAATTTAGAGGAATTGGTTCATGGGTAAGCTCCGACGCACGACGGGGAAAGCATTGGTGCGTTTTCTGCGAAGACAAGGGTTTGCATTGCGTCGCATCACGGGCAGTCATCACATCATGGGTAAGGGCGAAAAGCACACATCTGTACCTGTGCATGGCAACGATACGCTCAAGCTCGGAACACTCACTGGCATCCTCTCCGATATCGAGATGAGCAATGAGGAATTCGAACGGCTCTGGAACACGTGAGAAACATCTTAAAAGACTCGAACAAGGCGCGATGTTTTTGCGTATCATGTCTCCATGCGTCCGCGCGCGCCCGCACCGAAGCAATCCAGGATCAAGAACGACTATCTCGCGAATCTCCGCAGGCGCATCGCGCAGTCACCGCAGTCGCCCGGCATCTACCGTTGGAAGGATGAGCACGGGACGGTGCTCTACGTGGGGAAGGCGAAGAATCTCCGGAATCGGTTGCGCTCCTACGTCACGGACACCAAGAGTGCCCAGGGACCTTGGAAGCAGAGTTTCCTCGAGCAGATCGCGGACTTCGAGGTGACCGTGACGAACACCGAACTCGAGGCGCTCATCTTCGAGACGAACCTCATCAAGGAACTCAAGCCCAAGTACAACGTTTTGATGAAGGACGGCAAGAACTACATCTACGCCCGCGTCACCGTCCAGGATCCCTATCCCAGAGTCGAAGCCGCGCGTCGCATCGATCCCCGCGATGGCGCCAAGTATTTCGGTCCCATGAGCACGGGCGGGGAACTCTGGACCATGCTCACGATTCTGCGGAAGCTCTTTCCGTTTCGGACGTGCCATATGAGCATTGAGCCTTCCTCCACCCCCGGCCCCTCCTCCGATGGAGGAGGGGAGAATTCGCACAATGGAACATTTCTCCCCCTCTCCTCCGGAGAGGGGGCCGGGGGGAGAGGAAACAACATACACATACCTCTCCAGGTCATTTGCATCCACAAAGACCGTCCCACTCCTTGCTTGGACTATCACATCGGCGCGTGCAGCGCGCCGTGCATCGGGTTGAAGACGCCCGAGGAGTACCGGAGGGAATCGATCGATGGTGTTCTCCGCTTCCTCAAGGGCGATTACCAGAGTGTCGAAGATTTGCTGAAGATCAAGATGCAGCAGGCGTCTCTCGAGAAGAAGTTCGAAGTGGCGGCCCAACTGCGCGATCAACTGCTCTCGCTCCAGAGGATGGGGGAGAAGCAGCTCGTCACCGACACCTCGGGCGAAGACAGCGACACGATCGCCGTCGCGGTGCTCTCGGGCAGAGCGGATGTGTGCGTCCTCCAGCGTCGCAATGGTCGCTTGATCGGCGACAGCTGCTTCTCGCTCTCCGGTCGCGCACAGTCGGCTTCGGAAGTGCTCGAGCAGTTCATTCCGCAGTACTACGAAGACGGCCTCGACATTCCGGAATTGATCGTCGTCTCGGAGGGACTCGCCGATGCTCCCGTCCTGGCCGAGTGGCTGAAGTCGAAGCGCGGAGGGAAAGTCCGTCTCCTCCTCCCTGAGCGCGGACGCAAATCCCATCTCCTCCAGCTTGCGGAGAAGAACGTGCAGGAGAAGGCGCGGCAGCGAGAGCTCAAGTGGGAAACGGAGAAGCGGAATACCGAGAATGCGCTCAAAGAACTGCAAGAAGTCCTCCGTCTTCCGGCCATTCCTCATCGAATCGAATGTCCTGCCCTGAGTCGCATCGAAGGGTACGACATCTCGCACCTCGGGGGGACGGAAACCGTCGGCAGCATGTCGGTGGCGATCCAGGGCAAGGCCGGGAGCGATCAGTACCGATCCTTCACCATCCGCACGATGAAGGAGGGGGAAGTCGACGATTATCGCGCGCTGCGGGAAGTGCTCACCCGTCGGCTGCGGCGACTCACCGAAGATCTGCCCGAGGAAGAGAAGCGGTGGAAGGAAAAAGGGATCACGTTCGGAAGAGCCCTAAAAAAGGAGCAGAAGATCATCGAGGAGACTCATGCAAAACATCCCGCAGACATCAGTAACGACGGAATCGATCGCCGCGATTATTTTGTTGCGAGAGAACGATCGACCATCGTTGCATTCGCGCGATTCGTCGCGTGTCCCGAAGGGAAAATCCGCATCGTACGATCGGTGTGGGTTGCCGGTCGGTGGCGCGGGCAGCGCCTCGGGCAATTTCTCGTTCGCAAGATTCTTCGCGGCATCAAGAAGGGCAAAATCTACGTTCACGCAAAATCCTCGCTCGAAGAATACTACGCTGAGATCGGATTCCGCTGCGTCATCACGCCGCCGAAGGTACTTCAGGAAAAACTCGAGCGGACCGCGCGAGAACAGCATACGGATGCCCCCGGAATCATCATGATGTGGGACGCCGCGCAGAACAGAATCGACCCTTCGCTCAGCAGCCGCCCCGATCTCCTCGTGATCGACGGCGGCAAGGGGCAACTCGGCGTCGCGGTCGATGTTCTGCATTCGTTCCATCTCTCGATCCCCGTCATCGGTCTCGCCAAGCGGGAGGAAGAAGTCTTCCTTCCCGGTCGCAGCGATCCGGTCACGTTCCCCGCGGACTCCCCGGCGAAGTTCCTCCTCATGCGCCTGCGCGACGAGGCACATCGCTTCGCGAACCGTCACCGCGAGAGGCGAGGGACGAAGCACGCCAAAGCCTCCGCGCTCGATGCGGTTCCGGGCATCGGCGAGAAGACCAAGCGCGAGCTTTTGAAGCACTTCGGCTCCGTCGCGGGCATCCGCGAAGCCTCGGACGATCAGTTACGGGAGATCGTAGGGCCGATGCTCGTGCGGCAGGTGAGGAAATACCTTTGAGACTTCATTGCGCCTACCGATCCATTCTCCTACACTGTGGCCTCCTCTTCCACACACCAATCATGCGCAAACTCTCTCTCCTCATCGGCGCGCTCGGCGGCGCGATGGCCGGCTATCTCCTCAGCGACGAGAAGCTCCGCAAAGAGCTTGTCAATGCCAAGAATCCGGAGAAAGCCGCGAAGGCGCTGGGCAAGCACCTCCAGCGCGACGGGATGCTCGTCGTCAAAGACGTCCAGGCGTTCGTGACGAGCGAGGACGTGCAGCAGAATCTGCAGAAGGCGAAGAAGTTCGCGCGGGCCAAATTTCGAGAGGCGAAGGAAGGCGTGGAGTCGCTCGTGAAGGAGAGTTCGAAGCGCGCGGGGACCTTCGTGAAGAGCACAGTCTCCGGCACCAAGGGCGGCGGGAAGAAAGGGGCGAAGAACTTCCGGGAGACGAACGTCTGAATCATCGCAAGTCTGAGCATGGCAAAAAAAGAGGGCTCACGCTCTCTCTCCCGTTTTTGAGCCAATAAAAGTGTCCATGATCGTGGGTCTAGGATGAGGACTTCTACCCTCTTCCTTTCTTCCCCATGGCCACGTCCATCTTCAAGAACAATTTCCCCGGAGCGGAGAAACTCCAACAGGCAGTCGATACTGCCGACTACATCAT
>JACOTD010000044.1 GCA_016178535.1 Candidatus Peregrinibacteria bacterium
AAGGGGGCTGATGTCATGAGCATTCTTCTCTCCGTCTGCTTTACGACGTGGTGGAAGAAGCCGAACAGCTTCTATGCGGCATACAGAGCCATTGTCCAAAAGTGGCAGGCTGCCTGAGCCGCAGGGTCAGTGAGCGGCTACAAGAGCGTCTCCACTTCCTTGAGTGAATCCACCGCGAAATCCGCCTCCCTCGCCGCCTCCACGGGCGTGTAGTTCCCCCGCACGATGCAGCAGCGCATCCCTCCACGGTGAGCGGCTTCCACGTCGAAGAGCTGATCGCCGATGTAGAGGCACTGCTCGGGCGGCGCGTTGCAACGGTCGGCCGCGACGAGGAGGCCGTGCGGGTGCGGCTTCATCACCGTGCCCATGCCCATGTCTTCCGCCGTCACGATCACCTCCGTGAAGCGCGTGAGGTGGAGCCGACGGTCAATGCAATCGACGTAGCTGCGCCACGATCCCGTGACGATGGCGATCGGGAAGCGCTCCCGTGCGAACGTGAGAATGTTCTCTGCGCCGGGGAACCACTCCGCTTCGGTCTCCAGGAATTGCTCGTAGATGCTGTCGCGTGTGGAACGGAGCGAGGGTGCATCGCGCTCGGTTTTCCCATACCCAGCAAGAATATCCTGCAAATGCTCGCCCGCTGCGTACTTCTCCAGGAAGTGCTCCGGCGTCATCGTGAAGCCGTTCGAGGTCAACGCCTGCAGGGACGCTCTCTCGTAGAGACCGATCGTATCCACGAGCGTGCCGTCGAGATCGAAGAGGATGGCGGCGTAGGACATGAGGAAGTAGGAAAGTAGGAAGTAGGAGATCGGCCCATGCCATTGCTCTTTGTGCTTCTCCTCTCGTGATCTCTAGACTTCCACCATCAGTGGAATGACCATCGGCTCCCGATCCAATTTTCGGTCGAAGTAGCGGAAGAGTGAACCCATCACGGCGCGCTTGAGAGCCTTGCGGTCCTTCTCGCCGCGGTTGAGCTCGTCCTCGTACGCCTTGCGCGAGGTCTGCATCACTTCCCGCGTGATCTCCTGCTGCTCGGAGCCGTAGATGAGGCCGCGGGAGAGGATGTCGGGATCGGCGACGAGGCGTTTGCTCTCGGTGTAGACCTTGAAGAGCACGATGAGCATGCCGGCATTGCTCATCACCTTGCGGTCATCGAGCACGCGCTGGCCTTCGCCCGCACTGCCCCGCCCATCGATGATCACGTCGCGCACGGGGAGTTTGGTCTTGCTTCTGCGCGCATCGGGTCCGTCGAATTCGAGGATCTCGCCGTTGGTGAGCAGGTGCACCTGGTTCTCGGGATAGCCGATCCCGCGCACGAGGTTGGCGTGGGCGGTGCGCATGTGCGGCTCGCCGTGCTCGGGGATCACGTGACGCGCCCGCACGAGGCGATGCATAAGGAGCAGGTCGTTCTGGTAGCCGTGGCCGGTCGTGTGGAGCGCGAGCTCCTGGTTCGTTTTCACGGTCGCGCCTTGCAAGTTCAGATTATTGATCACCTTCGCCACCGCGCGCTCGTTGCCGAGGATGGGATTGCTGCTGAGGATCACGGTGTCACCTTTTTTCACCGCGATGTGGCGGTGCGTGCCCAGTCCGATCCTGGCGAGACCCGCGGCTTCCTCCCCCTGGCTTCCGGTCGTGATGATGAGCACTTCGCGATCGGGCAATTTGTCCATGCCCGGGTTCACCTTGCGGATGAGGCCGCGCGGCGCCTGGAGGTAGCCGAGATTCTGCGCGATTTCGATATTCGTCTCCATGCTGCGGCCGGCAATGAAGACTTTCCGGTTGAAGGCATGGGCGTGCTGGATGATCTGCTGGAGCCGGTTCAGCAGCGAGCTGAATGTGGAGACGATGACGCGGCCCTTGGCATCGCGGATGAGGCCGTAGAGCGTGTCGGAAATTTCCTTCTCGCTCTTGCTGTTCCCGGGTTTCGTCGCGTTGGTGGAATCGGCGATGATCGCAAGCACGCCCTTGTCGCCGAGCTCCGCCAGGCGATGGAAGTCCGCCGGAGGTTCGTTCATCGGCGTGAGATCGAACTTGAAATCACCGGTGTGGACGAGCGTGCCGTAGGGCGTGTGGAGCGCGATGGCCGCGGAATCGGGGATGCTGTGCGTGACGCGCAAAAATTCGACTTCGATCGTGCCCAGCCGCACCTTCTCGCGGAAGTTCACGGTGTGGAGGCGCGCCTTGCCGGTCAATTGTTCCTCTTCCAGCCGCTTACGGACGAAGGCCATCGTGAGCTTGGTCCCGTAGCAGGGTGGGAAATGGAGGGATGGGAGCAAATGCTGGACGGCACCGATATGATCGAGATGTCCGTGCGTGAAGAGCACGGCGACGATCCGGTTCTCCTTGCCCTTGAGCGAGGAAATGTCGGGGATGAGATAATCGATCCCCATCATGTCCTCATCGGGGAATTGGAGGCCGAGATCGATGATGTAGAGATCCTCGTCGACTTCGAGGACGAAGCAGTTCCTGCCGACCTGCTCGAATCCGCCGAGCGGATATGCGCGCAGGTGCCCACGCTTCAGTTCTGCCACTCGCTGCGGAGCGGGAGACGGAGAGAGAGCAGGAGCGTTCTGCGGCCGGGGAAGGAATCCGGGTCCGCGACGGCGCCTCCTGCGGCGCGGTCGAAAGAGCCCCGGTCGTTGCGGGGAGAGGGGGAGAGACGGAGACGGAGCGGGGCTCACGACTCCGCCACTCGTCTGTGTGTCGGTCATGTCTGTACGGAGAAAAAAAGAAAACGATCGAATGATGCGTTCGCCGTCAGTGTACTCGCAGCGGAGAAGGAAAGCAAGGATGCCGATGTCGAACACTCGTTATTTTGGCTTTAGATCAATGGATTTTTCTTTGGAGTATCTGCATTAATGCTCCTTTATCCTCCTTTACTAAATTAAATATGTTATAATAATAAAACCATCCAGCACATTTCTTAAGCGTGCCAGGTGGCGCGCTGTTCCTTACGGAGATTTTTATGGAAAAACGGGGATTAGAACTGCTGCTCATCGGAGTGGTGGTTCTGTTCCTGATGATTTCCGTCTTCATGGAAATCATCAGGAAGTTTTTCGTTGCTGTTCCATGATTCTCCGGAACAGCGACACCCCTGGCTCACGCCAGGGTTTTTTGGTCATCAAAAGAGCGACAGCTGTCCTTCCCTGGCCGCGTCTTTCGACTTCTTCGATTTCTTCGGACTCTTTTTCTTCCGCATCGCGCCCGTGGGTTCCCTTCGCATCGCGCCCATGAAAGGGTGCTCTGCTGGTGGGGGTGATTGGTGTCCGATGGCGACTGCGCCCGTCGATGAAGCGTCAAAATGCGATGGTGGCGATTCCGCGCTCGCGAAATGCGCGAGGTACCTGCGGACGCGTTTCCCGTACGCCTTACTCCAGAGGCGTTCGTCGAAGAACGTGACATCGCCGCCGTCCGTCCGGAAGCGCATGAAGGTTCGCAGGAGCCGGAAGAGCCGGTGGAGGAGGCGCGGGAGCGAATACTCCGCGAAGGCGTCTCTGTAGTGGAGGCTCCTCTTGCTGAAGACGGGAGACGAGGGATGATCGAAGGGGAGCGAACGTAGGAAGAGGTGATCGACGCAATGCTCCGGGAGGTCGACGCCCTCGAACGTCCACGGCGTCATGAGCCAGAGCGCAGGAGACGCGGCGGCGTGGAATTCGGCCTGCATGCGACCCATCCCGCCCGAGAGACCCTGGCAGATGAGTGTGGCGTTCTCCGCCTCGAGCGCTTCGTCGAATTTCACGTACAGGTTCTCGATCATGCTCTTCCCGGGGAGCAGGATGATGGACTTCCCGGATGGGGGGTTCGTGAGCAGGGTTTCGACGGTCAGATCGGTGGGGAAGGAGATGGGCAATAGCGTTTCTCGTTGTTTCGTTATCTCGTTGTCTCGTTGTCTTGGCGATTCTTGCGGTAAAATTTCTGGAAGTGAATGGTCAAGATGCGATGGGATGAGGAGAATTGTTCCGAAGCGGTCGAAGAGGTGCTCCTTGAGGTAGAGCCCCACGCGTTCGGGGACGCAGTGGAGGAACTGATTGCCGTTCTGCCGTTGCTCGATCCAGGCGATGCGATTGTTCAGGTTGTCGGGATCGAGGATCTGCGCAAGCGAATCGAACTGAACCTTGATCTGCTCGGAAAAGTTTCCTTGCGCACGCACGTCCGTCAATTGCTCGCGGAGTCCACGCGCTTCCGGCGTCTTCAGATCTCCGATCGCAAGGTAACGGATATCCTGGAACTGCCGCGTTTTTTCCACCCAGAGCTGAAAGATATCGAGAAATTTTGTGAGGAGGGAATTCCCCTCCGAGGCTGCGCGCAGGTCATCGATTGCGCAGGGCCATCCGAACGCTTTCGTCGCCGTGTCCTCGAGCATGGAAGCGTCATCCACGATGATGTTCGCATTTTTCTCAATCGCCTCAAAGGCCGGATGCGTTGGATCGGAGACGATTGCGAGGAGTTGATGGTGATCGAGGAGGAGGACAGCGGGGAGATTCTCGAATTGGTCCCGGTACGTCTGCGCCAGCGCCGTGCAGGCGACTTTCCCGTTCCACACGGACTCTTCCCCGCCGTGCAGCGGAAATTCGCGACGGATCCGGGGACGGTACCAGCAGAGCTTGAGTGCGAGCGTGGCCTCATCCGCGGTGAAGGTTTTCTGCGCGATCAGCGCGTCGGCGGCTGCATGGTCGAGGAGCTGGCGGTGAGGATACAGAATGCGCAGTTCGCTGCTCGTTCGCTCGTTCGCTTGTCTGCCCTGAGCAAAGTCGAAGGGTTGTCTCGTTTGCCTCAAAAGTGCGAATGGCAAACGTGCGACCGCCGCATCCAAATTCTTCACGGCGATCCAGTGCTGACGCTTGCCATCGTCGAGCGTCGCGACGATGATGGAAGCCAAGTGCCCGGGATCGAGCGGTTCTTCGATGAGCGCAACGCTCTTCGGTTCGGCCGTCGGCAGATCGACCGATGCAGATTTCGCTTCACTGCTCGCGAGAATCGGAATCGGGGCAAGCCACTTCGGGGCGGTCTTCCGCGTGGCCTTCGGCAGCGTCTCGATCAGCATCCGGTAGCCCGACGTGCTCCGTCCCAGGATGTCCCTGGCTTCCTTCGCGCGGGCGGTTGGCAGTGCGCACAGGCGTTCCCAGCATGTTCCGAGGAGCTCGAGCGTCGCGTGCACGTCGCCCATCGCGCGGTGCTGGGGCTCATGGTTCAGGTGGAGGACGGTGCTGAGGTATCCCAGCGAGTAGCTCTCGAGTTCGGGGAACACCAAGGACGCGAGCATGGAGGTATCGATCCACGGCCGCTCGCTCAGATCCATTCCTTCCCCCTTGAGCATCCCGAGATCGAAGCTGATGTTCTGTCCCACGAGGAGCGCATCTTCGGGAAGGTGTTTGAGGATCTCCCCCCGGCATTCTTCGAATGTCGGCGCATCGCGGAGGTCGTTCGTCTTGATGTGCGTGAGCACCTCCACGTGCGGCGGGACGCCGTTATGGAAGAACAATTGCTCATACTCTGCGATCACCTCGCCCTCGTCCACGCACGCGCATGCGAACTCGATCACCCGGTGCGTCCGCGGCACGAAGCCGGTCGTCTCGGTATCGAGGACGACGAGGGGGAGGGAGGGGAGGGTCACGAAGCTCAGCGTAGGGGAGTGCCCCACCTTCGCCAAGGCTGCGGCGGGCAGGTAGGGGCTAGGGTTGCTCCTTATCCGGTGTCAGCGTGTCCTCTGTTCCCTTCGCACTATCGGGTTCGACGACGCTCACCGCAGGCAGTTCGACGGTGGGTTCGGAACCTGTGTTATCGGCCGATTCTGGCCCCAATGATTCGACGGCTTCGCCGTCGGCAGCAGGCGGGGATGGTTCGGCTTCGCTCACCACGGGCGCCTGCTGCTCGGATTCATCGGTTGATTCCGTCATCACCTCACCGCCGCGCAAGGCGGCCAATTTTGCCTTGAAGGCGGGCAGCTCCTCGTAGTTGTACATATCGAGCTCGTAGCCCGTGAGTTCTGTCGCCAGGCGGATGTTCTGCCCTTTCTTGCCGATGGCCATCGGACGCTGCGCCTCCTCCACGAACACGGCGGCGCGCTTCTTGATGCGGCGGCCCTGATCGTCCAGGTGTTCCTCTTCGTTCACGATGATCACGGCGGAGATGGCCGCGGGCTGGAGCGCCAGAGAGATCAGTTTGATGGGATCCTCGCTCCACTCGATCATGTCCACGCGCTCGCCGTTGATCTCCTCCATCACGGCCTGGATGCGCACGCCCTTCTGCCCCACGCACGCGCCGATCGGGTCGATACGCGGGTCCTTGCTGCGCACGGCCACTTTGCTTCGGAAGCCGGCGTCGCGCGCGATCGCCATCACCTCCACGTCGCCGTTGCGCACCTCCGGGATTTCGAGTTCCAGGAGTTTTTTCACCAGGCTCGGGTGCGTGCGCGAAATCCTGAGTTGCGGTCCCTTGCCCGTGAGTTCGACGGTATCGAGGAACACGCGGATACGCTTGCCGGTGTAGTAGTGCTCGCCGGGGATCTGCTCGCGCCAGGGGAGCGACACCGTCATGCCCTCGATCTCGAGCGTGACCCAGTTGGGGTCCACCTTCGTCACCGTCGCCGTGAGGAGTTCCGCTTCTCGGTCCTTGAACATTTCGTACAAACTCTGCTTCTCGGCCTCCTGCAACTTCTGGAGGATCACCTGTTTGGCGGCCTGGGTCGCGATGCGGCCGTACTCGAGCGGCGTGACGTCGATCGCGATCTCGTCGCCGACTGCGCTGTCCGGTTTGATCTTGCGCGCATCCTTCCAACTGGTCTCGAAGTTGTCGTTCTCCACCACCTCCACCACTTCCTTCACGAGCAGGATCGTCGGCATATCCTTGCCCTCCTCGAACTCCACGCGGATTTCCTGCTCCTTGTTGCCGAAATCCTTCCGGTACGCCGTTGCGATGGCCTGTTTGACGGCCTCGATCACCTGATCGGCGGAGACGTTCTTCTCCGAGCAGATTTGGTTGATGGCCGCTAAAAAGGATGCACGCATAGTGAGGAAGAAGTATAGGGGAACTCATCGAGAAACCACCATTCCGAGAATCGGAAGAGTGTCATGAAGGATCGAACTCTGGGACTATCGTACGCTGTTCCTTCGCTTGCGCAAGAGCTACGCGACGGCCAATCCCGTGTGCTTCTCGAGCGCATGGATGCGATCTTCATGATTCTCGATCCGATCTCTGTGTGCGCCGAGATAGTCGTTGCGCATGTTCTCCGCGATCACTCTGAATTCGTGCACGATGTCGATTTTCCACGATTTCATCTCCGCTCTCCAGCCGTTCATCTCCTCTCTCCACAGCGCCATTTCATCCCGCATCTCGTTCCTCCACCCGCGCGTCTCCTGTCGCATCTCCTCTTTCCATTGCTCGTTCGATTCCAAAATCTCATTCTTCCACCGCTCGTGCGATTCGAGAATGTCATCCTTCCATCGCGCAGTAGCGTCGTACAGCTTGCCGATCGCATCCATAATCATGCGAATGTCTTGCTTCGTCGCCGGTGCTTGGGAGTCGTCGCGTGCGGTACTCATGAGAGGGAATCGTGAATTTGTAGAGAAGAAAGGGCTATACAGCAAGCAATCCCGTGTGGTTTTCCAATCTCTTGATTCTATCTTCGTGCTGTTCGATACGATCTTTGTTCGATCCCATTGCGTCGTGACGAATGCTCTCTCCTACCACTTTGAATTCGTGAATGATTTCCTCTTTCCATCCCTCATTCGCTTCAAGAATCTCATCCTTCCATCCTTCATTGGCATCGTAGAGCTTTCCGATCTCCTCCATGATCATGCGAATGTCTTGCTTCGTCGCCGGCGCCTGGGAGGAGTCATCCGTCGGAGGGTTCTGATGGGGCATGAGCGCAGAGTATAGGACGTTGGGTGCATGTCAGGAATGATTTTTCCGGTTTTTTCATGAATGGTCGAGTTTTGCTCTCATACAAGCTCCAAAGGACGTTCTGTCCCCCTCAAGAACGCCCTCGCATGCTTGCCCCGCATCGTGGGGAGTTTCGAAGCGAGTGCGTACGCGATTCTCTTCCACCCCTTGGGTACCACGTTCAGCTCGGAAACCAGCTTCTCGATCTCCACAGCCGATCTTCCCAATGTCTCCATTCTCTTCAGTGAATCCTTGAGCGTCATCGGATGATGATGGAGTGTCTTCGCATCGGGTTCATAGAAGAGACGAATTCCCGCCTTCGCCAATCGCAATCCCCATTCGATGTCTTCCCAGCCGTAGAGCGAGACATCCTCGCGGAAGGGAAATTGCTTCGCGATCGCGGTCGGGAGGCTGAGATGACTCGTGTACGTGAAGCGGCGCTGGATGGTCGATGGCAAAAATCGGTGCGCGTACCGCTCGATCATCGGATAGCCGAATTGCCAGCCCGAGCGCTCGAGCCAGAGCATCACCTTCGTTATTTCTAGAGCTGGATCCCATGTTGTGTGGCCGAGGACGGCGATGGTACTCTGAGTTCTGATGTCACCCTGAGCTCTGTCGAAGGGGGACTTCGTTGCCATGGTTCGACAGCGCTCACCATGACAACGAAGATGTTTCTCGCACGCATCCGGTTCCAAAAAAATATCGTCGCCGATGAAGAGGCAAAGATCCGCGGTCGCGGCCTGCACTCCTCTGTTGCGGGCGACGCCCTGGTGGCATGGGGGGATTTCGAGAAATTTTGTATCTTGTGTCTTGGATCTTGTATCTTCAAATAGCTTTACCGTCTCCTCATCCTGTCCGTCGCTCACGACGATCACCTCGAGTTGATCGCCGATTGTCTGACGCGCGATGCGACTCAAGCATTCCTTGAGGATGTCCGCGCGCCGGTGCGTGGGGATGATGAGGGAGAGCGTCATGAGAGATGCACCGGAGAAACGGTCTTCCTTGCAATTTCACCAACTTTCTCCGCAAGCGATTCTTGCGTGATGCGATACTGCTCATCGTGCCGTTCCCCTTCGCTCACGATGCATACGCCCGACAATCCGAATGCTTGAATGGGGATCAAGAAAAAATTTGCATGACTATTTTCCTCTCGTTGTTCCATGCCGATGCACAGTATTTGATTATACGAACGCAGTGCACCGGAGGCGTAGAAGCACCACTGCTTTTGAATCGAAGAACCGATGGCATAGCTTACGGTGAACGGGGATATGCCCGGAGGCTTTGCGGGCAATCCTGGAGCGGAGAGATGCCTGCGAAACTCCCGTGCGAAGGTATTCGTCAGTTGCCTTCTTCGAGAAGATGCGATGGTCTCTTCCTGCTCGTCCGTTAGTCTCTTTTGCACTCGCTCGAAGAGTTTTTCATCAATGAGAGCAGGGAAGGCATGTTCGCAAATGATCCATTCGTTCCGGGGATTATGGCGCCTCCCCTGCCGCAATCGATTCCATGTTTTGTTGTAGATTCGCTTTCCAGTGTATGTTTCATTCTGAAGAATGCGGAGCACGTTTCTTGCATCCCATTTTCCTCCCGAGGCAGACGGTATGCCCTTCGTATTCAACATGGATGCGATGGCTGCCAGGGTGCGGCCTTCATCGAAAAGTCGAAAAACATCTCGAACTGTCGTCGTTGTCTCGTCTTCGAGAGGGATGAACGTCACGCGCTGATTTGCAATCTGCTTGTGTTCACCTTTCTTCAGCAAACAAAGAGGCTTTCGTTGTTCATTCAACAACAAACGACCCATTCCATAACAGGATGACCCCCCGGCAGAGAATCCTTGTCGTGAAACATACATGCAGCCGTGAAAGACTTTCTCGCTGAGCTGTCTGCTGTATTCCGCGGCCATTTCTCGTTTGATCAATGTGAGGATGTTCGTTGCCAGAGGACGATCATCGCGAGGCAATCCCTGCGATACGTCGATGACTTTCTTTCCGCGTCTGTTGCAGAGAAATTCATAGTATCCCCATTCATTCGGATTCTGGAAACGCGCCCAACGATCGACATCGCGAACAAGAATATAGTCGAAAAGAGGGGCGCACTCATCGAGAACCCATGTATGGAGGAGTTGTTGGAATCCCGTGCGGTCCGCGAGAAGGCCGGTCTTCCCCTCATCAATTTCTTCGTGAATGATCGTGATGTCGTTCTCTTGGGCGAACGCTCGGATGAGTTCCCGCTGAATCGCCACGGAGTTCTCCTGTTTATTCTCGGCGGAATGCCTGTAATAGGCAACTGCCTTCATGGAAGGAGTCCCTGCGGGTAAAAAAATCGATGTCTTCATGCGGAAGCTGCCAGCAACGTCTCCATGCTTTCCTTCATGACATGCTCGTGTTTCGGATGAGCAGACGCGGATCGTCTCGGATCAATGCTCGTCAGAAAGTCCTGCAGTTCAGCGCGGTGCGCCTCTTCTTCCGCTGTCAGATCTTTGCCGCTGCTGTATCGCTTGGCGAGGGCCTGTTGCACCCGCTCCAACATGGTCGCAAGCCATGTTTCACCCGTTTGTTCTTTCAATTCTTCCAAGGTCATGTCGGGGTCCTGGAGAAATTCATGGAGCTGATCTTCGTAGCGATTTGCTTTCAGGAAAATTTTTCCGATCATCCGAAAGCTTTTCCCATTTTTAATCACTTTGTGTTTTGCTTTGAGCAAGAGAATCTCAATGATTTTCGGTATATCGAATTCGCGCACATCCCTCAGAAAATCCCTGATCCGGCTGAATTCGATTGCATATGTTTCTTTCAATTCATGGGCTTCAAACAAATCCTTGTAGCGCGTGTGTTGGTTGAGCAATTTCAACGAAGAAGAAACCATCGTTGGCGAGAGGCCCAAATATCCCGCCAAGTCTTTATCTTTATCAAATCCTTCCGCTCTCTTTATTTGTGCAAATGCCTCTGCTCGTTCCAGGGGCCCCCATTCTACTCGATTATTCTGCACCTCAAAACGTCGCAGGGCGAGTTCTGCGGGCTGAAGTTTAGGATAAATACGGCAGGGGACAGTCTTCATCTCCAATTTCTTTGCACATAGATAGCGTCTGTGGCCATCGATAATGATATATCGACCTTCCACCTTCATTCGAGGATTATCCGGATCGATCTGCAGTTGATCAATCGATAATTCTGCTAATTGAACAAGGTGTCTTGTCATAAGGATCAGATAGAAAACAATAAAAACCAATTCTTAGGCTAGCCACGATCTCCATATTCGACCAAAATTGGCAAAATTAAGAGACGGTGGAATTCTTATGATCCTGGGAGAATTTGTCCATAGAAAATAATTGCATGATCAATTTTATGTTTTATTTTCGATGATTCAATTTGGCCAAATTATGCAGTACCGCCAGCGCCTTGCGCTCTTGCGGCCGCGCACGCCGGCACCGCCGTGAAGACGGCCTGATCGAGGCACGGACGCGAGATGCACGCCAGATCGTGCGCATGCTCGGTCTCAACGACCGAGAAGCGCGCGAGTACCGCGTGCTCTGGATGGGGATCATCAGCTTGGCGAAGCAGCACGACCCCGGGCTGTACCACCGCCTCATGCGTTATCCTGACGATCTTCCAGACCTGGTACGATTGCGGCCGCCATCCGGCAATTTGCGGACGGAAGGCATCGCATCATCGGCGCTCGCGTTGCGTAAAGAAGGGAAGCTCCCCGAAACGTACTAAAGCCGTAGGGAAGCGAGGTACAAGGTGAGGCAGTGGAAGGGAAAAACTTTTTCACGGGTGGGTGGGTGCTTTGGTAGAGGTGTGAGGTGATGAGACGGCGGAAGCGGTGGCATCCGGCGGCTGCGGCCGCCGCACGCGGACGCGTGGATCCAACCGCTGCCAGTCGGCAGCGGTGGCGTCCCGCTTCGCGGTACCACTCGACATTGCCCGAGAGCAGGCAGATGCCGATGTCCTCCGCACACAACTTTGCGGCGTCCGGGTCGGCTTGCCGGAAGTGCATGTGATAACTATTGCCCCACACGTCGTGGCGGTCATTCCAAAATTGGCCTAAAATTTTACAGTTCCATATTTCGCTGATTTTGGTCGTTTTGGGCTCTACGAGAAAACCAAGATCGGCGAAATTCCGTACAATTCTCTTTGTGCTGATACTCTTCCTCGATCTGGCAAGTCATGATGGAATCCTCGCCATCGTGGCGGAACAATCGGCCATCGCATTTCGGCCGATCGATCATCGCATCGACGATCGCGAACTGGTGCTGATTTTCGAGAATCTCCTCGTGTCTGCGAATCTTCGGGCTCAGGATCTGACGAGCATCGCCTGCGTCGTCGGGCCCGGCGGCTTCACGAGCCTGCGAGTCGCGTGCGCGTTTGCGAATGCGTTGGCGTTTGCGATGGGTATTCCGGTGTGCGGGATTTATCTGAGTGATCTTTTTGCACCGAGAATTGCGAAGGGCGATTTACGATTTGCGAATGTGTGGTGGTTCCACTCAACCAAGAAGCACGAACTCTTCGTCCGCGGATTCGGGCGGTTCGCTGCACTCGCGCCCGAGGCGACATTGATGAAACTCGACGAGCTCCTCGCGAATGTGGAGCCGAGCGATCCCTGGATGGGCGAGCTCATCCCCGAGCATCGCACGGCAATGGATGATCGTGGTCTACTCTGCTCAGGATTGCGTCCACTCGAGGAAATTCTTCCTGATTTTCTGCGGGATCGAACGTTCGATCGCCGCACGCTGCTGTCGTGGTACGGGAGGAGGTGGTAGCTCACATGTTTCCCTGATCTTTCCGATGGAGATGTGTGTGAATTCTCCTCCTCAAGCGTGCCAGGGGAGCGAATTTTTTCAGCGGGTAATGGTCTCTTCTTTCTCAATGCGATTTTCGAGTCCAGATGGACGAGTGCCGATGACGCCGCCTGAACCGCTGAGAGCGGCGTACACACTCCTCAAGTTTCCTCTGCTCCATCGGCGCAGTTCTGCTATCCTCGTATTCCGTATACAGACGGTGAGATACGATGGCTTTTCTCGATACCTTGAATCGGCTGCTTGGAGACCCCAACAAGAAGGAGCTCAAGAAGCTCTGGCCGGTCGTGCACGAGGTGCGGAGGGCGTGTGAGGCGCCGAGCATCCGCGCGCTCACGCTCGAAACGCTGCCGCGCAAGACGGAGGAGATGAAGGCGAAGGCGCAGGCGGGGCTCGCGTCGCTCGATGAGCTCCTGCCTGAAGCCTTCGCCACCGCCATCCGCGCGTGCGAACTCCTGCAGGGCAAGACCGTCGCGATCGGGCGGCAGGAATTCCGGTGGGACATGGCGCCCTTCGACGTGCAGATCCTGGGCGGAGCGGCGCTCCATCGCGGATGCATCGCGGAGATGCGCACGGGGGAGGGGAAGACGCTCGTGTGCACGCTGCCGGTGTACCTGAATGCGCTCCTCGGCAAGGGCGTCCACGTCGTCACCGTCAACGATTACCTCGCCAAGCGCGATGCGCGGTGGATGGGAATGCTCTACGAGGCGCTGGGGCTCACGGTCGGCATGATCCTCCACGAAGTTCCCACCGAAGATCGCCGCACGGCCTACGCGTGCGACGTCACCTACGGCACCAACAGCGAGTTCGGGTTCGATTACCTCCGCGACAACATGGCGCCCTCGGTGGCCCAGCAGGTGCAGAGGGGCCTCCACTATGCCATTGTCGATGAAGTCGATTCCATCCTCATCGATGAAGCACGCACGCCGCTCATCATCAGCCAGCCGGCGGAGGAATCGACCGCCAAGTACGTCCAGTACGCGCAGCTCGTCAGCAATCTCCAGGAGAACGTCCACTACAACACCGATGAGAAGCAGCGCGCGGTTGCGCTCACGGAGGAGGGGATCAAGACGATGGAGCAGCTGCTCGGGGTGGAGAACATCTATACCGAGAGAGGCTTCGAGGAGGTGCACCACATCGAGCAGGCGCTGCGTGCGCACGGCATCTACAAGCGCGACGTCGATTACGTGGTGAAGGAGAACGAAGTGATCATCGTCGACGAATTCACCGGACGCCTGATGCCGGGGCGTCGGTACTCGAATGGCTTGCATCAAGCACTCGAAGCGAAGGAGAAGGTGACGGTGCAGCGGGAGAGCAAGACGCTCGCGACGATCACGTTCCAGAATTACTTCCGCCTGTTCACGAAACTTGCGGGCATGACGGGGACGGCGAAGACGGAAGAGGAGGAGTTCGAATCCATCTACAAACTCCGGACGATCGTCATCCCCACGCACCGCTCGATGATCCGCGCCGACAACCCCGATGCCATCTACCGGACGATGAGCGCCAAGTTCAAAGCGGTGGCGAAGATCGCGAAGGAGAAACATGCGCAAGGGCAGCCCGTCCTCATCGGCACGACGAGCATCGAGAAATCCGAGGTGATGAGCATCCTCCTCGATGAGCTCGGCGTCCTCCACCAGGTGCTCAACGCCAAGCAGCACGAAAAGGAAGCCGAGATCATCGCCAAGGCCGGGCAGAAGGGCGCGATCACGATCGCGACGAACATGGCGGGGCGCGGCACCGACATCAAGCTCGGCGAGGGTGTGCAGGCGCTCGGGGGGCTCGTGATCCTCGGCACGGAACGCCACGAGGCGCGGCGGATCGACAATCAGCTCCGCGGTCGCTCCGGCCGCCAGGGGGATCCCGGCGAGAGCCAGTTCTTCGTCTCGATGGAGGATGATCTCATGCGGCTCTTCGGCGGCGACCGGTTGAAATCGATGATGGAGCGGCTCAAAGTCCCCGACGACGTCCCGCTCGAGAACCGCATGGTCTCGCGCTCGATCGAAGGCGCGCAGAAGAAGGTGGAGGGCCGCAACTTCGACATCCGCCGCCACGTGCTCCAGTACGACGACGTGATGAACAAACATCGGGAGATCATCTACAAGAGGAGACAGAAGGTGCTGGAGAAGATTGTGGAAATGGAAGAACGTTCCTCGCCCGTCCGTGCCGAACAACGTTCGGGCGGGTTGCTCGACCATGCTCCGTTGCTCGATGCTGACACTCAAGACACAACGAGAAAACCCTTCGATTCGGCTCAGGGCGGGCGAGCGAACGAGCGAACGAGAAACATCCAGTGGCCTCTGCACGACGAAATCCTCACCGAACTCCGATCAGAAGTTTCTACCCTCGTCGCTCTGCATGCCTCCACTCTCGATAGCGAAGAGTGGAACTTCAATGAACTCTACGAATCTCTGACCGCTCTGCACGCGGGGTTCGGTGAGATCATCACGCGCGAGCACTTGGCGACATTCAACGACTCCGAACTTCTCAAGGAACGTTTGACAGCAATGGTCGTCGCCTTCTACGAGGAGAAGTGCAAGAGCTATCCGCCGGAGATCGTCGCGCGCGCGGAGAGCATCATCACGCTGCGCTCGATCGACACGCACTGGATGGATCACATCGACGACATGGCGCACCTGCGCGAGCAGGTCGCGTTCTCGGGGTTTGCGCAGCGCGATCCGTTGATTGAATATCAAGACCAGGGCTTCCGTCGCTTCCAGCAGCTCCTCGCCACCGTCCAATCGACGATCGTGCGCACCCTCCTCCAGGCCGAGTTCTCCCTCTTCGCGCCCCAAGTGATCATGGCGGAGACCCAGGGGTTGCAGCAGCTCACGACGAATCAGGCGCAGATCGAGGGGGAACTCCTCCAGACGGGCGTGGACACGAAGATCTTCGCGCAGTCGAATTTTGCCGAGGCTTCACCCGACGCTGCGTCCAATGGGAATCTCGTCACCATGCAGTCACAAATCGTCCGCGCTCCGACTGCCGCTCCTCGTACACAGCAGAAGGTTGGTCGCAACGATCCGTGCCCGTGCGGCAGCGGAAAGAAGCATAAGAAGTGTCATGGGAGGGAGGCGTGAAACGAAATACTCAAGACACAAGATACAAGAAACAAAAGGTTGTATCTTGTTTCTTGCATCTTGTATCTTTGACCTTTTCCGACTCCATCCTCGGCCACCAATCCCAGCGCGGCGCGCTGGTTGATGACCTCAAGACGAACAACGTCGCTCATGCGTACCTGCTCGCGGGCCCACGGCACGTGGGGAAGTTCACGATTGCGAAGTGGTTCGCCACAGAGCTCCTCTCGAGCGATGCCGCGACCGATGAGGAGCGCAAGAAAATCGCGCATGCAGTCGACCATCTGATTCACCCCGATCTCCTCGTGATCGATCAGTTATGGATCGAGGAGATGTGCGAGGATTTCGACGTGATTGCGAAGACGTCCAATGTCCCGCAACAGCACCGCAAGAAAGGGGGAGCCCGCACTGACACGGTCGGTATCGAGGACATTCGCATCTTGAACGAGCGCCTGCAGGAAACGGGCACGGGGACGTACCGATGCGCGCTCATCCGCTCCGCGGAGCGCATGCAGGCTGAAGCCGTGAACGCGCTCCTCAAGATTCTCGAGGAGCCGCCGCAGGGAGTGGTTTTCCTGCTCACCACACAAGCGCTCCCTTCTCTCCTCCCCACCCTGCGGTCGCGCATGCGCGTCCTGCACTTCCAATGCCTGCCCGCACGGGAGCTCCAACCCCTGCTCGCCGGGATCGAAGCCGAAGATGCGCAATTTCTCCTCCATCTCGCTCTCGGCGCGCCCGGGATCATTCGCCTCCTGCGCGAGGATCCCGATCGGCTGCGCAGCGAGCACTCGCTTGCGGCCAAGGCGCTCTCCTTCTGGCAGAGCCGGTCGCTCGCCGAGCGCCTGAATCTCCTGGCACCTCTCCACGATCGCACGCCTGAGGCGCAGCAATTCCTCCTCCATCTGGCATTGAGCCTGCGCATGCTTCCCTCTCCCCCTGCAGCCAATGCAGTCCAAGCGTTCCATCAATTGCTCCATCGTCTGGAGACGAATGCGTCGCGGCAGCTCCTGGCGCAATCGTTTGTCTTGGATCTTGCCGACATGCAAACGGTTCAATGAATCACTGGACCGCTGGAACATTTCACCGTTGACCCATTGATCGACAGAGCGCTCCTTTCGCTTGCTTTTCTCGACCCATTGTTGGCTTGCTTCATTCTGAACAGAATGCTAGGCTCGTTCGTCGCTGTCCGTCTTCCGCGTGCTCTACATCATTGTCCTTTCCGGCTCCCTCCTTGGCGTCTGCGCGCTCTTCGGTGCGCGGGCGCTCCTGCGAACCCGCAGCGTGCGCCGCTTCGTGCGGAGCATCAAGCAGCGCTTCCAATTTGCCGAAGAGCGCGGAGCCGTGTTGGTGGAGGAAAAGAAAGTGGATCGTCCGCGCAAGAGCCCCCGCGTATCCGCGATCGAGCTCCAGCAGGTGCGCTCGCTCGTCCGGATGGCCGACAAGGCGATGAGCCAGGAGAACGTCGAGGAGGCTGAGCGGCTCTTCATCCAAGCGCTCACCGTGCAGCCGCATGCGATCGATGTCCAGGCCGAACTCGCCAAGCTGTACCTCACGACGAGCCGCGAGAGCAAGGCGGAGGCGATGTACAAGGAGCTCCTCCCCCAGCGCGACGACGTCTCCTTCCACGCGAACCTGGGGCTCGCGTACTACCGCCAGGGAAAATTCCTGGAATCGTGTCAGGCGTATCAGGAGGCGCTCAATCGCGATGCGCAGAACCCCGAGCGCTCGTCCGCTCTCGGGCGCGCCTGCATCGCCGCGCACAGGTTTGAGGAAGCCGCTCCTCTCCTGGAGAAGGCCACGCAGCGCCTGGCGCGCGATACGACCCTCCTCCACCTCCTCGCGGAGTGCTATCTGCAGCTGGGGTACGGCGACAAGGCCGAGGAAACCTACCGCCGCATCAATCGGATTGAGCCGTACAATGAGGATGTGAAATCAAAACTCGTTTCTTTGGCGAGGGCATAAAGAGAGAATGACGAATGACGATTTACGAATTACGAATTACGAGTTACGAGTTACGAATTACGAATTACGAATGAAGTTCGCCACTCGCAATTCATCAATATTCAATCACCTCAATCTCCACATCCCCCTTCACCTCCGCCTGGCAACTCAGCCGCGCGGGATCGTCCGTGACGCCCATGTTCTCCTCGCGATCGTTCCTCGGACTCAGGTTTTCCATCCCTTTCTTCACAGTGCACATGCAGGTGGTGCAGAAGCCATTGCCGCCGCAGGCGTGCTCCATGGGGATGCCGCTATCGAGCGCGATTTGCAGAAGGTTCCGGCCTTCGGGCGCTTCAACGGTTTTGATTTGGCCGTTCGTGTGGAAGGTGACGTTGGGCATGGGTGTACTCGTGTCATGAAACAGTGTTTTCCTGCACGAGTATACGAGTGGAGCAGTATACGAGTACACCGTCCCTCAGTATCCTTCTTTCCATGCAGCCTCTGCTCTCCATCCACAATCTGCACATCGCCGTGGAAGGAACCGAAGTCGTTCGTGGCGTTGATTTGGTTGTCCGCTCCGGCGAAGCGCACGCCATCATGGGGCCCAATGGCTCGGGCAAATCGACCTTGGTGAATACGCTCATGGGACACCCGAAGTACCGAGTGACGAATGGCGAATTGCGATTTGCGAATTGCAATTTATTGGAGTTATCCGCCGATGAGCGCGCGCGAGAGGGGCTTTTCCTCGCATTCCAGTATCCCAAGGAGATCGCGGGGGTGACGCTTAGGAGCTTCCTCTTCGCTGCCTACAACGCGCAGATGAACCAGCGCGATTCCAAGCGCAAAAAGATTTCACCGATCAAGTTCAAAACTTTCCTCGAGTCGAAGATGGCGGAACTCTCCATGGATCCCTCCTTCGCCGAGCGCGCGGTCAATCAAGGATTCTCCGGAGGGGAAAAAAAGAAGGCGGAAATCCTGCAGCTCTCTGTTCTGCGGCCAATTCTCGCTCTTCTGGATGAGACGGATTCCGGTCTCGACATCGATGCATTGAAAATCGTCGCGAATGGAATCAATCGGATGAGATCTCCCGATTTTTCAGCAGTGATTGTCACGCACTACGCTCGCCTCCTCGAGTACATCGAGCCCGACCGCGTCCACGTGATGATCCGTGGGAAGCTCGTCGAGAGCGGAGGGAAGGGGCTCGCGATGCGGCTGGAGAGAGAAGGGTATGAGCGGTACGGCGTCCAAGAGCGTGGAACTGTGCCGATTGTTCTTGATGCGTAAGGTACAATTGAAAATTGATAATTGAGAATTGACCTTTCGACCCGTCCGACCGCGTCCGGGCGGGCATGGCTCAGGGTGACAATTTGGTAGTTTTTCAGGGGCGCAGGACATGTGCTATTCTCTTGCCGGAAGAGCCTCTTCTTGCTAGTCACGTACACCATCGACTGTTTCGGCATCGAGAAGCTTGTACTGTCTCATTTTTTTGTACAGCGTGGTTCTCGATATCCCCAAACGAATTGCCGTGTGCTTTCTTCTCCATTTCTCAGATTCCAATACTGCGTAAATGATAGCTTTTTCGTCCCTTTGCCTTATCTTTTTGAGGGCGGAGATGGTGCCATCCACTTGGCAATTAGGCATATCCTGTTCCTGCGCCCGGCTTGCGGGGCGGATATGACGCCTGTGGATACAGGTGCTGCCTTCATCCATTTGCATACACAGGTACGCTTTAGTGATCATGTCTCTCAGTCCACGGATATTCGAAGGAAACGTCATCGTCAGCAGTGTCGCGATGGCGTCGTCCGTCATCGTAATGGTGTTTTCATATTCTGCGCTCAACTTGCAGAGAAAATGATCAATCAGAGCAAGCCAGTGTTCCTTGGGCCGTTCCTCCAGAGTCGGCAGCGTGAGATGGATGGAGGACAAGCGGTTGAGCAGCGCACGATTGAAGTCATTACGTTGCGCTTTCACTTCCAGATCATCGCTGGTCGTGGCGATCACTGCTCTGCCCGTGAATCTCACTTCCGCGCCGCCGCCGACACGCCTGAACGTGTACGGGTCGTCGAGCAGACGCAGCAATTTTGCTTGGATGTCCAGAGCCAGATGGCCGATTTCATCGAGGTGGACGATACCATTGTCATTTGCTGCCTCGAATAATCCAATTCTCTGCTTTTTTGCATCGGTGAATGCTCCTTGCTCATGGCCGAACAGGTCGCTTTCAGCCAGTGTAGGGGCGATCGTGGCACAGCTGATTGCCTGTACATTACGGCCATCATTGATGAGGTTTGCAATCGCGCGCGCCATCGGTTCCTTACCGGTGCCGCTCTCTCCGGTGATCAGAATATTGATAATTCTTCGACTGTTGCTTCCAAAGATTCCTTGTTCCCATGCCGCCGCGATGCCACTTGTTGATTCAGGGGTATCTCCTTCGACGACGAGACCGGCACCCCGTCGTAATTCCCGATTCCCACGCCTAGCGCAGATTGACTTGCCATGTTCTGAACAACTCCTGTATACGTATTGGCCATGCCGGAAGTCTGGTACTTGAAGGAGATACGCGAGAGGGAC